>JAHHIE010000078.1 GCA_019358945.1 Stenomitos rutilans HA7619-LM2 | reverse complement strand
AAGGCCGAGATGGTCGAGGTTTTGCACTATCAACTCGTTGCTAATACCCCACCCACTTTGCCAAAGCCTTGAGAAACTTATGCCGCTAAACGCTCAATGTGACACTTCAAAGGGCGGAATGTCGGGTGGATTGCATGTGTCTCGCCGAATGGGTGCCATAACTGGAAGTCGATCGCTCTCATTGCTTGAAAGCGATCGACTTCGGATTCACAACCGTATTTACTGGCATCGCCATACCTATTGCCCTACATCCCATCAGTAGGAAGGCACAATGATTTGTAGAATGAGTGAAGCTGTTACGGCATTCTAGAAAAGCAGTAGCGTCAGCCATGCAGGTGTAAAGCCTCTCCTTTAGAACGCTTCGCAAACGGTAGGAGTTTCATGCTGCAACCTACCTACGCCCATCTTAGATTTAATTCGACCCACCTGCTTACCGAAAGGCTTGAACTGTAGCGTATTTAAGCAAGAATTGCTTTAAATGGTCTGTCCCTGCATCGGCACGATCAAGCACCCCCTGATTTTCCAGGTGCCATCGGGCTGCTTTTCCATCAAGTAAAGCGCTTTGACTAAATCACCATTCGGGTCAAGCAATACGACTTCCTGTGTGGGAATGCCCTGTACCATGACAAGTTTCTCAAACATGACCGATCGCGGTCGATAGACTGCGGCATAGCTCGTTTTCACCGCCTGAAAGAAGTTTTTAGCTGTCCCAAACTTGGCACGAATTTCAGGGCTGGCATATGTAAACGCTTCTTCCGCATTGTCCCTCTGAAAGGCTTGTAGCTGCCGCTGAATGACCGAACGAATGGTATCGCGATCAGAAGAAGTCTCAGTCATCTGCTGTGCTTTAACAGAAAGAGTAAGGAGCAGTAATGTGAAGCTGATCTGCGTTAACCAACGAGCTAATCTTCCGAACCGGAAAGGCAGCAGGTGCATGGAGCAAGTTTAAAGATGAAATACTTATTACTCAACATTACAGCGTAACTGTTAATCAGTCTGCTAGCTGGATTACCTCTCGAAGTGAGTGGGCAGAAGGCAGCAGTTAAAGCTAGAAGCTGAAAGCTAATTCACCCTTACGGGCACAAATTAAGTCGGATTCCTACAGCTCAGTTTTGATGCCTTAAATGCTTTTTCAATAAATCAGTGAGCGCAGACAATGGCTTATCGCGATCGAACACAAGCAGATGCTTTGACGCAAGCAGGGGCGCGATCGCGTCTCTTTGCAATGCTTCGGGTGAGGCGATCGCTGTGGCGATCGCGTCTGCCAAGCGACCACTTCCTGCAATCACCACGACGGGTCTGCCAGCCTGGAGGCTTTCTGTCACTTCCAGTAACGAAACCGCACCACCATTGATTAGAACAGTCACAGCGCCCCGATCAGCAGCCAGTAACGATGCGATCGCACTAATCCACGGAGACTCATCTCCCCACTCAGTACCGGGCGTGAGGACAAAATGAGTATGATTTGGCTCTAGCGGTTCACCATTGGGGTTGCTCTTACCCGGCAACGAAACCTTGCTAGCAGGTGCCACCCCAAGGAGACAAAATGTTGCTTCCATTGCCGTCCGGGACTGTCCCATCATTTGCATTACGCCAGTATCGGTGCCGCCATCAATAACGACAGCGTTGAGCGCTTCGGCGAGGGGAGCCAGCACCGTCTGGAACAGTTGATGAACGCGATCAATACTCTCCTGAGTCATCTGGCTCGCACCACCAATGATGACAAGCGCAGGAGCGGTAGTTTGAAGCCCCGCCGCCTGCAACGTGGTGGCAAGATCTTCTGTTGGATCAAGCGAGAGAACGATCGCCTGCTTGCCATTGGCGAAGGTCGTAAGCGTGTGTTGTGTCATGTTGGGCTACTAGGGCGATCGCACGGTAGCGGCTCGTATTGATTCTCATTAAAACTTATACTCTACATCGCATACGCTGGCTGATTTTGATAGGTAGGGGAGGGTGGAGGAGATGGGGGATGGGGGGATAGGGAGAAGGTAAATGGTGGGGGAGAAGGATGGTTGACGTTTGAGGGTTTAGTGAGGAGGGGAAAAGCCAGTGAGTGGTTGGGCTGACAGATCCCAAAAGATGGCTGATGCTGTTGCGTCTTTGAGAATGAGCTGTGGTGTTGTCTGGATGGTGCCGATCGCCTCGCAAATTAAATCGCGCTCGTGGAACAGCGATCGCACGGCTTCTACCTTTTCTGGATGCACGCTCAGCAAAAAGCCATAGCTGGGAAAGCAGAGCAGCCACCGTTCCAGTGGTAAGTCTGGTGGATGTGGTATTGTCTCTAAATCGAGTACCGCACCGCAGTTTGAGGTTTCGAGCAGCATCAGTAAAGTGCCCAACATGCCACCCATGCTGACGTCTTTGCCCGCGTGGCACAGTCCGGCGTTTGCCAGGTATGGTAGTAGCGCCAGATCATCGCGCAACTGCATCGAATCAGCAGTCGTGGCGGCATTCCAGAAGGGATGTTTAGAGTGGGGCTTGCCGCGAAAGTCGGTTGCTAACAGCAGGCGATCGCCCGGTTGGGCGTCAAAGCTAGTAATGAGTTGCTCTGCCCGTCCCAAAATCGCCACAGACAAAGCGTTGTAGGGACTATGCCCATTCGTATGTCCACCCACGATCGGTACGTTGTAAGCCGCTGCTGCTGCCTTCATCCCATCCAGCAGCGGTTCACTCATTGCAGTGGTTTGGCTCCAGATGGTATCTACCACTGCGATCGGGGTGCCTCCCATTGCGTAAATGTCGCTCACATTCACCATCACCGCACACCAACCAGCAAACCAGGGTTCTGTTTCTACAAGCGATGGCAACATGCCCTCCGCTGCCATGAGAAGGTAGCCGGAGCCGTCGGGGATAGCCGCGCAGTCGTCGCCGAGGAGTGAGGAGTGAGGAGTGGGGGATAGAGTTTTGAGTAGCGCTTTGCGCCGCTTCGCTAGAGAGTTTTGAGTTTTGAGTTGATGCTGATGGCTGACCGCCGACCGCTGGTTGCTGACCGCCGAGTTTTGAGTTTTGAGTTTTGGGTTTTGAGTTTTGAGTTGATGCTGATGGCTGACTGCTGATTGTTGACTGCTTTCGCCAAACCTTGACCCCTCTCCCCTCTCCTCTCTCCCCTCACTTGCCGCCCCCAACAGCCTCGCCGCTACTTGAATATCCTGCTTGTGCAAAATACCCAGCGATCGCTGTAAGTGTGCCACCAGATCTGCCAGCTTCAAGATGCTTCTTTGGTAAAGGTTGAAAGGGTTGGACGCTGCTCGTTGCTGGGTGGATAGTAGTTCAAATCGGCCTCCATCAAATGATGCGGTAGTCCGTGAATGGTCATCTCTTTCAGAGAATACCAGTGCTGCCGTTGAAAGAAGCGGACGTTTTGAAGCTGTACGGTTGCCAGAAAGCGATCGCACCCCCACGTATTGGCAGTCGTCACGGCTTTGTAAATCAAGCCTTTCCCAATCCGGGCTGCACGGCGATGGTCTTCATGCACACCTAATCGACCACCGTACCAGAGCCTTGGCTCTGGCTCGTAAATCCTTACAACCCCCATTACAGAGTGTGGCATCAATTGTGCAGAGTGGGTCAGCACAGGATGATGGGTCAACGGCAAAACATTCTGCTCTGATGGGTGTTGCGTCGGCTGAGCCGAATGTGCCAGTACAGGGTGATGCGTCAACGGCAAAACCAGCATTCCTGAACCCTCGCGCCTCTGTGCCTCTACCGCCATCGCCACGATCGGGTAGGCGATCGCGTCCATCTCATCCACATCGCTGCCTTGAAACAACCGCTGCTCCTCGACAAAGATTGCATGCCGCAACGCAAAGTAACCGCTCACATCCGAAGGCGACGTGGCTAATTTGAAGCAGTAAGAATGGGTGGACATGGGCAGGGGGAATGAGTTTTGAGTTTTGAGTTTTAAATATCTTTCTCTATGCTGTACTGCTCACCCTCTCTAACAATCAACAACTAACAACGTCTTCAAACGTTGAAAGCGCAGAGCAGGCACCACATTTGGCGCATCCGGCTTTGATGTCGCTGGAGGATAAGTCCGCACGGTTGAGCATGGCACCCACTTGACGGTAGAGGGCGAGCATAAATTCGCTGGTGGGTGGCGCGTGGTTGGCTAAGGGAGTGCCGCTAATCGGGACGAAGGGCACGACAAAGGGGTAAACGCCGATCGTCACCAGTCGATCGCAGGCAGCTAGTAGCGTCGGCAAATCGTCGCCCAACCCTGCCAGCAGATAGGTGCTGACCTGCCCTCGCCCAAACACTTTAACGGCAGCGGCAAAGGCTTCGTAATAATAGTCCACCGACACCGTGGCTTTTCCGGGCATGATTTGGGCGCGCACTTGGGGATCAACGGCTTCCAGGTGCATGCCGATCGCATCAACCCCTGCTGCTTGCAAGCGCTCAAACCAGAGAAAGTCGTCGGGTGGTTCGCACTGGGCCTGAATCGGTAATGCCACCCGGTTTTTGATCGCTCTGGCGCATTCGGTTAGGTAAGCCGCGCCCCGATCGCTCGTATTGGGCGTACCGCTGGTCATCACCATGTGCTTTACCCCATCCAATCGCACAGCCGCTTCTGCGACTTCTGCCAGTTGAGCAGGCGTTTTGCGGGCGATCGTCCGACCAGCCTCCAGCGATTGACCGATCGCGCAAAACTGACAGGAGGTAGCGGCATCGCTGTAGCGCATACAGGTTTGCAACACCGTAGTTGCCAGCACATCATGACTGTGCAGCAGGGCTATCTTCCAATAGGGAATACCGTCCGCTGTTGTGAGACCGTAAAACTTGGGCTGGTGCGGAAAGGCAATCGGCGCAACTAATTCATCGCCGCGATGCAACAGCGTTTGGTCGAGGGTGGCATCGATCGTGACAGCGTAGGGCGATCGGGCCGCAGCACCTGTATAGATCGGCACCATAACCGTTGTGCCTTCGATCGTCACCGCCTTGTGATCAGAAGGGCCAGCCCCACCCTTTCGTCCAGAAGCACCCGTTTCTTCCATTAACCGCAACCCTTGCGTTTGAAGGTCTGTAATTAACTGCTGCTTGTTCATGGGTGGGAGTGGGGGAAAGGTAAAAGGTAAAAGGCAGAAGGTAAAAAGATGAAGTCAGGAGTCAGGAGTCAGAAGGGGGGGCTGACTGCTGATGGCTGACCGCTGATTGTTCTTCAACTCAAAACTCAAAACTTCTACCTGCCCCCTGATCCCTAAAATACCTATGGTTCCAGCGCAAGAAACTCAGATCGAGGAATATTCAGGGGTTCTACGGCGGCTGGCTGTCCGGTGCCTTCATCCTGTAAGCCACTAACTACTGACCACTGGCTTGGGTTTAGCCGCAGTTGCAACAAATCAGGTCGTGAGTAGTGGCCTACACAATCCATCATGCGCTTGCGTTTGGTAATGAGCGAAAAGTCGAGGTTTGCGATCGCCATGCCCTCACCTTCTGTAAGCGGTGGGCAGAGATGGTTCCCTTCGGGGCCAATAATGGCGGTGTGGCATCCCCCACCTAGCACTTTTTGGAGTGTTTCATCGGTTGTGATTTGTCCTACCTGCTCTGGCGACAACCATCCGGTTGCATTCACCACAAAGCAACCAGACTCCAGCGCATGGTGGCGAATCGTCACTTCTATCTGATCCGCAAAAATCTGCCCTACCATCGAACCGGGAAACTGAGCGCAATGAATTTGTTCGTGCTGTGCCATCAGCGCAAATCGCGCCAGAGGATTGTAATGCTCCCAGCATGCCAGCGCGCCAACTTTGCCCACAGCCGTCTCTTGTACGGTCAAGCCAGCCCCATCGCCCTGACCCCAGACCATGCGCTCGTGGTAGGTTGGGGTAATTTTGCGCCGCTTTAGCAACAGGGAACCATCCGCGTCAAAGATAAGCTGCGTGTTGTAAACGGAGCCACGATCGCGCTCATTCACGCCCAGCACGACCACCATCTCGTAGGAACGGGCCGCGCGACTCACCGCATCTGTCACGGCACCGGGAATTTCGACGGCTTCTTCATAGAGCCGCATATGCTCTTTGCCCATCAGAACGGGCGGTTGCACAAACGAGAAGTAGGGGTAGTAGGGGACAACCGTTTCTGGAAAGACGACTAGCTGTGCACCCTCTTTGGCAGCACTGGCGATCGCCTGCAACACCTTCTCTGTCGTCCCATCCCGGCTGAACAGTACAGGGCTAAGCTGCACTGCTGCCGCTCTAACGGTGCGTGAATAAGCCACAGCGCCTCCAAATACAAGTTAATAGTTTTGAGTGATGAGTTTTGAGTTTCAAGTGGATGGAAGCCTCCAACTCAAAACCCAAAACTATTAACTCAACACTCTCTAAACCGTCCACGTATCCAGAATGAAGGCATTATCTTTGCGGTGCAGCAAGATCAAATCCAGCACGTCTAGAGGGCTGATGGGGCGAATGCCGGGCATCAGCGAGGGTTCGCCGTGTCCGTAGAGTGCCTGAAGTGCAAAACGGCAGGCGTACACCTTGCCACCTTCGGTCATGAACTTGCTGAGCTGGTCGTTAAAGTTTTGATGACCAGGGAAAGCCGCGTCGCCCAATTTGGGAAAGCCGCGCTGCACGCCTAGCGTGACGCCAGGCCCATAGAGCAAGACCGAGGTTTCAAAGCCTTTCCGCAGCAGACGCAGTGCTTGCAGCAGGTTGACCAGACCGATTGACCCTTCAAAGGCAACGGTGTGAAAGGTTACCAACGCTTTTTCACCGGGTTCAGCTTTCACATCTTCAAATACTTTTTCTTCGTAATCAACAAAGAAGTCGCCAGCTTTGTGAGCAGGAGTGGTTACTTCAGGCATCGCTTCATCCTCTGTAAAAGTTATCAACCGTTAGTCTTGTGTATGCAGTCTAAATCGCTGGCGCGATCGCTCAAAACTGATCGTTCACTAACTCAAAATTCACTGACTAAGACTGTATCGCAATGAGTACAGATTGCAACCTGATTATCGAATCAGTATAGAAAACCAGATGTAGAAAAGTGGCTCAGCCTCAATGCGAATACCTGTATACAAAGGTATAAAGCGCTTGAACCTCATAGCTGAATCATCGATCAGCCTACAATCCGTAAAGCAGATTTAGATTGATTGAAAACACCACTATAAATCTGGTTCTTGCTACACGGATGATTAAGCCGATCGCAAAAAAAACAGAAGCCGATCGCTCAGACGTTTGATCACGCAATCGCTTTAACATTCGACTTCTGCCTCCTCCTTAAAACCAGTACTTTTCAACCGACAGTGTTAACTGCCTGCTTGTGTGAAGCTTAGAAGCACACTCTTTTCATACTTGTGTACCTTGCTACAAAGTTGTCAGGTCTAACAGTATGGGCAGGGATAGACTAAAGCAGGTCTTGCGTTGGCAGCATTTTGTGGAAAGAACCTGTTGGTTTAAACAGGTATGAGAGGGGACGCGAAGTGAGGTGCTATCGATCGCTAGTGCGTCCAGACGTTTAGTAGTATGGGTGAGAGATTCCCTTTGCTCTCGCTACACACTTGTCATACCTATGTCTTCTAACAATCAGGTTTTTCCCGTTATTTGGAACGATCGTTCGCCCACCGAGACGCTCAGCGGACACGTGCTGTTGATCGACCAAACCCGCTTGCCAAATGAGTATAGCGTGGTTGAAATTAACCGCTATGAGGATATGGCACGCGCGATCGAAACCATGATTGTGCGTGGTGCGCCTGCGATTGGCGTTGCGGCAGCCTATGGAGTCTACTTAGGTGCGCGTGATATTCAGACGAGCGATCGCGCCGATTTTCTAGCTCAATTGGAGCCAATTGCTCAGCGATTGCGTGCCACTCGTCCGACAGCAGTAAACCTGTTTTGGGCGATCGATCGCATGGTTAAAACTGCCCATCAGACTCTTGGGCCTGTGGACTATTTGAAGCAAACGTTGCTAGACACGGCAAAGGCCATCAATACCGATGATGTGCAAACGTGTCATCTCATTGGCGATTATGGGCTGCGGGCATTGCCGTCCACTCCGGAGAAGCTACGCCTCCTCACTCACTGCAATGCAGGCGCGTTAGCAACAGCAGGCTACGGCACCGCATTAGGAGTTGTCCGCTCAGCGTGGCGAGAAGGGCGCTTAGAGCGAGTCTACGCAGACGAAACCCGTCCTCGTTTGCAGGGTGCCAAGTTAACTGCGTGGGAATGTGTGCAGGAAGGTATTCCCGTCGCTGTCATTACGGACAATATGGCAGCACACTGTATGCAGCGAGGCATGATTGATGCAGTAGTAGTGGGAGCCGATCGCATTGCAGCCAATGGTGACGCCGCTAATAAGATTGGCACTTACAGCGTGGCGCTGGTAGCAAAAGCGCACAACATCCCGTTTTTTGTGGCGGCACCGTTGTCCACGATCGATTTTGCGATCGCTGATGGCAGCCAAATTCCCATCGAGGAGCGCGATCCTAGCGAAGTGCATACGGTAGGCGAGACGCTCCTTTGTCCTGTTGGCGCTGAGTTTTACAACCCTGCGTTTGATGTCACTCCGGCCGCCTTAATCAGCGCCATCATTACGGAGTATGGGGCGATCGCGCCTGCTGACTTAAGGGATCAATTGGCCTCCAAGCAGGCTGTTTAGTTGTGAATCGGTTGCATCCTATTCTGTAGGGACGTTACGTGTAACGTCCCTACAGACAAGTTAAACGCCAATGCTTTTGCTGTCAGCGTTGAGTAGTTCAGCGATCGCTTGCCGCTCGGCGGGTGGGTGGGACGGGAGCACCTGACGGGCATCGGTAATGAGCCAATCCAGAGAAGCGGCTTGGACATCGATCGTCGCGCCTGTCTTATCCACGCAATAGCGACCAAAGACCAGCTTGTCTACCAGTCGTACCCCTGGCCCCAGTCGTGCGTATTCAAAAATGACGCTATTGTCTACGGTAGCCCCACTGCAAATCCAGCAGTTGGGGCCAATCATGGTGGGGCCAATAATCGTGGCTCCATCTTCGATGTGGGTCATACCACCGATGTAGACAGGCCCCTGAATGTCCACCTTGTCCCAATTTACCGATACGTTTAGTCCGGTGTAAATGCCGGGTGCCACTTGACGACCGGGAATTTCTACGTTTTTGACTTCACCATTGAGCACGCTGCGAATGGCTCGCCAGTAGTCGGGCGTTTTACCGATGTCTACCCACTCAAAGTCCATCGGTACACCGTAGAAAGGAGCGCCCTTCTCAACCAGCTTAGGAAAAAGCTGACCACCGATGTCAAACTCTACGCCAGGAGGAATATAGTCAAAGATTTCGGGTTCAAAAATGTAAATCCCAGTGTTAATGCAGTTGCTCAGCGCCTCTTCAACCGACGGTTTCTCCTGGAAGGCTTTGACCCGACCCTCATCATCAGTGACCACAACCCCATAGCTGGGCACTTCTTCTTCTGGCACCGTCTTCATGACGATCGTCGCGATCGAGCCTTTTTCACGATGCCACTTCACCGCAGCGGTCAAATCCAGGTCAATCAAGGCGTCACCGCACAGTACCACAAAGGTATCGTCAAAGAAGGGAGAAAAATCTTGAATGCGGCGCATACCACCCGCAGAACCGATCGCCTCACCTACGAGTTCGCCCTCGACAATGCGACCTTCAAACGAATAGGCAATTTGTACACCAAAGTGCTGTCCATCACGGAAATAACTTTCAATTTCGCTCGCCAGGTGGCTTACGTTGACCATAATTTCGTTAAACCCATGCTGCCGCAGCAACTCCAGCAAAAACTCCATCACAGGCTTTTGCAGAATTGGAATCATGGGTTTTGGAATGGTGTACGTGATGGGACGGACACGGGTTCCCTTACCGGCGGCCAGAATCATGGCTTTCATAGATCGTTCATCTCCCCAAACCTTCGCCACTAGATGTTAGCTAACTATGTTTAAAACTTAAAATGGCTGGCCTCTAACCATTGCTCTATGCTGATGCTAGGTGATCTTTAAGCCGAGTAAACATCAAACGAATGACTCTTTGTAAAGCCCTAGTGAAACACGACAGATGCTTCATCACATCTATAGTTAAGTTTTGTTTCAGAGGCGTGGACACGGTCTTCGCAGACGATCGCACGCTTTTGCTGACATCAAGCGGATGTCAACCACAATGTTAACAAGCTTAATCGAGCGAAGCACGTGCTGACCAGTCTGTGAGGTCAGACAATGCCTGCTCTGAGAGCAACTGAATTTTGAGATCCTGATAAAACTCCTCTTGTGCAAGTTCGACTTTTGATTGCGCCGACAGCAACAACAACGCCCAAAAAATCCCGACGCGGTCGTGGGTGGCATTTCCTGCGTGAGGATCATGCGGAATCGAGGCTTTGTAGTCGCTGGCCTGTGACCATAGCTCTAGAAGCAAATCAAAATCGAGCCAGTCTTTTCCCTTAGAGATGGTCTCCCAGTGATCAATAAAAAATTGCTCCAGCGCTACCGCCATTTCGGATAAGTTTTCCTGATGAGCAAGCTGGGCGATCGCGCGAACGGCTTGCCCACGAGACTGCTGTCGGGGACGACGTGCCCGCGATCGTGGGGTGGGATCATCCAACGCTGTCGCGATCGTGCGGAGTTGATCAATCAACTCTTTGAGGGTGACCCGTCGTCGTTGCGGCGGTTGAGCCACTGCACGACGACGAATTTGACGTTCCAGGTTCGCGGGCAACGATGAGCCAGACAAGCCTTCTGGATCGAACAACGCCATTTCGGCTTCAGTTTCAGTCTCAGCGACAGGTTCCGGTTGAGAGAGGCTGTCTGCCTTGAGTAACACCAGCATGGAGGCATACAAAAACGCCTGTCCCGATTGAGACAGGGTGGCTTCATAGGGTTCACGTCCGCTACTGAGCGGAGTCAAGGTGCTTAAGAAGCGATCGATCACCTCAATGACTTTGACATCCCACGGATCGATTTCACCCCGTTCTGCCAAATCAATCAGAAACGCGATCGCATCTTGCGCGAGAGATAGGGGCATGAATGAACCTACCGAAGGGGAATCCGAGCAAACCAGACTGCTGCAACCACGATCGCAACCAATAACAGCAGCGGTACCCACAGACTCCAGAGGCTAAGCGGTGTAATCAGGTCAGTGATCGCCATTTTTTGTATGCTAACTCAGGGCAAGAAGAATCGAGAGATCACGCATGAAGAAGGGAGTTTTGAACGGATTGTTCTAACTCAAAACGTTTAACCTTCACTGAGCATAAACTTCGGCTTCAGCATCCTGCTCTACGCCTGGACGAGGCTTAGCGGCTGGAAGCAGACGCTGCTGCTCTTCGATTTCGGCTTTATAGCGCTCCACATTCTCTTCTAACTCTTGAATGCGAACGTCTCTAACTTTCAGGTCTTTTCTGGTGTCAATGACCCGCTGAAGCTGAGTCCACACGCTAAACACCCATGCCATCACAGCCCCAATGCCCATTGCCATGATGAGTTCAATCGCGAGGGGGGCTTGTAGCTCAATGCCTTGAGCAACTCGAATGACGGCTGGGTCGGTGTTTTCAATACCAAACAGCACAAGAGCGAGACAGATGACGAAAATAATGACAAAGTTAATTTGCCGCATATTGAACTTCCTACGCTTGCGATGGATTGCCGTTGCTTCAGAGAGCGAATGCTAATTGAATCGCTATGGATAAAAGCTTGGGACTGTACCCAGCCTTTTAATAGACGGCTTTGAGCCTGTCATATCCACAGCCGAAACTCTAGCTAAGCATAACTGCTCTAATTCGTTCACGTTTGAACAGGCTGATCAAATTTGTAGCAGACGAAAGCAGAAAATAGGCAAATGTGGATCAATTGTTTGAAGGTTTGCTAGCCGATCGCGCCTCTGGTTGCAAAGATGCCGTTGAGCCTGCATCCGCCTGTGTCTAGCTTAATCCCGAAGCGGGGGATCGTGAGAAAGAACACTCCGAGTCACAACCTGAGATTGCTTGCTGTACATAGCATCCAGCGTCCCTTTGATTGTCCCAGCGATCGGCACTGCAACCAGAACTCCCAGGAAACCTGCCACTTGAAGCCCAATAAGCAGTGCGAGGAAGATGACGATCGGGTTCAGTCCGGTAAAGTTGCCCATCATGCGTGGCGCAAGGACATTATCGCGAATCTGCTGGACAATGGTTGCAGCCAGGCCGACCCAAACCGCCAAGCCAAAATCTTGCAGCATGATCAGCAAGGTCACTAACCCAATACCCAGCGTCGCGCCAATGAAGGGGATCAATTCAGCAACGCCGATCAAGAGGGCAAACAACAGGGCAAAGGGAACCTTGAGGACCAAAAAAATGGGAATCAAAACAGCGGTCATGAAAATGGCTAACAGCAGTTGGCTAATGAAAAAGTTCTGAAAATTTAGCCGCAGCGAAACGCCTAAGGGAATCCCGATATGGGGCGGTAACAGATGAATGAGTCCATGCCAGAGGCGATCGCCGTACAGCAGCATGTAAAACGCCAGCACCAGCACCAGGATGCTGTCAATGAGGCCCCCCACTGTACCTAGCGCTAGCCCCAACGCCTGCCCCGCCAGCAGTTGAATCTGGCTCTCAATTTGGGCGTTGATGCGACCTGTCAGGCTTTGCAAATCCATTGACAAGTTGCGTGTTTTGGCCCAGTTGTCGAATGATTGGAGATTATGACGGCTCGCTTCTAGCCACCCTGGAATCGAATCTCGCAGTAAGGTGGTCTGCTGGATTAAGAGCGGCACCAACGTCACGCCCACAATCACTAGCAGCGTGAAGGTGATGAGCAGCACTACGGTAACAGCTTGGGGTCGCGTCATATGGGCACGCTCGAAGAACTGTACAGAGTAGTTCAACAAGAAGGCCAAAATCGCCGCGATCGCAAAGAGCGTAATCAGATGCTCAAAGTAACGGAATACCTGGGATAGCAGCCAGATATTTAACGCCACGATCGGGCCGCTCAGACCGAAAATCAATAAACGCTGGAGTTTGGCTGAACGGCGCATCGCAAAACCTGTCGCAAAGGCTTTCTAGCAGAAGTGTACAATCCAACTTGCCATAAAACGACACGTTCTGGAGTAAGGTCGAGACAGTCTTTCATCTGTCAAAGTGCGGAGCTTTCCTCTAAAGGTGCCGGATGCGAATGGTGCCAAAACCAAGTGTTTGGTCTAAACCTTCAGACGGTTGGATGGTTTTCGGGTGCTGCTGGTGAACGTGGGTCCTTTAAAAAGCGTCCGATCAGGATGACAAGGACGATCGCCAGGGTGCCAATTCCCAGTGGACTAGGCAGCCAGAACACCACTTCGAGCTGATTCAATTCGCCAGGCACCAATTGCCACACTAGCGTTTTTCCAGACGGATCGCTGTTGGGTGCCTTACTATTCGCAGCAGTCAGGCTTTTCGCACCCCAAGGCGTCTGCAACCGAAATTCCAGATCAACCAGAGAGGTGGGACTCAGTAACAAACTGCCGCTTGACGATCGCACCCCCAGCGATCGTAGATCCAACTCATACCGAAGGTGATTGCGCTCGACCAGCAATAAATTACTGTTCGCCAGGGTAAAGCGGGAAGCAATTGGTGGCAGCGCAATCGCGGCAGCAGGGCTATCTTTTTCTAATGAGCTAAAAAACTGGTTGAACTTTCTCTCTAAATCACCGCTGCTTGTAAATGGAATGGTCACAAGTAGATCGTTATCTGGCAGGTGCTCGATGCGCCCGCCGAGCTTCTGACTCCGCTGCTCAATCAGCTTCAGCCATTGCTGAGCCGTGGTACCACTCAACTGTTGCAGCCGTTCTTCTAGCTGGATGTGCTGCGTAAACTCCCCCCGGTTGGGGCTGTCAAACCGAACGCCCACGTCGTACCGCACGCAGCCAGACAGCAATAGTGAGAGCAGCAGCATTAACCAAACTTGACTCGATCGATGAAAGGCGCGGGTTAGAACCTGTTGCGATCGACGGATCAGAACCTGTAGGAGTTGTGGTGTGCGGATACCGCTCGTTAGCGTCATGGGTTTCGGGAGTAGAAACAACAGCTTACGAGAGTTCAGCATACGCGAAGATCCGCAAAAAGGAGGCGTTGCTACATGAACCACAGCAGTCCGCCCAGCAAGAGGACTGCTGCACCGAGCGCCACCCAAACAAAGCGGTTATCTTGCGTACTGACTTGACTGGGATCAACCACCGTTTCAAGCTGAAAGGCTGGCTTCTCAGGCGGCTTGGTCGGCGAGATTGTGCCAGCAGCGGTGCGATCGCGCTCATCTCGATCGCCTAAAGCAGTCAAGTCAGGAATTTGGGTCAACCACTCTGGACGAGTCGTTAACCGAGGTGCTTCCAGGATGTAGAGAAGGCGACGACCCTGTTTGCGAATTTGTAGATCTGGATGGCGGCTCACCTCACGGCAAAGTGCGAGTGCGTCCGATCGTTGCCCCAACGCTTCATAGGCCGTCACCAACCAGATTTGCACTTCGCCGCCGAAGCGAGTCATCGGCGGCACCAGTGTATTTGCAGACTCTAGAGACTGCACTGCTTTGCGGTATTCACCCCGTTCAAAGGCGGCTTTGCCAGCCTGATAGTCGGCTCTAGCCGTGTCGATGGCATCTGAACTCACAAGCGTTAAAGAAGACGTGGACAACAAGATGGTTGGAAAAGCGTTCTTAAACCAAACGGGATTTAAGCTGTCTGGGATTTAAATTGTCTGCCTCGTTTCCTCCATTCTATCGGAACACGTTAGGCTAGAAAGTAGTCCTGAGTTAAGAGGGATCGCAGTGAGCACTTACGGTTTCATGCTGCGGCCAATCAGGTAGTGAAGGTTGCGTCGATCATGTATGGTTCCTTCTTGAGTGGTAAAACCGATGACTAAACCTCCCCTGCAATGGTGTAAAGCAGCCGCACCTCAACAATTTTTTCATTTGCCGTTTTCTCTTGCTGCGGGTGCATCCATCCTGCTGACTGCAATTTGGCTGGCTACGTGGATGCCTGCTGCAAATGCCAGACCATTCATTCGGGTGCAGAACAACAGCTCTCCCAACGCAGGATCGGTCATCAATTTTCCGCCCGTTGTCCCCTTTGGCGGTTCGATCTACAATCCTGTGCAGACGATCGTGCAGCCTGGCTATGGTAGCGGTCTTTCCGTGCAAATTGGGACTCCTAGCAACTATCCATCGAGTGGCTATTCGTCGCAATATATTTATCGTCAGCCGGGTAATGTCCAGTATCGGGGTAACGTAAATAACTCAGTGTTGATTAATCCCACGGTGATTAACAGCCCGATTCGTAACTCAACGTTGGTTAATCCGACGATCGTCACCGCGCCCTATGCGCCTTACTACAACACTCAAACCGTAACGACAACGACTCGACCAGAACCAGAGGTCTACATCGATCCGCAGTATGGAGTGCGCTATCGATCGCCTTCTGCCACCTCTGTGCAGCCGATCATTGTTTACCCGCAGATCATTTATCCCCAGAGCAATCCTTAGCGCGATCGCTGAGCCGCACCCGCCAAATGAAGCAGCGTCACTTCCCAAACCAGTCGAGGTTGGACGCTACGCAAAAGGTGTAAGCGCGCCTGTTCTAATAAACTGACCGATGCAGGGTTTGGCTGTTGAGCCGTGCAGCTTTGCTGCCAGTAGGTTTGTTGCAGATAACCGATCAGCCAGCGCTGAGAGTCTGACTCTAACGTTTTGTCAATATCGCGAGCAAGGCTCAGGGCTTCTCGAAATGTGCGTGGTGGAGTGGTAACAGCTTGTAAAAGCTCTGCGGGAATTGCCTGAAGCTGCTGCCAGTGCTCGATCGCGGCACCGGGGCTACCCTGAGCCAACTGCAATACGTCAGGCTGCTGCAGCATCTCACCATGTCCCGATCGCTGAAGCACTTGCGCCATACCATTTGCTGTCAACCCGTAAAACGGGATGCGCTGGCAGCGAGAAACGAGCGTTGGTAACAACGACTCGACTCCGGGGGCAATCAGAATAAGCGTTGCTTGACCAGGTTCTTCGAGCGTTTTTAGCAGTCCATTAGCCGCGCCTTCTGCCATTGTCTCTGCCTGATCAATCACGACAACCGATCGCGCGGCTTCTAGCGGTGCACGCGAGAGAAAGCGGGCAATATCGCGCACTTGCTCAAGCCGCACAACAGGGTGTGATTTCGGCTTCAGGCCCGCTTCCGTCGCCTCTGCGATCGAGAGCCGCTTGCCCTGATGCAAATACGTCGGCTCAACCCACAACAAATCGGGATGGTTGCGCTCTTGAATGCGACGCTGTAATGCTTTGGGAGGGGCGATCGCGGACGTTTCTGTGGTGAATAGGAGCGATAGAAAACACTCAGCCGCCAGTCGCCTTCCCACGCCAGGTTTGCCTGCAAAGAGGTAAGCAGGGGCAATCCGATTTTTGGCAACGGCTTGAGACAGCAGTTCAACCGCCTGAGGTTGGTCGATAAGAGGCGCGAAAGGAGACATGGAGAGGTAAAGGATGAAGTCTAAAGGATAAAGAATGAACCGTTTTTAGCCTTTATCTTTTATCCTTTCCACACCGTACCATTCACTAAACTTTTGGCTTAAAACTGCCTGAATTTGTTCAGCGACTTCGGTTTCGGGAGGAGAGGCATCGATATGGGTGATCCGTTGAGGATAACGTTGAGCAAGTTCGGTAAAGCCCTGCTGAACGCGGTGGTGAAAAGAAACATCGGCTTGCTCAATGCGATCGAGGGTGCCACGTTGACGAGTTCTTGCCAGCCCTGTTTCAGCATCCAGGTCAAGCCAAAGAGTGAGGTCACTTTCTAGTCCACCCGTTGCAATATCGTTGAGCTGACTAATCAGTTTAAGGTCGATACCACGTCCGTAGCCCTGGTAAGCGATCGTGGAATCGGTGTAGCGATCGCACAAAATCAGGGTGCTCTGGTGCAATTGTGGGGTTAAGTAGCCGTCTACGTGCTGAGCGCGATCGGCAGCATAGAGCAATAATTCAGCGCGACTTTGCATAGCTTCCGCTATAGATTGTTCCAGCAACAGTTGGCGTACCTTTACGCCCAAGTCAGTGCCGCCCGGTTCGCGGGTCGTGATGAGCTGTGACACATAGCCTTTTGCCTGTAGCAACGATTGCCAGCCGCTGTCGATGAACCATTGCTGCGATCGTTTCAGTTGAGTTGTTTTACCACAGCCTTCAACGCCCTCGAAGACAATTAATTTTCCGCGCATAGTGCCTCTGAAACGGACATGGAAACCTTTATCGCTATTGCAGTCAGCTATTAACCTTCTACCTTCTGCCCTTTACCTTTTTCTGTCTCCTAAATTCTTAATTCTATTTTTAAGTTGGCTGTAACAACCTACATGCACCCAAATCAAAGGCAGTATAGTTCGAGCCGTTTAAATAACCAGGCTTGTTATGCTGAATGAACGATATGATAGCGAAGTCTTAGTGTCACGCGTCCGGGGTTTGTCATGGCTCGTTATACCTGCCTATTTACCGTTGCAGCATCTGTAGGAGACGTCCAGAGCTTACTGAGCGAGACGTTGGAATCTTGCAACTTTGATATCATCTACGAAACAGATGATTATTTGATGGCGCGTGAAGTACCTGGTAATGTTGCGTTTTCTAAGCTTGTGACTGTCGAAGTGTTAGTGGATAAAACGCTAGCGACTGATCGCGAAGTGCGAATGAGCTTTGTCATCAAAAATGAAGAATTGCCTCTCCAAATTAACAATCACTGTCGGCGCATGTACGAACTGGTGAGTCAGGCGATCGCCGATAATCGCCAGTGGCGTTTGATTGATACGGTCGCTGGTTGACTTTTTTAAGCTGCATGATTGCGTAGCTGGATTTTAGCTATGCGATCAACTCCGGGCTGTTTTCAGTGACTACAGTTCGACAAGGTTTTACATGCTGTCCTCCTAGAGACAGAAGTCCTATCACTTACAGTACTTTGTCCCTGGCTAGATCACGACCATCGCTTCATGTGTCGGTTAGGGTCTCTTCTTTATGGTAGGAGGTGAGCAAAATCCTCACGCTCAAATGGGTAGAGACGTTGCCAAGTACGTCTCTACCTTCATTAAAAGCAAACGGACTGGGGCACGATCGCGCTCCCGCTCATACCAGGCCAAATTGAGAGGACATATCTTGTCAGGGTGTTCAAGTTGTCCCATCTAGCGCTTGATTTGTACCGCTTCTCTCACAAGCTGATATAGCGTTAAAGCTGCCTGATGCGGTTTCTGTAACGTGATGTCTTGTCTGTACCGCTAGGAAACTAGTGGAAGATTAGTGTGGCAATTTTGCTCTGGTGTGGCATGAGACCGCGATCGCGTGCTGTCCGTTGATCACACTAATGCAGACGCAACGAATGAAACCGCTCAACGTTCTGACGCTTTTTCCCTTTACCTTTCTCCTCGCCGTTATCCAGGTTGCGATCGCCCAGGCTGCCCAGCCGCTTGATCCACTCAATCCAGCAGTCGTCGATCGCCTAAATCCCAGTGCTAACCCGCTTCTACGTCCCAGCCAGCCTGAGGAGGTCTCAATCCAGCTAAAGCAGCCGATTACGCTACAGCAAGCACTTGAGTTAGGTCTCCGCAATAACAAAGAGGTTCAGGTGCAACGGCTCACCGTGGAGCGCTATCGAGCCTCCTTACGAGAAGCGCAGGCGGCATCCTATCCTACTCTCACGCTAGAACCAACATTAGTGCGATCACGATCGGCAAGCGACACTTCTAGAACAGTCAGCAGCACTTTTAGCAGCACCCTTAGCCTTAGCTATGACCTCTTTACGGCAGGCCAACGTCCAGCCGCCATTCGAGTAGCAGCGCTCAACGTTCGCAATCAAGAGCTGGAGCTTGAGCGCCTGACGATCCAGAATCAGGTTGATATCGCTACGGCTTACTATAACAGCCAACAAGCTGATGAAAGCGTTCGCATTCAGGCATCTGCCGTTGCTAATGCTGCACAGAGTCTTCGGGACACACAAGCTCAGGAAACTGCTGGACTTGGCACTCGTTTTGATACCTTGCAGGCACAAGTCACTCTGGCAAATGCCAGGCAAGATCTCGTCAGCGCTCAGGCAACGCAGGAGATTAATCGTCGCCAACTAGTGCAGATATTGTCTTTGGGGCAAGCAGTCACCGTTTCGGCTGGCGATCCGGTTGTTGTGGGTGCGTCGTGGAATCTCTCTCTGGAAGAGAGCATTGTCTTAGCGTTCAAAAATCGCGCTGACCCCGAACAGCAGTTAGTTCTGCGTGAGGCCAGCCAGCAGCAACGGCGATCGGAACTGGCCGCGATCCGACCAACGGTTTCGCTGGCAACTGAGTACGAGGTGCTGAAATATTTGGACTCTAACAGCGGCTTTACGGATGGGTATAGCGTTTCTGGCACGGTAAGCTGGACAGTCTTTGATGGAGGTGCAGCAAAAGCCAGAGCCAGACAACAAGAACGCAATGTCGAGATTTACGAGACGCAGTTTGCCGATAAGCTCAATCAAATTCGCTATGCCGTTGAAGAAAACTACGCGAATCTGCGATCGAACCTGGAGAATATCAAAACCACCGAAATTGCGGTTGGTCAAGCGCAAGAGGCACTGAAACTAGCTCGCCTGCGCTATCAGGCAGGCGTTGGCACTCAGACCGATGTGATTAGCGCTGAAACAAGCTTAACGCAAGCAGAAGGCAACCGGGTAAATGCCATTATCGGCTACAACCAGTCGCTCGCTTCTCTCACAGGAGCCGTCGGTTATCCGCTGTCTAGATGAGTTGTCTAGAAGAAATGTCGAAATGAAACCGGAGACCAGTGGAGCTTGAACTCACCACGATCGCATTTTAGACAACGTTTTGTTACTCAATGAAGGACATATCTTAGGTCTAAAAGCATTCTGCGTAGTCTTCTTCGCTCCTGAATTCTGCTGTATTTGTACCATGAATGGGTATAGCGAATGGTACAGTCTGCATGAGAGGGTTTTTGAGGAATTAGGATATGAAGGCGCAGGTTTTTCGAGGCGTGAATCAGCTTAGCTACGAAGAAATTCCTACACCAGAGATTGCATCTGACGAGGTACTAGTGCAGGTGCGCGTGGTGGGGCTATGTCAGTCCGATATCAAGAAAATTCGCTACCCCCTCTACAATCCACCGCGTATTTTTGGGCATGAAACGGCAGGAACGATCGCGGCGGTTGGCCTTGATGTACAGGGCTGGCAAGTGGGCGATCGGGTAGTGGTACTCCATCACATTCCCTGTATGCACTGCGCGTACTGCCTGAATGACAACTTCTCCATGTGCGATGTGTATAAGAACATCACCACAACCGCAGGCTTTGCGCCCAGTGGTGGTGGATTTGCCGAGTACGTAAAGGTGCCGGGTCACATCGTTCGTAGTGGTGGACTGGTGACAATCCCGGACGACGTGACGTTTGAGCAAGCCAGTTTTGTGGAGCCGACTAACTGCTGCCTGAAGGCCGTGAAAAAGGCCCAGATTGCTCCTGGTCAAACGGTGCTGATTACGGGCGCAGGGCCGATCGGGCTGATGTTTATTATGCTGGCGAAGTATTTTGGCGCACGGGCGATCGCCACTGACCTGTTACCCACCCGTATCGAAAAAGCCCTGAGTATTGGTGCTGATGCCGCCTTCGATGCCCGCGATTCCGATCTAGCTGCCAAAATTCACGGCATGACTCACGGTATGGGTGTCGATACCAGCATCTTGGCTGTACCCAGTGATAAAGCCTTCTTTCAAGCGCTGGACTGCACGCGCAAGGGCGGCAAGATCCTTTTCTTTGCTGAGTTTCCCGATGAGCTAGAAATCCCCATCAATCCCAACATTCTCTATCGGCGTGAAATTGATCTCATGGGCAGCTACAGCTCATCCTTTCGGGTGCAGGCTCTAGCAGCGGACATTGTGTTCAATAAGCGGATTGATGTGGATGCGCTGGTGAGCGATCGCTACCCGCTCAAAGACCTGTCAGCCGCCGTTGATCAAGCTGTTTCACCTGGCCCTGATACCTACAAAATCCTGATTTATCCCTGACTTTCCCATCAGCAACTTACTCAATAAACTTGATTAGTCGGACTTTGGGTTCCTTCACCTGGCTGTACCGCTCTGCCATTGCTTCGATCTGAGCCAGTTGACCCAGCGCCAAACCGCATGGGCTACCATACTTTGCCCGTACCCGATCGCTGGCAATGTGGAGTGCTGTGCGCGATCGTTCAATAAAATCCGTCAACGCATACTCGCTACCGGGCGTGAAATATTCCTTCACAATTAAGGATGGTGAGTAGCACGTTGTCTGGGAACGATCTGGTAGCTCAATCTGAAAACGGATTTCGGGCATGGGTGAAATTAGTTGTTAGTTGTTGGTTGTTAGACAAGTGAGAAAGCAGGGGAGGCAGGGGAGGCAGGGGGAGCAGGGGAAGAGAGTTGTGAGTTGTGAGTTAGTTCTGCCTTCTGCCTTCTGCCTTCTGCCTCCTAAACTTATAGCGAAGCTAAAAAAGCTGACCGCTGAAAGCTTTCCTTTCATCCCTCATCCTTTCCCTGCCGCCTTAACAACTCATCATAATGAACTAGATGCATTCTCGCGGAAGCTTGCCAGGAGTAATGCGGCAGAATAACCTGGCTGTTTTGCACAAGCTGATGGGCAAGGTTGGGAGAGAGGATCGATCGCATTGCCTGCGCGATCGCATTCGATGATAGAGGATCAATGAGTAGCGCCTGGGTTTCGGTGAGGAACTCGGTAAAGGGTGGTTGGTTGGCGGTGATGACAGGAATGCCGCTGGCGATCGCTTCTAGCACAACCAAGCCCCAGCCTTCTTTTACAGAGGGAAACACAAAGGCATCTGCAAGACGGTAGAGTGCAGGCAAGTTAGCATCGGGGATCACGCCAGGTAGCAGAAGCTGTTTACCGACAATCACGCTCAGTTTGGCTGCCAGCGCAAAAAACTCGTCACGATAAGCCTGGTAGTCAAACAGAGTTGCACCCCCTGCAATGATTAATTGAGCCTGCGGATAAGAGTCTAGAGTTTGGCTAAAAGCTTGCAGCAGCGCGATCGAGTTCTTGCGTGGTTCGATGCCACCAACCGTTAAGTAAATGGGTTCTCCACAGATTCCCAAATGTCCTTTGAGCAACTGTTCTGAACCATCGAGCGCTGCCGAAAAGCGCTGGGTACTCACCCCGTTGATGATCCTCGGCGCATGAATCTGATACTGCTGCTGGAGTTCGGTCTGCCAGCGCGTACTGACGCAGAAACACAGGTCGGGATCACGGATGGAGCGCTCCTGACACTGTTGTAAATAGGGGCTGTTGTAGTCCTCAATATGATGGACTGTGCGGATGTAATGGGGAATCTGCTCACGTTGGCGCAAACTCGCTAGAGCATTCGCACCGATGCAGTCTTGGGCGTGATAGCAGTCGTACTGATCGTCCATCTCACTAAAAAACGCATCAAACTCTTGGATGCGCTGCTGGATGAGAGCATCAATGCTATCTGGCGCTGGCTGTGCAGGAATGAGTTTGACCATACAAGAAAGGGGACGATCGAACCCTGAGCCATCTTTAGCCAGTGCATAAACGCAAACTGTGTGACCAATTGCATGCAGTGTTTCTGCTAGCTCTAGCGTATGCACAACGCTCCCTCTTAGCTTGGTTGAATAGGTCAACAGCGCAATGCGGAGGGGCTGTTCAGTCATAGATGCCTTTGCTCTTACGGCTGTTCATACTGTTCGTAGGCAGCAACAATGCGCTGTACTAAAGGATGGCGAACCACATCGGCTTTAGACAGATGACAAAAAGCAACGCCTTCAACCGATCGCAGAATTTTTTCAGCGACAGCTAATCCCGATGCCTGATAATTAGGCAAATCAGTCTGAGTCAAATCGCCAGTCACCACCATACGCGAGCGAAAGCCCAGACGCGTGAGCAGCATCTTCATCTGCGAGGGAGTCGTATTCTGGGCCTCATCAAGAATGACAAACGCATTGCTTAGGGTACGACCGCGCATGTAGGCGATCGGGGCAATTTCAATTACGCCACGCTCCATGAGCGCAGGGATTTTTTCTGGATCAATAAATTCATACAGGGCATCGTAGAGGGGGCGCAGATAAGGATTGACCTTTTGCTGCAAGTCTCCAGGCAAAAAGCCCAGTTTCTCACCTGCTTCTACGGCTGGGCGTGTCAGGATCAGACGCTCATAGTCATTGGCTAACAGTGCTTGCACCGCTAAGACGGCTGCCAAAAAGGTTTTTCCCGTCCCGGCTGGGCCAATGCAAAAGGTCAGATCGTGGGTGCGAACGGCTTGGATATACTGCCGTTGCCGAAACGTTTTCGCACGAATGTCCTCACCACGACGAGTATGCGCCAGCACATCTTGCCGCAACTCACGTAGTTCGTCCTGCTGTTGAGTATCGATCGCATGACGAGCGGTGAGAATATCAACCCCAGAAATCGTGGTACCGCTGCTCCAAATCTCCTCAAGAGCGTTTACCAGGCGAGTTGCCAAGTCAATTTGATTGTCTGTACCAGAGATGCGTAGCTCCTGTCCTCGCAAGACCAACGTCGCGCCAGTTTGTCGAGCCAGAGTTTTCAGGTTTTCTTCTCGCTCACCAGCAAGAGCGATCGCGCTTTCGATACTGGGCAATTCGACGGTAAGAGCCTCTACCATGCAGTCAATTATGCGTTAGTCAATCACGGGGGGTTCCCACTACTATAGACAAAAACACCTGATTCCTTCACTTTTCAAGGTTTAGCGGGCGCTTCGTAGCCCGCGTACCGTTACCTCTGCTCGAATCACTTAATAAGACAAACCCCGGTTACTGGGCAACGTCTGGAGGTGTGGCACGCGATCGTAGCTTGGGTGGCTCTTTTACCCCTGAAGACCGACGTGGCGGCGGTTTGTCAATCACGTCCTCGCGATCGTGATCCCCATCATGCCCCTGAGCAGAGCTGCCAAACACATCCAAATAAGCAGAGTAACCTGCCAACTGAGCGGCGGCTTCTAGCACCGAGCGAATGGCTTGAATGTTGCGCCCACCGCGCCCAAACACGCGCCCCTTGTCTATACCCTCAAACGCTACGCGCACCCAAACCTTACCCCGGTTGGGCGAAATCTCGCAGTCTACCTTGAGAGACTCAGGCTGCTCTAAAAACGGCTCGACCAAAAACCTGACCAGTCCTGCATAGTCTGGCTCGGTTGCTTGAGAGGCATAGGGTTTGGTATTCGTCTCAGGCATTGACCTGTTCAAAAACGTTAGCTTTTTGCAGAATGCTACGGACTGTGTCTGTGGGCTGTGCCCCGTCTTTCAGTCGCTTGACGATCGCGGGAACATCTAACCGGGTTTCGTCCGTTCTGGGATTATAGAAGCCCAGTTCTTCCAGGGGACGACCATCGCGGCGATCGCGACTATTCATCGCCACAATCCGGTAGCTTACTTCACGCTTCTTGCCGTAACGCTTTAATCGCAGTTTGATCATGGTACTGTGCGGATTCTCTTTATCGCTAAACAAATGAGTCTTACTGAGCAAGCTTGGTCTTTATCAGCTTTCCGCTGTGGACAGCAAAAACTTGACAAGCAGCTCGGATTAATGATCATATCACGAACAGGTTTTGCCGCACTTCATCTGGCTAAATATCAGTAATTCTCAGTATGGAAATTTAACCAGGACTTACGCAAATTCTCTAAAAATAGCCCACAGCCCCCAAATTTTGGGGGAGCAAGCACTCAAAGTCCCCCAGAATTGGGGGATTTAGGGGGCGACTGCGTAAGTCCTATACGCTTGATCTTGAAGCCTTCCTGAGTATCAATCATCGCAAATGGCATTTGTCGTCGATAATGGCAGTAGAGTTTCGGGGCAGATTTGTGACGAACAAGCGCAATCGCTGGCTTATCAATGTGGTTCTTATTTTAGCCGTCGTCGCTTTCGTGGGTTTCTCGTTGATCCCGCTGATTGAGGCAGCCTTTAAGGGCAACCAGCCGCAAACGGCTGTCAGTCCCAGTCCAGTTCAATCTGCGAGCGCAACGCCGAAAAAGGAAGAACTGGAAGCGCAGGCAAAGGGCTATGAGCTGGTGTTGCAGCGGGAACCAGACAACCCAACTGCCCTGCGTGGGCTACTGGAAGCGCGGTTGGGGCTAGGCGATGTCAAGGGTGCGATCGCCCCCCTGGAGAAGTTGGCAAAGCTCAACCCGAACGAAACGGAGTATGCCATTCTCTTAGCGCAGGCAAAGCAGCAAACCAATGATGCCGAAGGTGCCGCTCAGACCTACCGGGACATTTTGAAAACAAAACCGGGCGATCGCAACGCGCTTCAGGGGCTGACCAATCTGCTCCTGCAACAAAACCGTCCAGAAGCCGCTGTTGGTTTACTGCAAGACACGATTAAAACTGCGCCACAGGCAAATAAAATTCAGGCAAACAGCGTGGATGTTGGCTCCGTTCAAGTGATTTTAGGACAAGTGTATGCCTCGCAGAAACGCTATGATGAAGCGATCGCAGTCTTTGATGAAGCTGCCAAAGGCAATAAGCAAGATTTTCGTCCCGTACTCGGTAAAGCCTTGATCCTGAAAGAGCAGGGTAAAACAGACGCGGCGAAGCCACTATTTGCCAGCGCGGCTGAGTTGGCTCCGGCACAGTACAAAGACCAGATTAACAAGCTAGCGAGTGCACCGTCTCCAGGCGCAACACCGTCCCCAGGTGCCACCGCCCCAACCGCAGTGCCCAGCTCAACCCCCAGTACTGCACCAGTACCATCTCCTTGATTCCGATCAAGTGAAAATATGTTGAGTGGCTTAGATGCCTTTGAACCCCATTTCTGCTTCGATCGCCTGTGCTGCTGGAATAGCATCGATCATAGTTGTGGCACGGCTCTGCGCTTTCTGAAGCCCAATCTGCCCCAAAAACAACCCTAGCAGGATGACACCGCCGCCAATGTACTGAGCGCGTGTAGGAACTTCACCCAAAATTAGGTACGCCGCCAGAATGCCAAAGATCGGCGCAAACGATCCCACGATCGAGGCGGTCGAAACTGAGGAAGCACGTAAGCCAGTTAGCCAAAAGGTTTGCCCTACAACGACGATCACGCCACCATACAGCAGCATCCATTGCCATAGAAACGGCGCAAACGCTCCCATAAAATGGTCGGAACCGTAAAGCACGATCGCAGCAATGAAAAAAATCACGGTTCCCAACCCAGTCCGAGTAAGACTGAAAACGCCCAGCGGCACTTTAGACAGCCGTTTTTTGCCAAGAATGGTAGAAGTTGATAGTGCGATCGCGCCTGCTGCTGCCAGCAGTTCACCCACCCCAAGATGGAATGCTCCTACTTGCATCATCGGTTCTCTGGCTGGTTGTAAAAGCACCGTTAGGGCCACTCCGATAAACGCCGCGATCGCGCCCATCAGTTCCCACCGATTCACGCGATCGTGCAAAAGCCACAGGGATAATGCCAGCGTTAAGGGGGGTTCTAACCGACTAATCAAAACCACATTGGTGACTGGAGTCAGTGCCAACGCCTGAAAAATCAAGCCAGGAGCCAAGGCACCTGATAAAACTGCGACTGCCGCTAACCCACGCCACTCTTCCTTTGTGCGTTGACTAAGCATCGTCCAGCGCCACTGCTGTCTGTGAATGATGGCAAAGATCAGCAAAGCACAGAGATTACCAACAAACAAAACATTACAGAGTGAAATCGGATTTTTCCCACCAACAAAATTTTGAGCACCAATGTCGGTGATTTTGCGGGTTACAGCACTTGAAGCGCCAAAAATCAGTACCGCCACCCAGAGATAGGCTTGCCCAGGAATTTGATGCCTTAATTGACGTAAGGGTGTTGCTCGCTGGGGAGAAGAGTGCGTCATGGTGATCGTGCAACTAAAATGACCGTTTTTAGAACGAAGCAACGTGGTTAGAGCGGGTGCTGGGTGGGGAGTACCGAGTGTTGTAAAGATCAAGAAGAACGGCTATAAGTCTTTAATGGCAAGTATTCCACAGGTGGATGCCAACGGCTGACAGTGAATCAAAGGTCAGGGACAAAGTAGCATCATACCGATGGAGCGATCGAGTTGTATGAATGAGTCATATTGAGTCAATAGAGTTGAAAGATAAGTATTTGAGCGTAATTGTTTGTCAGTAAGAGGATGGTAGGAAGGCAACCAATTCTCTATCAAAACTTTAGTAAAACCACACCCAAGTGCATCAGTTTCTCAGCAAAAACTAATCTTTCCATTAGATCACCATCATTCTCTCGAAAAGGCATTCGCTAAAGTAGAGATATCCTCTCTTAACCAGCATTTTTCAGTTGAGTTGGGTAATGGGTGATGCTTTATCCTTCATCAGGAAACCGTTGCCCAAACCCACCTGATCATCAAAATCGTTACTATGGTTTTCTACGCCGTCTTAATAAAAGAAACGGGTCGTCTCTATTAGATTTGTCAATGCAACCGATTCAAAAACTCTGGGAGGCAATTCGCCAACTCAAGCAAAGGCAACTCGACCCTGCATCACTTCAGTTTCGCTTAACTGTAGAAATTGCTGCGCTTTCAGTCATGTGCTTGGCTTGTGTTGCCATCTGGACAAGCTGGAAAATGCAGCAACTTTTAATTACAACGCATACCCAAAGTGTGGAATATATTGCTACCCGCTTTCCCCGCGACGTGGAGCTTTATAGCGAAATGCTGCCTGTGGAAACAGGGTTGCAAAAGACGATTAACAATGTTTCTGTGCCGGGTTTGGTCATTTGGGTGAAAAGCATCGATAGGAAGCAGGTACTCGCCCAATCAACGGGGATGGATTCTGCGTTTACAGCGACAGATGAACTGATGTCTGTGGCAGAAATGCCTCTGAAGCCCCAGGTCTACAAAGTTGGCAGTCGATTTTTGATTTTGTATCAGGGGGCTGTCACCGTCAAAGGAAAGCTGTTAGGCAAAGTTTACATGGCGCAGGATGTCACCGCAGATCAGCGCCAGTTAATTGCGGCGGTGCAGGGGTTAGCGATCGTCTGCATTTTGGCAACGTTTGTGACGATGGCGGCGATCGCGCAGCGCATTCGGCGATCGTTGCAACCGCTAGAAGATATGAACCAGGTAGCCGGGGCCATCTCAGCAGAGGATTTAAGCAAAGCCAGGTTACAGCTCAGCCATGCTCCGACTGAGGTTAAAGAACTGGCTCAGTCGTTTAATATGATGCTGTCGCGGCTTTCGGATGCGTGGGAGCAACAGCGTCAGTTCGTCGGCAATGTTTCTCACGAATTACGCACACCGCTGACCGTTGTATTGGGCTATTTGCAAAGTCTACTCAGGCGCAGCACAAACTTAAATGACTATCAAAAAGAGGCCTTAGAAACTGCCGCCTCGGAGGCTGATCGCACCGTGCGGTTGCTTCAGGATTTACTCGATCTAGCGCGAGCCGATAGCGGTTACGCGCATTATTTTTTAGAACCAGTACTCCTTAATGATCTCGCGTCTGAAGTAGCAGGCATGGCCGAAAAGTTTAGCAATCGATTGATTCAGGTTGACGCCAAAGGTGATGTAGAAGCGATCGCCGATCGCGATCGACTGAAGCAAGTGTTGATCAACTTAATTGATAATGCGGTGAAATATTCAGAACCGGATCGATCCATTGTTTTGAGCCTGGAGCAAACAGACCATCACGCCATCATTCAGGTATGCGATCGGGGGGTTGGCATTCCGCTGCAAGATCAGAGCCGTGTGTTTGAGCGCTTTTATCGAGTTGATGAAGCCCGTGCCCGCTCTACAGGTGGGCATGGGTTAGGGTTAGCCATTGTGAAAACACTGGTCGAAGGGATGAACGGCAGCGTCACGGTGCGTTCAAAACCAGGAGAAGGAAGCGTATTTGCGATCGTCTTGCCAGCAACTTAATGTCTCAAAGGGCTGGTTGGCTGACAAATCTTTTCGCGATCGCCTGCCCCGCCCTGCACTTTCAGTGCGGGCTAATGGAAGGAAATCCTCTAAAGAGGACTGCAAACCTCTTTCAACCCGTTTTAACGAGTTTTACAACCCACATTCCGCACTTCCAACTGGCACAAAAGGATTAAACCCCCTCAACACAGCAAGTCGTAGTGACGGCAAGCAGAACCGAAAAACTGGAGAATCCATTGGTGATCGTCGCTTAGATTAACGAT
>JAHHIE010000077.1 GCA_019358945.1 Stenomitos rutilans HA7619-LM2 | reverse complement strand
GCCGAGATGGTCGAGGTTTTGCACTATCAACTCGTTGCTAATACCCCACCCACTTTGCCAAAGCCTTGAGAAACTTATGCCGCTAAACGCTCAATGTGACACTTCAAAGGGCGGAATGTCGGGTACAAGACTTTTACAAGGTACTTAAATGAACTCCTTACACGTGATCTTGACGAAGCTTCAGTTATTCGTGACCACATACTCAAAAAGATTCCAATTGATTCTGCAAAACGGTTCATTATTCGGCTTTCCGCGTGCTGCAATTGGGCAATGAAATCTGGCTGGATTACGGAGAATCCGTTTCAAGGTATGGCCAGCGAGATCAAACTTCCTAAAGGGGAAGGCGATGAGTTCTTCGCGATCAACCCTTTTTCAACTGAAGAGCGGGAAGCCATCCTCGAAGCATTCCTTGCTACTACCGCCTGTTCGAAATTCTCTCGGGTAAAGCATTCTCACTACTATCCATTCGTTTTCTTTCTCTTCAACACGGGTGCTCGTCCATCTGAAGTCATTGCACTTTAATGGAAGCACATTTCAGATGACTTTCGGGTAGTCTTATTTAGTAAAGGGTGGAGAGAAAAAGGCTTCCTCAACAGCTAGAGCAATGTAACCGTATCAGTTCGTTGTAGTAATGCATAAAATTCCAGCTTGCTCCAATGTGGTTGTCCAGATGCTTGGAAAACGATAAGGTCTTTCTGACTAAGCGTGACACTCGTTGCCTTAAGGTGTTGTTGAAGCGTTCAATGTCACTGGTCAAACCGATTTCCTTACCAACGGCACAATGACGCTTGCGGGGCAGCACTGTGGCCTAGGCTTCCCAGTAATCGGTATAGACAACAGCGCCTTGTCGTTACACGCTTGGCATGGAGTGCCATAAGGCGAGCGCTGAGTCACTCGAACGGTCTCCAATGTGGCAACCGACAAGCTCACGCGTCGCCACATCCAGTGCTAGCCAAACCCACTGCTTGTTGCCTTTGGTGTCCACAAACGACCACAATTCGTCCAGCTGTACCGCCAATGACCCTTTGCTTTTAGGCATCACTTACACTTGGCGCGGCATCGCCTTGTCGCAGCGATTGACATAGTGTTGTAACCAGGACGCTGATAATTTCAGCACACGCGCGATGTCTGCCAGCGGGATTTTCTCTAATAGCAAGCGGTCAATCATGACCGTGCTGTCTAGTTCCCGCCGTTTCCATTGCGGATTCTCGACAAATTGACGATCACAATCACGGCATTTATAGTTCTGTTTCTCGCGTCGCGCCGTGCCGTTTTTCATAATGTCCTCTGAACCACAGTTAGGACAATGGAGGCAAGGAGGGATAGATGACATAAGCAGCGGAAAAAGCAGCATTTCCCAGTATCCTCTATCCTTTACTAAAGAGCACTACCGTTGTGCTGCCACTACGGATTAACCGATGTGAAGTAGTACTTTCTACTCTCAAACAGATGCTCTACAGACGGCGTACAGTCTTTAGCTCACATGAATTTAAACCGTTCCACTGCAAAAATTATACCCAATTCACGTTTATAGGCAGCAAAATTGGGTATAATCTGCTACTTCGATTCTGGTTCTTACGGTAGCTGATACCGCCAATTTACAGCGCGCGGTTGAAGTGCAGGACGGCGTAAGACTGGAATCTGTCTGTAAATCATCCCTGGAAGTTGATGCCGCCAGTTGATTGCGCGAGGAGTCGTCGGTCTGGTAGGGGCAGAGGTGTACTCAAGTTTTTGTGCGCGATAGATCAGGTTCATAAGATTCACCGTGTATGGATGGGAGCGTGAACATTTATCTTCGATAGCCTAATAATCAATATAGAGCGGCTTTGTGAGAATTTGTTGACAAAATGTGCAATTTGATTTCCAGTCCCGGAAAATAAGTGTCAAAAGGTAGTTTAAGATACGGCGGTCTAATTGATTTTTCCCAAGAGAAGGCGAAGCTTAACAAGCGGAGGCAAAACACAGGAGCCGCGATCGTGGATGCACAGGTGGAACGCTTCATAAATCAGTGCCTTAGCACCAGATCTTGCCTCTCCTATGCCTGCACTAATCTTGAATGCAGGGGTAATCCCGTTCCTGATCCCATTCCTACTGCTCCTCTGTGTGCCACCTGTGTTAGCATCTGTTAAACTCTTGTTTCAACAGAATCACAAATGGGCAAGGTTCTGGTGCTGAATGCGTCCTACGAACCGCTCAATATTACGAGCTGGCGCAGGGCAGTTGTTTTGCTGATCAAAGGCAAAGCAGAACAGGTTGAACACAACGGCAAATACGTCTATTCGGGCTTTCCGCTGCCAACCGTCATTCGGCTGCGCCATTACGTGCGAGTGCCCTACAAAGAAATTCCACTCACCCGACGCAACCTCCTCCACCGCGATAGCCATTCTTGTCAGTACTGTGGCTATACAGGCGATGAACTCACGTTAGATCATGTCATTCCTCGATCGCGCGGCGGTGGCGATTCTTGGGAGAATATTGTCACGGCGTGCGTGCGTTGTAATGTCAAAAAAGGCAACCGCACGCCTAAAGAAGCCAACATGCTGCTTCACATTGCACCGCGTAAGCCCTACAGTGGCTTGTACTTTGAGGTGACTAAACACCTGAAGAATGGGGTGAATCAAGAGTGGCGTAAGTACGTCATCGGTATTTAAGTCATCCGAAGAGCCATGAGCTTAGCCTCAAGCTTTAGGGTAGGGGTTTGATCGCTCGCAGCTCAGATGTGGTTCGTTGCAGTAGGCAGCAAATGATCAGCATTTCACTGTACCCTTAAGTACTTTCATGCCTGATGTATTTACTAAGAGATATGGCGTTTGGCTTATGACGTTTTACGTTTTTTTTGCGAAGATCGAAACAGTACCGATCGCACCTCGTCTTTAGGAAGGCTAGCGGGCGATCGAACCGAAGCCTCGCTTCATCCACCTCTTAACCAAACATGCACGACTCGCCTCCCTCGCTCGACAATCTGGTCATGCTAACCGAAGCACACCCGCTTACGGCTCACACGGCAAGTGTGGAGCCGATTGAGACTCTGCCAGTTGTCCAGCCAATGCAGCAGCCACCGCCACAGCCATCTGTGCAGCCGTTTGGTTACGATATTCCTCGCTCGGCAGAGCAAATTCAGAAAGTTGAAGCCTTTCGACAAACGCTGGAACGTCATCGGGGCGATCGACATCTGTTGGTGCTTCAGGATTTTCCTGACCCAGATGCCCTGTCTTCTGCCTGGACGTACAAGCTCATTGCCCAGAAATATGATATCCAGTGCGATATGGTCTACGCTGGCACCCTGAGCCACCAGGAAAATATTGCCCTGGTGAAGCTGACTAATCTGCCCGTGCAGCGCATGACCCCCCAAACGCTAAAAGGTCGAGATCTATCGAAATATCAGGGCTGCGCTTTATTAGACAACCAGGGAACTACTAGCCAACTATTGCCGTCTGTGCAGCAGGCTGGCATTCCCATCACGGTTGTTATTGATCATCACAGTATGCAGGGAGACATCAAGGCCGAGTTTGTGGATATTCGTCCCTACACTCGCGCCACAGCAACAATCCTGACGCAATATCTCCAGGCTGGACTACTCAAGCTGGACAGCAATACGAGTGAGCATGTGAAGTGTGCCACTGCCCTGATGCATGGGCTAAGGTCTGACACAAATGCACTGCGTCAGGCTGGAGAAGAAGACTTTTTGGCTGCCGCTTACCTGAGCCGTTTTTATGACGCGCAACTGCTAAATGCAGTCCTTCAATCGTCTCGATCGCGCCAAGTGATGGATGTGATCGAGCGATCGCTCAAAAACCGCATTGTGCAAAACAACTTCTCGATCGCAGGTGTTGGCTATCTGCGCTACGACGATCGCGATGCCATTCCCCAGGCGGCAGACTTCCTCGTCACAGAAGAGAACGTTCACACAGCAGTCGTCTACGGCATTGTGCATGACGAAGATGAAGAACTAGAAGTTGTGATTGGCTCCTTGCGGACAAACAAATTGACGCTTGATCCTGATGAATTCATTAAAGAAGCCTTTGGGCAGGATGCTCAGGGACGCTTTTTTGGTGGCGGACGATCGCAGGCAGGCGGCTTTGAAATTCCCCTTGGCTTCCTCTCTGGTTTTACCGAAAGCGCCGAGTACGCCAAGATGAAGTGGGGCGTGTTTGATTCTCAGGTGAAACAAAAGCTCTTGCGCTTGGTGAATCCAGACCAGCACTATCCCAATGGGGTGAGCTAGGGGAAAAGGATGAAGGCTAAAGGAGGAGATTTGAGTTTTCTTCGCTACCCCTGTTTCCACGCCCTAAATCTCTGCTTTCTAGTTGCGCCCCTTAGACTTTATTCCTTTAGCCTTTCATGCCATGTCTGTTGAACTGTATCTCATTCGTCACGGGCTAGCGGGGGAGCATGGTAGCTATGCTAATGATGCTGAGCGTCCGCTAACGGAGGAAGGCAAACAAAAAATGCAGCAGATTGCTCAACGGCTTCATGGGTTGGAGCTACGGTTTGCTCTGATTTTGACCAGCCCTTTAGTACGGGCGCGTCAAACCGCCGAACTCTTGCGGAAGGCAACGCTAGCCGATAGTTTGCAAGAGACCCCTGACCTTGCACCGGGGGGTAGCCTGACGACGTGGCTAGATTGGTTGCAGGAGTGGCGATCGCCGCCGCAAACCAAGGCTCTTGCCCTGGTGGGTCACGAACCCGATTTGAGCACCTGGGCCGAAACCCTGCTTTGGGGTGAAGCAGTAGGGGCTTTGCGTTTAAAGAAAGCTGGCATCATTGGACTTACTCTTCCTGATCAGCAATCTCCGATCGGCAATAGCTCTTTGTTTTGGCTCACGCCGCCCCGTTTTTTACTGTAGTAAAGTAAGGAAAACCGAGTCGGCAAGTGCTTGATAATACTCAATGGATCAACTATCCTAAGAATAGTAAGCACGCTAAGTAATGAGGTCAATTAAATGATTTCTCAACCCGTTGGGGAGGACGCTTCAGCAGGATTTCAGGTAGTTCTGGCTCCTCACGGGATTGGCTACCGCATTAAGCTGTTGTCGCAGCTTCTGGCGCGGCGCTTTCAAGAACGCTTGGATCAGTTTGACCTGACAATCTTTCACTGGGTGGTGCTGTGCTGCCTTTGGAAGGAAGATGGCCTAGCCATTTCTAGCATTGGGGAAAAGCTTCAGCAGGTAGGCGGCACGCTGACGGGTGTGCTTGATCGCATGGAGGGGCGTGGCTTGATTCGACGAGAGCGTGATCCGTACGATCGCCGCATCTGGCGTATCTGGCTTACAGACGATGGGCGCAATTTTGAAGAGATTTTGCCACCCATTGCGATGGAAATCCGTGAGCAGGCAATGGAAGGCATGTCGAGCAGTGAGCGCGATCGCTTTTCAGAATTGCTCAACCGAGCGATCGCCAATCTTTCTTAGTACAGTGCTCTTCATGCCCCGATGAGGCATTGGTACAGCGATTTGCAGTAGGCACTGCCCACAAGTTTTCAAGGCGTTTCACGATCGGATCTGTGGACATGGCTCCATTCTATGATCTGTGGCCTATGGTGGGAGAACGGCTGTAAGACAAGCTATGACAACCCAGCACGTTCAGCTTATCTCACCCATTGGGGTCGTACATTTGGAGGAAGCCGTTGGTACTGATCTTCGGCAACTCTAAGTAAGAACGGCTTGAGCTAGAACGCTGAGTCACCTCCTCCTCAAGTGTTACATTCCCTTAATAAAAGTCTGGTAAGCTAAAGAGAGCGAAAAGTTTGTGGTCAAAAGCTACGCACATGAACTAAATGGGTGCTTACCACTTTTGAGCTCCACTTTCACGCTTCGCTCATAGCAAATAGTCTTCTTCGCTTGCTCATTTTTTTCAATTCACCTTCTTTTCACTTCACATCAAACGTTTAAGTCAGGTAATGCTATGGAACGCTCGAATGGTCAATCAATAAACGGACGCGGGTTTAGTGTCCTCGAACCCGCACCGCTTGAGCCAATTCAAACAACTGGGGCACGTAACGGCTTTGCGACTGAAGATGTGGACTCTGTGGCAACTCACCCTGCTACTACAACTGCGATCCCAAGGCAAGAAGAGCCTCTAAGCCCAGAACCCTCTCCCCGCAAGCGTCCTATAAAGCTGATTCTGGCCGCTGCTGGAATAGGAGCGATCGCGGCTGGAGCCTTTGGGTTCCACTGGTGGCAGTACGCCTCTAGCCACGAAGAAACCGATAACGCTACTGTAGCGGGGCACATCCACCAGATCAGTGCCCGCGTGCCTGGTACAGTTCAGACAGTTCTAGTGGATGACAACCAGCAGGTGAAAGCGGGACAACCACTAGCGAAGCTGGATCCTCGTGATTATCAAATCAAGCTTCAGCAAGCGCAGACAGAGCTGGCAGCCGCACAGCAAAAAGCAAATTCGGCTCAAATTAACATTGCACTTTCGGCTAAGACGGCTGAGGCAACCAACACTCAATCGCAAGGTGACCTCGGCAAAGCCCAAGCGGCGATCGCGCAGGCACAGGCACAGGTAGCAGAGGCGCAGGCAGGTGTGCCGCAGTCGCAAGCGCAGCTAGAAGAAGCCAAAGCAAATTTGCAGAAGAATCAGACAGACTACAACCGCTATACCAATTTGTACAACGAAGGCGCGATTTCGGCCCAACAGAGAGACACCGCGCTTCAAGGCTATCGAGTGGCCTTAGCTCAAGAGCGTGCGGGTGAAGAAGCGGTGCGCCAGGCGCAAGCAAAAGTGGCGCAGAGTCAACAAACGGTTGCAACGGCTCAATCGGCATTAACCGCTTCTCAAGGTGGGCTGCAAGAAGCAGAGGCCAAAGGGATTCAAACGCAGGTGAGCCAGAGTGATTTTGGCACGGCAAAGGCGGCGATCGCCCAGTCCCAAGTTGCTCTTCGCAATGCTCAACTGCAACTTTCTTACACCACAATCACTGCGCCTACAGACGGCCGTATCGGACGTAAGACGGTAGAAGTGGGTCAGCAAATTCAGGCTGGCACGCCGCTCATGGCACTAGTTGATAACACCTACTGGATTACCGCAAACTTCAAGGAAACTCAGCTTGAGGATATGCACCCTGGGCAGGCTGTGGAAATTAAGCTGGATTCATTCCCACACAAAGCATTCACTGGACATGTTGACAGCCTTTCCCCCGCATCGGGTGCTGAGTTTGCGCTGCTGCCACCCGACAACGCCACGGGCAACTTTACGAAGGTTGTTCAACGGGTACCTGTAAAGGTCGTTTTTGACGCTGATAGCATCAAAGGCTACGAGTCGATGATTGCACCAGGGATGTCGGCAGTTGTAACGGTGGCGGTGAAGTAGAGGAATGAGAGTTAAGAGTGTTGAGTTAAGAGTGTTGAGTTAGAAAGCCAGTATTTACAGCGGTTGTGGTTACAACGAATTCAATTAAGTGAATGTGAGTTTAAGCAGAGTTGATCAGCAAAGGCTGATCAATGACTGCTAAGTTAACTCAGAACTCAAAACTTTCCACTCCTCACACCTCTTGCCAAATTGATGTGACGCAGTAGATGAATGTCAATGAATGTTGGAATTGAACGCTTGAAGCCGATGTTGCGTGCCCTACGATCGCGCAATTATCGGCTTTTTTTCTTCGGTCAGGGTGCCTCACTGATTGGTACCTGGATGACGCAAACGGCTACGATTTGGCTGGTCTACCATTTGACAGGTTCGGCGCTGATGCTGGGAGTGATTGGGTTTGCCAACCAGTTTCCTAATTTTGTGCTGACTCCTTTTGCAGGGGTTTGGGTTGATCGCTGGGATCGCCGCCGCACGATCATCATGACCCAAATTCTTGCCATGATCCAGTCGCTTTCATTGGCGTTTTTGGCATTAACAGGCACGATCGAAGTCTGGCAGATTATCGCCTTGGCAGCCTTTCAAGGAGCAATCAATGCGTTTGATATGCCTGCCCGTCAATCGTTTGTGGTGCAGATGGTTGATCAACGAGAAGATTTGAGTAATGCGATCGCGCTCAATTCATCCATGTTTAGCAGTGCGCGGCTGCTGGGGCCAGCGATCGCAGGATTGATTATTGCGGCGACAAATGCGGGCGTTTGCTTTCTGATCGATGGTGTGAGTTATATCGCCGTGATTGCTGGACTGCTGGCAATGCGCTTGCCATCTCAAGCAACGACGATCGCCAAAAAGCCAGAAACGCTCTGGCAGAGTTTGAAGGAAGGGTTTGACTATGCGTTTGGAGTGCAGCCGATTCGTTCCATTCTGCTGCTAATAGCCCTAGTGAGTCTGGTGGGGATGCCCTACATGACATTGGCACCGATTTTCGCCTCTGAGATCCTGCACGGTGGCCCCGAAACGCTCGGCTTCTTGATGGCTTCGTCTGGTTTGGGTGCACTGTTTGCGGCTGTTTATTTGAGTTCCCGACCCAGTGCACTGGGGTTAAGTAAGCTGATTGCGATCGCGCCTGCCATTTTTGGGAGTGCACTGATTGTCTTTGCGCTGTCGCGGGTGCTGTGGTTGTCGATGCTGGCAGTGCTGGTGGTGGGCATGAGCCTGGTGTTGCAACATACATCTGGAAATACCGTGCTGCAAACGATCGTTGATGACGACAAACGTGGTCGGGTGATGAGCTTTTATATGATGGCGTTTACTAGTACAGTGACGTTCGGTAATCTAGTGGCAGGTAGTCTTGCGACTCATATTGGTGCACCCAATACCCTCATGATGGGTGGCCTTCTTTGTATCGGTGGGTCGCTTCTGTTTACCAAGCAGCTACCGGAAATGCGGCGATCGATGCGGCTAATCTATCGACGCATTGGCTTGCTGCCACAGACTGATTCTTGATGAGACTGATTCTTGATGTGGGTGAAAAATGCTGCGCTAGGGTTCAGTGGACTTTATGCGATCGTGCTCATTTCCCTTCCAATACCATTCATTCTCTGCTGAGAGGTTTGCTATGGCAACGTCGATCACCGCTCAAATACCCTCCGATCGCGTCTCCTTTAAAACCTGGGTTGGGGTCTGCGGTACAATGCTCGGTGCCTTCATGGCGGTACTGGATATTCAAATTACCAATGCCTCTTTGAAGGATATTCAGGCAGCGCTAGGCGCAACGTTAGAGGAAGGTTCGTGGATTTCGACGTCCTATCTGGTAGCAGAAATTGTAGTAATTCCGCTGACGGGCTGGCTGTCGCAGGTTTTCTCGACGCGGCGCTATTTGCTGGTGAATGCGAGTTTGTTTGTCTTCTTTTCGGTCTGTTGCGCCTGGGCCTGGGACTTGCCATCCATGATCGTCTTTCGGGCACTCCAGGGGTTCACAGGTGGCATCCTCATCCCAATGGCGTTTACGGTCATCCTGACGATGCTGCCGCCGCGCAAGCAGTCAACTGGGTTGGCAATGTTTGCGGTCACGGCTGTTTTTGCGCCTTCGATCGGCCCCACGTTGGGTGGTTGGTTGACGGAAACCTTTAGCTGGCACTACGTTTTTTACCTAAACGTGATTCCCGGTGCTTTGTTGATTGCAGCCGTCTGGTACGCCATTGATGCCAGACCGATGAAGCTGGAAATGCTGAAACAGGGCGACTGGTTTGGTATTTTGGCAATGGCGATCGGGCTAGGGTCACTGCAAGTGGTACTGGAGGAAGGCAGCCGCAAAGATTGGTTTGGATCACAGTTGATTGTGCGATTAACGGCGATCGCAGTCATTTTTCTCGTCATTTTCTTCTTGATCGAGCTGACGCGCAAAAAGCCGTTTATCAATCTGCGGCTGATGAAGGAGCGTAACTTTGGGCTGGCGAGTATTGTTAATATCTCACTGGGTCTGGGGCTGTATGGCTCGGTCTACATCATGCCGCTGTACCTGAGCCAGATCCAGGGTTACAACGCGATGCAGATTGGAGAAGTGCTGATGTGGGTTGGCATTCCCCAGTTGTTTCTAATCCCGTTTGTGCCTAAGTTGATGCAGCGATTTGATATTCGGCTCATTATTGCGGTGGGTGTGAGCTTGTTTGCCATCAGTTGCTTTATGAATTCGTCCTTGACCAATCAGACGGCGATCGACCAATTGCGCTGGTCACAACTGGTACGAGCGCTCGGTCAACCGCTGATTATGGTGCCGCTGTCTTCTGTGGCGACTGCTGGTTTACCCAAAGAGCAAGCAGGTTCGGCATCGGGCTTGTTTAACATGATGCGAAATCTCGGTGGTTCCGTGGGCATCGCCGCGATCGCCACCTTGCTCACACAGCGCGAGCAGTTTCATTCCAACCGTTTAGGTGAAGCTGTTTCCGTCTACGACCCTGCCACGCAAGAGCGCATGAACCAGATGACACAGTATTTCATCAGTAAAGGTGCCGATTTAGTAAAAGCGCAAGATCAGGCAATGGGCGCGATCGCCAACGTGGTTCGCCGTGAGGCATACGTCATGGCCTACAACGACTGCTTCTACTTCATTGCCTGTGCCTTATTGCTGAGTGGCCTTGCCATTGTGTTTCTCAAAAAAGTGAAAGCAGGCGGCGCAGCAGGAGGGCATTAGAGGAGGGAGGGGGATCAAGGATGAGGCGATGAGGGACGAGGGATGGGGGCTAAGGGCTAAAAGTTTTGAGTTTTGAATTGATTGAGCAGCCAGCGGTCAGCAATCAGCTTTTAACCTCCTGACTTCTGACTGCTCTCTCTTCACCCCTCTCTCCTCACCCTTCTCTCCTCACAGCTCCCAACGGCGATCATCACCCGCATCAGTTCGGTTCCACGACTCCTCTTTGATCAATAATCTAGATACCGTCATAGTAGGAGTTATGAGGCAGGGTATTCTAACAGCGGGTATCCTGAGTGGACGTGAATTTTGTGCCTAAGTGGTTATTGCCAACCTTAAGTGAAATTCTGGCGCTAAACGATCCGACTTGGATGGTGCAGTTTGAGTCGCCGTCCGATCGATCTACCCGTACAGAGTCAACGGGTCAGCACCGCACGGGACGTATTGCCTTGCAGCGAGTGCGGGCAGAACGCGAATGGTCGGGGGCGATCGCGGCATTGAATCTACTGCTGCAAAAGATTGTGGAAACGGATAACGCGATCGATGCAAACTCAACCACGCAAGGCTTTATTCTCTCAGGGCCGTTGCCAGTAATCAGTCAGCCAAAGCTGGTTTCCAATTTTTCGATCTGGTCACTGACGGCAAATCCGCTCCATGTTTCAGCCTGGTTGCCGCTACAACTGCTGCCAGCAACTGAGACCCCTCCAAGCACTAGTTCTGAGGTAGCCTCTTCACCAAAGCCAACGACGGCTGCTTTGCCCCTCCTGCCGGGTGATCCGCTCGCAGCAGAGCAATTTTGTCTGGTGTTGACTGCCCAATTTAGCCTGGTTTTAGTGTTAGGCGAATCGCTCACAGGCGACCCTGCATTCATGTTTTCGTTTATGCCAGAGGTGGTGCAACAAGCGTGGAATGCGGTGCGTCCTCGCATTTTGCTTATGAATTCTGACCAGATTGATCAGTTGGATGCATTGGCTGAACAATTTGTGCCCGTCACTCCGGCTTACACCACAGTGACGCAATTCAGTCGGTTGATGCTGGCACACCTGCCAGAGCCACTGGAAGAACTACGCAGTGAGAAAGCGGACAACCAGCATTCTACGCCTAAGCAAGACGTGGTTGAGCCTCGCCAGACGTTTCCGGCTCTTTCCTTTGTGGAGGCGTCACCTCACTATGCAATGCTTCCTCCAGCAGATCTCACCAGCCCAGATATTGAGCTTTTGCAGGCACTTGCTCACGAGATTCGCACGCCGCTTACAACGATTCGCACGCTCACGCGATCGCTCCTCAAGCGTACCGACCTTCCCCCGGATGCGTTAAAGCGCTTAAGCATTATCGATCGCGAATGCAGCGAGCAAATTGATCGGTTTGGGTTAATCTTCCGAGCCGTTGAACTGCAAACCTCTCCCACCCGCCACAGCAAGATGTCGCTCACCCGCACCTCTCTGGCACAGATGTTTCAGCAAAGTATTCCGCGTTGGCAGCAGCAGGCGAGCCAACGACAACTCACTCTGGACGTGGTGCTGCCGTCTTATATGCCCACCGTGGTTAGTGATCCAACAATGCTGGATCAGGCGCTAACGAGCCTTATTGAACGGTTTACCCGTAGTCTTCCGGGGGGTAGCCACATGCAAATCGACGTGATGCTAGCAGGTGATCAGCTTAAAGTACAGCTTCAATCGGAGCCAGATGCAGGCGTAACGGCTCGTCACCATCACCGTCCCTTATTGCGATCGCTCGGACAATTGCTGATGTTTCAGCCAGAAACGGGCACGCTCAGCCTCAATCTAGCGGTGACAAAGCGGTTGTTTCAGGCATTGGGCGGCAAGCTCATTGTGCGCGATCGACCTCAGCAAGGTGAAGTGATGACCGTCTTTCTGCCTTTGGAACTGGGTAGTGCGGATGTGCTGGACGTGTAGTTCGCTGGAGACTGGAGAATGGCGTATTGCAAGCTGCATGTCTCTTACTCGACCGCTGAGACGCAGAGGTAACAGAGACAATGCTTGGCGTTCTTTGTGCCTCTCCGGTAATTTTCGATGTGATTTTATCCTTATCCTTTAGTCCCCAGCACCTCAATCTCCAAGTCTCAATACTGCTCTGGTAAAGAATTTTATCTCTTACTGGCAGTACCTCCCTGTCTCGATCGGCTGTGTTAGATTGAGCGTAATCTTTTGCAGTCTCTCTTCTAGCTCAGTATTATGGCAGTCACGAAACGTGGACTTGTTTTAGCTTCAACAGCAGTCGCAGTCAGTGCAGTCACCATTACAGGAGCGGGCATTCACCTGTCTCAAGGGCAAGCCTTCTTTCAGGAAAGTCCCAAGGGACTCATTGATGAGGTTTGGCAGATTATCGATCGTACCTATGTCGATGGCACCTTCAATAAGGTTGATTGGAAGGCAACGCGCACAGAGTATCTGAATAAGTCCTACGCCAATAAAGAAGAGGCTTACAAGGCAGTACGGGAAATGCTCAAGAAACTGGGCGACCCTTACACTCGCTTTATGGATCCGCAAGAGTTTAAGAATATGCAGATTGACACCTCTGGAGAACTCTCTGGAGTGGGTATTCAGCTTGCAGCCGATGAAAAAACCAAAAAGTTAACCGTTATTGCCCCGATTGAAGACTCGCCTGCCTTTTCGGCGGGCATTTTGGCAAAAGACATCATTACCAAAATTGATGCCAAAAGTACCGAAGGCATGGATGTTAACAAAGCTGTAACTCTTATTCGAGGTACGGCTGGCACAAGCGTCAAACTCACCATTCAGCGCGGTGATAAAGAACTGGAATATCAACTCAAGCGCGCCAAAATTGAGATCCATCCTGTTCGTTCCAGCTATCAGAAAGATGCAACACAGGGCGGAGTTGGTTATATCCGTCTGGTGCAGTTCAGCGCCAATGCACCTGCTGAAATGAAGAACGCGATCCAGAAGCTAGAGAAGCAAAACGTCAGCGGGTACATTCTTGACTTGCGTTCCAACCCTGGTGGACTGTTGTTTACCAGCATTGAAATCGCGCGGATGTGGCTCAAGCAAGGTGCGATCGTTTCTACCGTCGATCGCCAGGGAGAACAAGAGCGAGAGCAGGCAAACAACCGCGCCCTGACCGATAAACCGATGGTTGTGTTGGTAGATGGTGGTTCCGCTAGCGCCAGCGAAATTCTTTCTGGGGCGCTGCAAGACAATAAGCGAGCTGTCTTAGTGGGCACCAAGACGTTTGGTAAAGGGCTAGTGCAATCGGTACGTGGGTTGGGTGATGGCTCTGGCCTAGCGGTGACGATCGCCAAATACTTGACTCCTAACGGTCGTGATATCAACAAACACGGCATCGACCCCGATGTAGAAATTAAGCTGTCTGATGAAGAACGCCAGGCACTGAGCCGCGATCGTGACAAAATCGGCACCTCTGCGGATATGCAATACGCCAAAGCCTTGGAAGTCCTAACTCAGCGCATCAAGGCACAGCAGCCAACGCCACCCAAATCTTGAGTCGGTTCATGTTACGCCTCACCGAAGTTAAACTCCCGCTGGATCACACGGAAGCTGATCTCCAGTCTGCGGTGCTCAAAAAGCTGCGCCTTGCCCCAGAAGATCTACTCAGCTATACAGTCTTCAAGCGTAGCTACGATGCCCGTAAGCGCGGTGCTGTCGCCTTTGTCTACATTTTGGATGTAGAGACTCCCAGGCAGGCTCAACTCCTGAGGCGCTTTAAGCAAGATCCGCATGTCGTACCCACACCTGATACAACCTATCGGTATGTTGCCAAGGCACCGCCTCGATTGGAAACGCGCCCGATCGTCATTGGTAATGGCCCATGTGGTATGTTTGCGGGACTGCTGCTGGCGCAAATGGGCTTTTGTCCGCTGATTTTAGAGCGGGGCAAGGCCGTACATGAACGATCGATCGATACCTTCGGGTTCTGGAGCAAACGCAAATTTGACCCCGAATCCAATGCTCAGTTTGGCGAAGGTGGCGCTGGCACTTTTTCTGACGGCAAGCTCTATAGCCGGATTAAGGATGCCAACCGACAGGGACGCAAAGTTTTGACAGAATTGGTGAATGCTGGCGCGGCCCCCGAAATTTTGTATGTGAATAAGCCCCATATTGGCACCTATCGGCTGGTCAAAATCGTGGAGAATATGCGCCGCACGATCGAGTCCCTTGGGGGCGAAATTCGCTTTCAAAGCCGAGTAGACACGATCGATATTCAAGATCGCCAGGTGCGCGGCGTGCTCCTTGCCAATGGCGACTATATTCGCAGTGATCACATCATTTTGGCGATCGGGCATAGTGCCCGTGACACCTTCGAGATGCTGCATCAACAGGGCGTTTATATTGAACCCAAGCCGTTTTCGATCGGGTTTCGAGTCGAGCATCCGCAAACACTCATTGACGAATGTCGTCTGGGGTCACAAGCGGGTCATCCCATGCTCGGTGCCGCCGACTATCAGTTAGTGCATCATTGCTCCAATGGTCGATCGGTTTATAGCTTTTGCATGTGTCCAGGAGGGCAAGTCGTCGCGGCAACATCAGAGCGTGGGCGAGTCGTCACGAATGGCATGAGCCAGTATGAACGCAGCGGCAAAAATGCGAACAGCGGGATTGTTGTAGGCATTAAGCCAGAGGATTATCCCGGTAGCCCGTTGGCTGGCATGGAGTTGCAACGCCATTGGGAAGCCCGCGCCTTTGAGTTGGGCGGCAGTACCTACGAGGCTCCAGGTCAACTGGTGGGTGACTTTCTAGCTCAAGTGCCTTCGACCACGTTTGGCAGCGTGAAGCCGTCCTATCGACCGGGCGTGCGGCTAGGCGATTTGAGTTCGAGCTTGCCAGAGTATGCGATCGCGGCGATCCGTGAAGCCATTCCTGCGTTTAACCAGCAGCTTAACGGCTTTGCCATGCCTGATGCCGTCCTTACGGGCGTTGAAACCCGCACATCTTCACCCATTTGCATTAAGCGTGGCGATGACTGCCAAAGCCTCAACACCAGGGGGCTTTATCCCGCAGGTGAGGGCGCTGGATACGCGGGTGGTATCCTCTCGGCTGGTGTAGACGGCATCAAAGTAGCCGAAGCGGTTGCCCTGAGTTTGCTAAAAACCGCAAGCTGCAAGCATTAATGATGGCTACAAGTCTCCTGCTGGTTTGGCAGCGCATCTTCCTGCAAAATACCCGCCGCCATTAAATCGCCAGTGAGACGTTTTGCCACTTGATCATGACGATCGAACAGCATGAGTAAGCCTTGTGCCTCCAGGTCGTCAATGGTCTGCTTCACCACCTCAAGTGGTTCTGTTTTGTCTAAGGCTGTTTTGTCTAGGGTTGGAACAGGTTGGTTCGAGTCTGAGTCGGCGATCGCTGCTAAGTCTGCCTTGCCATCAGCGGTGGTTGAAGATGGATGAGGCGTGACGGTCGAGTGGTCGTTTGGATCGCGTGGTGCGATCGTTGAAGCGGTATCAGCCTCAGAAAACGGTAACTGCATAATATCCCCCTGTTAGATCGACTAGAACGTGTGTTCACTTGCTTCATTGCCTCGTTGCTGATGATGTTTGGCAGGTGAAGACGCTATCGAGTGTTGAAGCGAGACGTAATCTGGTCAGATCGCAAGCATCCTCAGCATACGCACCTCCACAAAGGAAAAAGAACAGTGGGTTTTTAGATCACGCACAAGCTAACAACCAGGTCAAAGAACTGCAATGTTTATTAATAAAACCAGGAGATTGTTACATCTTTCTACATACTTCTCAGCGATACCCGTATGTGCTGCGGCTACGGAAGCCATTCTCTAAGGAAGAAGGAGCCTGACCTTGCCTGGAACGAATGAACCATATCGGGATACTGCACTATGAGAACTGCTGGATCTTTGCCTGCCAATCTGAAGCGAAGCCACGGCTCTCCTGCCAATGCGATCGTGAACCAACACTTATACCGATTTAAAGAATGACGGCTACAGATCAATCGGTGGGTAGGGGCAAGGCATTGCCTTGCCCCTACAGGATGTGTCGCATTTTCAATTCAAATTGGTATTACAGCGGTTCTTGGTTGAGTCAGCCACAGTCTGATTGAGAGTGGTGCAGGGTTTAGGATACAGGGTGTAGTGCATCCAAAGGACAACGGCTGTAGTCCTCAACATTGCACTTTACTAAGCCTTTACACCAACCGTCAGGATTCTCTGATTGCGGCTGCGAAGACTAAAAAAGATTAGCAAGTGCGCGATCGAAGGGTCGTGGTTGCTTCCTTCTTTGCCATCTCTCATCTGCTCAGGAAGCTCTGTGCCTGCTGATGTGGTGTGGTATGCCCAGCTTTCTATACTTCGGTAAGATCAGAGACGAATCATGAACCTGTGGAGATTACCTTAGATGCAGAATGGTGAAACCAGTGAGCAACCCGTTCTGATTATTGCTGGCATGCATCGGTCAGGCACGTCTTTAACCGCGTCGCTGCTACAAAGTGCGGGCCTAGATATTGGTCAACGTCTCTTAGAAGGTAATTTCAGTAACGTAAAAGGGCATTTTGAGAATCTTGATTTTTTCGATTTTCACCGCGATGTCCTCCTTTCCCTTGGCCTCGATGATGTTGGTATGACAACGGAGAAAGTCATCAATGTTCCTGAGTATCACCTCGATCGAGCAAGGCTTTTAATTCAGAAGAATGCCTCATTAACCAGGCCCTGGGGTTGGAAAGATCCTAGAACTACTCTTTTCTTAAACTTTTGGCATGTCTTACTTCCAGAGGCTAAGTTTTTATTGATCTATCGTTCTCCCTGGGAGGTGCTTGACTCTCTTTATCGCAGAGGTGACATCACCTTTCATCAAAATCCTGAACTTGCACTCAATATCTGGATGAATTACAACCAGGTGCTGTTGGATTTTTATCATCGCTTTCCAGAGAAATGCGTGTTAACTCACCTTAAACAAGTTGTTGAGCATCCAACTAAGTTTTTTGACTTGTTGAGACAACGGTTGCACATACCGCTAAGTGCCCCAGCAGAAGATATCTACGATCGTTCACTCTTAAAAAGAGAGGCATTTAACTCGCAGCGAGAAATGTTGATTCAGCGCTATTTCCCAGATGCATATACGCTCTACCAGCAACTTAACCTTGCAGCAGACATGCATCAGGACGTGGCTCCTTTAGATCAAGCGTTGCTTTCACCGACAGCGTGGCTCCTTCAAGATTGGATGGATTTTCGATGCTTGCAGAAAAAGCATAAGGACGAAGTGACCGCGCTGGAAGGCCAACTTCTGGCGTTTCAAGAAGAGCTGGCAAACGTAAACCAGGCAAATCAACAGCTTCAAGCACAGCATCACCTACTTCAAGAAGAGAAACGCTTGATTCAGCAAACTATGGAGCAATGTTTGGCAAGTAGACATCAGTTAAAAGACGAGTTAAGCCATCAGATTGAACATCAGCAAGCCGTCATTGAAGCGATGAAAACGAGTAAGTTTTGGCAGCTACGATCGCAGTGGTTTAAGCTCAAAAAACTCCTTCAGTAAAAAGAATGACTAAAAGAATTTATCTGTGATTTAGTAAAAAATGTAGGTAGGATACTATGCAGAAAAGAGCTAGAATTGAGGGTGCGGATGAAAACTAGCGGTGCGGTTATTTGGCTAACAGGGTTAAGTGGTGCAGGTAAGACAACCATTGCTGAAGCCTTAGCTCCCGTCTTGTTAGCGCAGCAGCTTAAGGTTGAACTGCTTGATGGGGATGTGATTCGCACAAACTTATGTAAAGGGCTTGGCTATACCAAAGAAGACCGCGATACCAATATTCGGCGGGTAGGCTTTGTGGCAAACCTACTCAGCCGCAATGGCATAGTTGTCGTCGTTGCAACGATCAGCCCCTATCGGTTAGTGCGAGATGAAATGAAGGCTATGATTCACAACTTCCTTGAGGTGTATGTGAATGCGCCTTTCACGGTCTGTGAAGCGCGTGATGTCAAAGGGCTATATGCCGCTGCACGGATGGGAAAGATCAAAGAATTTACTGGGATTCATGCGCCCTACGAAGCACCTTTGCATCCTGATGTCACGTGTTTTACCGATCAAGAAGCTGTCGAGGAAAGTGTGGCTAAAATTGTGGACGCTCTGGTAACGCATGAGTTTATTCAAGGATGGCAGCCAGACGCATCTGCTACACAACCGCCAAAGTCGAGAGGCTTCTTGCCGTCACACCAGCAAAAAGCTTCTTAAACCGTCAGCGATCGCATGCAGGGTTAAGCTCTGTTTTAGAACTGGCACATTTGGGTCAGGCGAGGGCTGAGCGCTAAGGACTGAATATGCGCCTTTTCTCAGCCCTCAGACCTTTAAAGCACCCCCTAGACAGGCTGACATTTGCCAGCACGGATCAAGCCAACGCGACGCGCGATCGCATCCTGCTGAGAGTGATAAGGCCCCCAGTGTTCTAAAGACGAAGAGGCATCAGTCGAGGATGTGTCTGTATGTTGTATTGGCTCAAGGTCGTTTGCAGGTGTAATCGTGCATTGACCGTTCGGCTGCTTCACGACGTACCAGGCTTCAGTGCTACTCATAGACTCATTTCGCATGCGGTGCAACACATGCATGATAGGACAGCGGTCGTTATGGGCAAACTGGTTTCAAGATGAGTGTCTGTTATTTTAGTAGAGACGCGTAGCGTAGACCAACGATGCGGTTGCCTTTGCCACTTTGAGTGCATCATACGGGCTGTTTCAGTTATTCTACACGCGCTGCTTTGCTGCTCGGTCACCATCGCTACCAGCACCACCGTGCGGATTTTGAAGAGAGTCCGTCGATCGCTTTTATCGCTCCAGGCTCGTAGAGAAGTAGCATATGACAGAACCACAGCGTCCACCGAGTTCCCCCCCCCCTTCCCGTGTTCCGCCAGCGCCTCCCCCGCCTGCACGGCCTGCTAGCCAAGGCACGACTGTTGCGGCGACCCAGCAAATGACTGCTGCGATGCCTGCTGGTGCAAACCCAACGGTGGTTTCTGCTGTGCCGGCTGGCATTCCCACTCCAACAATGATTTCGACACCGCCTGCTGGTATGGTGACACCAACCGCCGCCTCACCAACACCATCGGTACCCGCTGCCTCTCACACGGTTGTCTCCACACCTGCTACCCCACCCCCACCTGCGGGGCATCGTCCGACTGCGCCACCCTCGGTTCCGGCTAACCTGCGCAAGCCCAACAATGGGTCGCCAACGCTGGCAGAAATTGTGCGCCATGCGTTTGACAAGGGTTACTCAGACGTTCACGCAGGTGTTGGCGAAGTGCCGCGCTATCGCAACCGGGGTGAAATGGACCCAACTGAATGGCCCGTGACCGATCGCGAAACCTTCTATAGTTGGTTGCACGAAATTCTCAGCGATGAAGAAATTCGCACGTTTGAAGAAACGCTCGATTTTGATGGTGCTACTCAGTATGAGTTTGCCCGTGTACGGATCAACATTTTTGACTCGCTGCATGGCCCTGCGATGGTGTTGCGACTCATTCCGCTCAAAATTTTGACGATGGAGCAGCTTAACCTGCCTCCCGTCTTTAAGGATGTTTGCCACTACCACAAAGGGTTGGTGTTAGTGACCGGGCCAACGGGGTCAGGTAAGTCCACCACAATGGCCGCCATGATTGATTACATCAACAAGGAGATGCCCAAGCACATCATCACGATTGAAGACCCAATCGAATTTGTGCATCGCAGCCAAAAGTCGCTAATTAAGCACCGGGAAGTGGGCATCCATACTCGCAAGTTTGATAACGCGCTGAAAGCGGCTTTGCGGGAAGATCCAGACTTGATTCTGGTGGGTGAAATGCGGGACAAAGAAACCGTCAACACGGCCATTAAAGCGGCGCAAACCGGGCACCTTGTGATGGGTACGCTGCATACAAACAGTGCGGTGAAAACTATTGAGCGGATTCTGCAATTGTATGAGCCAGAGCAACAAGAACCCATGCGGATTTCGATCGCCGAGTCGTTAGTCGCGGTCATCGCGCAAGGATTATGCCGAACTACGGATGGCAAACGCGCTGCATTCCACGATATTCTAATCAATACGGATGCCATCAAGGATTTTATCCGACGCGGTGAAATTGAAGAGATTGAGCAAATTATCCCTCGATGCACTTTTGACGGCATGTGTACGATGAATCAGTCTCTCTACAAGCTCTATGAAGCGGGACGGATTACAGAAGAGGTGGCGTTAGAAATGTCGCCAAAGCCCAACGAAATGGCTCAGTCGCTCCGAGGGCGCGTATAGCTACCTATAGGAAAAGACGTGCACTCAGATTCTGCTCCGGCTTCTGGTGTGTTTAAAGGCATTGCCCTGTTCACACCTGGTGGTGGTCTCATTTACGCCATTGACTACAAGAAGCAGGAACGTTGGCATCTGCACCTTTGTGCTGCACTACGAGATTTGCTGGGGCTGTCAGAGCCTCCCCACTTTTTGGTGCCTTGCTATGCCGCTACTGTCGATCGCTGGCATAACCCACGCACTAACCAGTTCCAGACCGTGGCTGAAGCGTCACCGCTAGTGCTCAGATATCAAATGCTGCTCAATGCCGTCTTTGGTACGGATGAGCTGATCTGGCAACCAGCCGCGCTGAGAGAAGGTCTCTGTGATGCGGTGGTGCTATCCGCCTACCGCAAACAGTTTCCTCAACTGTGGGAACCCCACGATTTAGTGGTGCGCTATGACCAGGCAGAACCCTACGCCCAGTTTCGCCACAAAGTGCCCGTTCCCTTAGTCGAGCGATCGCTCTTATATCCAGACTCGAAAGGGCCAGACTCGAAAGGGTATGTATTACGGCTTTTCGTTTCGGGTCACAGTACCGCTACCGAACGAACCTTACAAACCTTGCATCGCCTACTGGAGGAGGCTCTCAGCCATCCATATACGCTTAAGATTATTGATGTGTCGCAGCATCCAGAGCAAGCAGAGCTTGATCAGGTTTCGGCAACGCCAACGCTGGTAAAAGTCTGGCCCCGTCCTGTACGCCGCATTGTGGGTGATTTGGATAACGTGGATCAGTTGCTCCGTATTTTGGGGACAGAGTGAGGGAAGGCAGAAGGTAAAAGGTAGAAGGATGATGAAGTGAGGGGGGCTGAGGAGGCTGAGGGTGTAAGGATAGGAAATTAAAAATGAGTTTTCAACAGTGATCAGTACAGGTTGATGACATGATTGCGGATTAATGGCTGACCACTGTTAGCTTTCTTCTGCTTCCCCTGCTTCCTTCTTTTGCCTTTTACCTTCTTCCTTTTGCCTTCTAAAGCGCCACAATAAGAGATGTCGTCGCGTTTCTTGTAGCTTGTGGTGACTGTAACAGTGGAAGCGATTCTCGATCGCGCGCTCGAAGGACACGAACTGTCGTGGGAAGATGGAGTGGTTTTGCTGAAAGCGCGATCGTCCAAAGCGATCGACCATATTCGCAGAACGGCAGATGCGCTCCGGCAACAGCAGTCAGGCGATGTTGTCACTTATGTAATCAACCGCAATATTAACTTCACTAATATTTGTGAGCAGCACTGTAGCTTTTGCGCGTTCCGCCGAGACGAAGGCGATGAGGGCGCGTACTGGCTTGATATGGGGCAAATGCTAGAGAAAGCAACGGATGCCGTGCAGCGTGGTGCAACCGAGCTTTGTATGCAGGGTGGGCTGAACCCGAAGGCCACACTCAATGGCTCGTCGCTGTCTTACTACGTAAGGATTGTGAAAACGCTGAAGGATACATTTTCTCAATTGCACCTGCATGCATTCTCACCTCAAGAAGTGCAGTTTATTGCGAGAGAAGATGGTTTGAGCTACGCAGATGTCATTGCAACCTTGCGAGATGCGGGTGTGGATTCCTTACCAGGAACCGCAGCCGAAGTCCTGGATGACGAGGTGCGACGTGTCTTGTGTCCTGAAAAGATCGATACGGCGACCTGGTTAGACATTGTGAGCATCGCGCATCAGCAAGGCTTGCACACAACCAGCACCATGCTATCAGGGCACATTGAAACGCCAGAACAGCAGATGCGGCATCTGGATTTGTTGCGATCGCTCCAACGATCGTCTCTAGAAAAAGGCTACCCTGGCATCACAGAGTTCATCTTGTTGCCCTTCGTCGGACAAGAAGCGCCCAAACCCTTGCGCCGCCGAGTGGGACGCGATCAGCCTGTTCTCGTAGATGCGTTGAAACTCATGGCCGTAGCCCGCATTTTTTTAGGGCGCTGGATTCCTAATCATCAACCCAGTTGGGTGAAGCTGGGTTTAGCGGGTGCCACGGAAGCTCTGACCTGGGGCTGCAATGATCTTGGTGGAACGCTCATGGAAGAACACATCACTACGATGGCAGGCGCACAAGGTGGTACGTGTATGGAGGTTGAGACATTGATGGACGCGATCGCGTCGGTCGATCGTCCCTACCGTCAGCGGGATACGCTGTATGGAGTGGTTGGTGGGTAGAAGGCAGGAGGCAAGGGGAAGCAAGGGCGGCAAGGGCGGCAGGGGCGGCAGATGTCCTAACCCTGATTCAATCGTCCCTGATGCTTGCTGAACACATTCAAAACCTTTCTCCCCCGCTTCCCCTGCCGTTGCCCCTGCTCCCTGCGCTTCCCCTGCTCCCTCTGCTACAACGTTCCGCAATCTTCCTCCCCCGTTGTGCGTCAGGTTTGCTAAAGTGGCAGGGGCATTGCTTGTGCTGTCTAGATAGGAAAGCCCTTTTCCATGATCAAAAATAAGAAGCCATCCCTTCTGCTCCCGTTGGGGGCTGCTGCATTGCTGGTGGGTGGAGGTGCTGCTGCCTACTGGGTGCTCACGCGGGGCGGTCTTGGTTCAGGAGATCTGCCTGTCGGTGCGGAGGTGATTCCACAAGATGCGTTGATGACGCTTTCGGTTTCGACGGAGCCAGGGCAATGGCAGCAGTTGCGCGAATTTGGTACGCCTCAGAGTCAGGCCGCGTTTGATCAAAATTTGGTGCAATTGCGCGATCGCCTCCTGACTGCCAATGGCTATGACTACGAGAGAGATATTCAACCCTGGATTGGCAAGGAAGTCAGCATTGCTCTGCTAGCGCCACCAACGAGTAGCGCACCCAGTGCTGCGCCCGTGTTACCCAAGCCAGTTGCGATCGTCGTGCTGCCGATTCAAAACCCGCTCCAGGCAAAGCAACTACTTGATAAGCCTCGATCACAAACAGCGGGCAAACTGGTAGACCGTACCTACAAAGGCTTTCAAATTAAAGAGACCCAGGGCAAAGCGGAGAATTTTTCGGTAACGGTGTTTGACGGGAAACTGCTCGTCGTGGCAACCGATCCGAAGGCGATGGAGCGGGCGATCGACACGTATAAAGGCGAACAGGGACAATCAGCGCTGAAAGCAACGCCTGGCTTTACTCAGGCGCTTGGTAAAATTCAAGCGACCCCCTCGTTTGGTCGGCTATACCTCAACTTCCCGGCAGCGACGGCTTTTACGGTCGCGAATTCAGGCAAGGCCGCGACGGCTCCTAATCTGGCGCAAATGTCGCAGACGCAGGGGGTCGCTGCCACGATGAGTTTGGAGGCAGAAGGGGTGCGTTTTCGGGGGGTGACCTGGTACAAGCCGGATAGCCAGAAGACTTACAAGGTTGAGAACAACGCTAAAAGCATGCTTGGTCGCTTGCCTCAGAACACGCTTCTCATGACTTCTGGGGGAAACTTGAGGCAGTTTTGGCAGAACTATACTCAGGGTGCTACGGCAATTAACCTTGCCTTGCCCCCTGTTTCGCCTGACTGGCTGCAAAAGGCACTGAAGTCCACCATCAATATGGATCTCGACAAGGACTTTCTTGCCTGGATGGACGGCGAATTCGCACTGGCAATGACAGGAGTACCCGATGGCAGCCCGTCTGGGTTGCCGTTCAATTTGCTGTTTATGGTGCAATCGAGCGATCGCCGCGCGACAGAAGCTGCTTTGCAACAGCTAGACCAGACGATGGCAGACAAATACAAATTTAAAGTGGAAGAGGCGAAAGTCGGTGACCAATCGGTGACCAATTGGACGTTGACGACGACCGGGTTTGCAGTGACCCACGGTTGGTTGAATGATAACGTCGCGTTTATAGCGCTGGGTTCGCCAAGTGTTCCCGTGGTGAACGACATTCTGCCAAAACCAGCCACATCCTTGTTGGATAGCCAACCGTTCAAAGCCAGCGTGCCCTCTGAACCCAGTCCTAATAACGGCAATTTCTTTGCCAATCTTGATCTCTACAAAACGAAGCAGCTTCCTTTGCCGCAACTGCCGCTTGGCAACCAAAATCTGCTGGATGCCATTCGGTCGATCGGGGTAACGGCGGCTATTAGCGACGATCGCAGTACCCGTTACGATGTCTCGCTGCTGCTGCAAAAAGCGGGTAAACCTGCCCCCTTGCCAAGTCCAACCATCCCATCGAGTATGCCTTCTCCAGGTAACAACCCGGCATTAGAGCTTCCGTCTGTTCCTTCTCCATTGCCATCTCCTTAGCGCGTTCAAAATTGGCATCACCCTCAAAACGTTTCACAAGAATCGTAGGATAGAGAAAGGCATTGGTTCAAAGCCTGGAGAGAACACGGCATGGATTTGGTCAGACTACAAACTATTTTTGATAATGCGTCCTTCGCCATCCTCTTAGTGACGGCGCTGGTGTATTGGGTGGGCGCAGCCTTTCCCCATATACCTTATTTATCTATGCTGGGTACTACAGGCATGGCGATCGCCAACCTTTGTATTGCGGCTCTCCTGGGCGCACGCTGGCTGGAGGCAGGCTACTTTCCGCTGAGCAACCTGTACGAATCGCTCTTTTTTCTCACCTGGGGCATCACTGCCATTCACCTGGTGGCCGAGAGCATGAGCGGTAGCCGTCTCGTCGGTGTGGTAACGGCTCCTGTAGCGATGGGCATTACGGCCTTTGCCGCGCTGACCTTGCCTCAGGATATGCAAGCCTCTGCGCCGCTGGTGCCTGCCTTGAAATCCAATTGGCTGATGATGCATGTCAGCGTGATGATGTTGAGCTACGCCACTCTGATGGTGGGGTCGCTGCTGGCGATCGCCTTTCTGGTGGTCACGCGCGGTCAAAAAATTGAATTGCGCGGTAGTTCGGTGGGCACAGGAGCCTACCGCGATCGTACCTACCAACTGCGACGTGAGGGAGAACTGCTTCCACCTGCGTCTCAGCGTTCAACCACGCCAAACGAACTGAATGGCTCTGTCACTGCCATACTGGAAGCACCCGCTTCTACAACGGCTATGCCCCTGTCACCTCAGCGACTCAGCCTTGCCGATACCTTGGACAATATCAGCTACCGCATTATTGGTTTGGGCTTTCCACTGTTGACGATCGGCATTATTGCGGGTGGCGTTTGGGCAAACGAAGCATGGGGTTCCTACTGGAGTTGGGACCCCAAAGAAACCTGGGCACTCATCACCTGGCTCGTGTTTGCCGCGTATCTGCACTCACGCATTACCAAAGGATGGCAAGGTCGTCGTCCAGCACTCTTAGCGGCAGGTGGGTTTGTGGTCGTCTGGGTTTGCTACCTGGGCGTAAATTTATTAGGCAAAGGGCTGCATAGCTATGGGTGGTTCCTTTGAATAGGGAGTAAGGAGGCTAAAGGCTAAAAAGCTGATAGCTGACCGCTCAATCAACTCAAAACTCAAAACTTAAAACTCTCCTCCTCTGCCCCTCTCTCCTCTCCCCCATAGCCGATGGATAATCAATTTGAACCGCTGAATAACGACGAGGTACTGTTTATCAATGTGGGTCGGGTGCTGATGGTAAACCCTACCTTTAAGGTGGGTGAGTTTATTGATGCGCTGGCTCAGGCGATTAGTGATCGTGAGAGCGACTGGTCAGATGAAAATGAAGGCTGGTTTGGCGAGGGTTTGCCCTGCGAAGCGCTCCGCTTTGGTACACCCGGCTGGCAACGTGGACGCGTCCGCATTCGTCTGGAGTTTGTCCCGGAAACGAGCAAACCCAAGATGCTGGATGTGCCCCGCGATCGACCTTCTCGCCGCCCTGAGAAACCAGACCCCAAATTTGATGATGTTTACGGCGATGTAGACGACGATTACTAATCGCGCTCAGGCTCACAGCATATGCCGCATGATGCCTGGACACCGCTACACACGCAGTTGCAGCGCACGCTGAAGGCACGAAGGCTTCTAGAGCGCGGGCAACGAGTTTTGGTCGCGGTTTCGGGTGGGCAAGATTCGCTCTGTTTGGTGAAACTTTTGCTTGATTTGCAAGCAAAATGGGGTTGGCATCTGGCGATCGCCCACTGCAACCATCGCTGGCGCACTGACTCGGATGCAAATGCAGCGTATGTGCAGCAACTCGCACAAGACTGGCAGTTGCCTTACTATCAAGAGACGGCTGAAACGGTTTCGACGAGTGAAGCAGAAGCGAGAACCTGGCGCTACGGGGTGCTGACCACGATCGCCCAACAGCACGGCTATGCCTACATTGTCACGGGCCATACTGCCAGCGATCGGGCAGAAACCCTGTTGTATAACCTCGTTCGCGGCAGCGGTGCCGATGGACTGCAAGCCCTGGTTTGGAAGCGTTTGCTTGCGCCTGCCCTTCAACCGAATATTCAATTGGTGCGTCCACTGTTAGGGATGACTCGCATTGAAACAGGGCAATTTTGTCAGGAGGCTCAGTTAAAAGTCTGGGACGATACTACCAACCATGACTTGACCTACGCCCGGAATCGCATCCGGCAAGAACTGTTGCCGTATCTGCAAACGCACTTTAATCCGCAAGTAGAGCAGGCTTTGTCTCAAACGGCAGAACTCCTTCAGGCAGACGTAAAATACCTCGAAACGCAAGCAGCAGAGTTATTGAAACAGATACAGCATCTCGATCGCCCAGGACTCGATCGCTCCTTGCTCAAAGAATCTCCCCTCGCACTTCAACGCCGTGTGGCCCGTCAATTCCTCCAGCAAACCTTACCCTGCGCTCCCAACTTTGAGCACATTGAAAAAGTAGTAGGTTTAGTCACGGCACCCAATCGATCGCAAACCGATCCCTTTCCAGGTGGTGCGATCGCCTATGTCGAAGACCACTGGATCTGGATTCAAGAAGCAAATCATTGATAGAAGCGCTAACATCCTTCGTGCGAGTAGCGGCAACAGCGCTCTTAGCGAATACTTTGGCGACGCAGAGCGTTTTGACGATCGCGCTCAATCCACTCGGCATCACTTAAGGGGAGGACAGTTTGTAAACGAGCGATCGCCCAGGCATTGTACTCCGGGTTGATGTCGCAGCCGAGCCAGTGCCTGCCAGATTGTTCAGCGACCACGAGCGTTGTACCGGAGCCAGAGAAGGGATCAATGACTAGATCGCCGCGATCGCTGGCAGCAAACAGTAGCTTTCGCATGAGTTCTTCTGGTTTTTGGGTAGGATGGCCCGTCTTTTCAGCCATACCGTTGCACGTCGTGGGAATTTCGATCACATCCTTTGGTTTTGCGCCCAAGGGGTGTGGTGTCCAGCGATCGTGCGCTTTTCCGTTTTCATATTGACTCGTCGCCGCTTGTGGGTGGATAGGATATTTCAGCGTATGGTTGCCATAGGGAATCCGAATGCTGTCAAGGTTGATTTTGGCGCTGGCACTCTTCCGCAACACCAGAATGCTTTCGTGAGAACGTCCCCAATCGTGCCCCAAATTGGCTTTGTTTTTGTAGTGCCACACCAACCAGCGACACGCCTGAAAGTGCTGCAAAGACGGACGCTTGAGGTCTGCCAGGATCTCAGAAAAGCCCATGATGTAGAGCGAACCAGAGGGCTTGAGAATTCTCGCGGCCTGTTGAATCCATTGCAATGACCAGTCGATATAGTCGTCCTGTGAGGCAAAGGTATCCCAGGCGGCTTTTTTGACGTTGTAGGGTGGGTCAGCAAACACGAGGTCGGCGGTTTCGTCGGCTAACGTTGTCAACCATATCAACGAGTTGCCATAGAGCAGGGTGCCAAGATTAGTTTGATGGGCGATCGCAATGCGTTCAGTCACAGTCATGGAACAACGATTGAGCTTCGCCACGATAACAAACGATGACGGCTTTGATCAGGAGGCGATCGCCGCTAGTTCTCACCCCGTCGATCGAGATACACATAATTTCCGAATTCACCATACATATACTGTCCAAATTCATCTTGTTCGTTCGTAATGACAATGCTGCCGTCATCGAGCCAGTTGAGGACAGTGCGGGCTTCTGCGATCGCCTCTGGCAACAACGAATGGAGTAGCCGTTGCTGGTCTTCTTTGTTCAACTCGTCCCAACTGTCTGCGCGATAGGCTCCTGGCGGTACAACCAGGGCAAGACCGTAACCAAGCCCCAAACCATCTAAAAAGCTGTATCCATTGCAATACAGCTCGTAGAAGGTATATAAAAGATGCCGAGGGTCTTGCTCTTGATTGATCAGCGCCAACAGCAGCGTTTTCAGCTTCCACGTTTCGTATTCACCTGCCTGAATGTATCGTCTGAGAACTTTGGTCGCTTCGTATTGACTACTTTGCCTGGAAAAATCCAAGGCGATCAGGTTCAGATAATCGTCTTGACGCAGTACAGACTCCAGTTCTGGCGTTGTGTAAACCCATTGCTCAAAAGTCTCTACGGGCGTTGTACCCATCAAAAACCGAAAACATTCGATTTTTAGAGGCGCTGGGAGAGGCTGCACACGTAAGAAACAGGTTGTAAAGGCAGAGGGTAGAGAAAGCAAGGAGGAAACGGCAAGGGCAACGACCACTTTTATTACAGTAAAGCGGCAAAAGTCACAAACATTGGGGCGTTTATGACAGGGTGAACGCATCCGTATCTTAACAATGGGTTGATGGAGAATGCCGAAGGCTTAGGCTTCAAGGCAGTGGTGCACTAGAGTCGAGGGTCATCATGCCTGCATCAGCCATGACAAGCCTTAAAGCC
>JAHHIE010000076.1 GCA_019358945.1 Stenomitos rutilans HA7619-LM2 | reverse complement strand
ATCTAAGCGACGATCACCAATGGATTCTCCAGTTTTTCGGTTCTGCTTGCCGTCACTACGACTTGCTGTGTTGAGGGGGTTTAATCCTTTTGTGCCAGTTGGAAGTGCGGAATGTGGGTTACACAATTGGCGATCGACCTAATCAATCAGTCCAACGGTGCGACCATGAAAGCCCGCCGCATCAAAGTAGCGAGTTTTATCAACGACTTGATAGTTCAGAATCGTTTCCTGGTTGCTGACAGGATTTTTCGCAGACCGTACCGTTTTGACGCCGTCTGGGCGCTTATTGGAACCGCCAGCCAGGGCTTCTGACAGTACACGTCCCTGAAGTGTACTTGTACTGGGCACGGTCAGGTTAAGGATTTTAGCGATCGTCAGCGGTAGATCCACATTGCTGACAGGCAACAAGTCTGTAAAGTGGCTCTTAAAGTCAGGGCCGATCGCAGCCATGTTGTTATAAGTATCAGAACGGCTAAAGCTCCCATGCATTCCCTGCCCCTGTTGCAACCCCGAATCGGCAATTTCTACACCCGTTTTGAGTGGATTCGCCAGACTTACTGAGAAGGTTCTAAAGTTAATCGCCAGTGCTGGAGTCGGCGTGAGCGCAGTTCCCTTCAGGTTAATGGCGCTCAACGGCAAGGCACCAGGGATGTTACCAAATGTGTCATCGGCAAAAATACCGCTGATGTAATCTTGGCTGGACAAGAAATCCACCAAATTTTCAATCAGGGTTTTGCCATTTGCTTGAGTGGGATTTCCACTTGGCAGGTAGATGAGGTCAGACCCACCGTTCGCAGCCACGACCACACTAGCATCTGTTTTGCCATTGATCACCTGTCCACCACCGCCAATGACCCCATCACCGTTTCTAGGAAATTGCAACTGGGTCGGCGTTACAGGTTCACCGGGCTTCACTGTCGCATAGGTGACATTGCCCGTGCTATCAAGAGGCACGATCGGCGTGTCGGCATCATACAGCGGTAAGTTCAAGAAGTGAGCAAGGTCGATCGCCACAAAGCCGACTGGTAGAAAGCCTGTGTTCACACCGCTATACGTTTGCGTAGCAGCATAGCTTTTGGTGAACGTACCCGATCGGCTCACAACAGATTTGCTAATCGTCGAAAACCCATGATCGGCAGTGATCACCACATCCGTTGTTTGATCCAGTCTCAATTGCTTGAGCGTTTCGAGAATTTGCTTCAAGTTTGCATCGGCGTTCTTAACGGCGGCTCTTGCGGTGGGGCCATTGATGCCGGGCAAAAGGCTGCCCAGGCTGTCTCCCTGATTATGCTGCGTACCATCGGGGTCACGTGACCAGTACACAGCCACAAACGGCTTGCCGCGATTTTTAAACGTCGGTAAAACGGCTCTGGTCAGCACATCCACAAAATACTTTTGCTGAAAGGTATTGGGCTGGTCGGTACCTGGAGTCGTGTTATTGCCCGAAAAGCCGTTACTGTCGCGACATTGTGCTGGTACACCAGGCGACGTGCAGGCAGGCGCACCGTTTGTCCGCGCCGGGGCGATCGTCGATGCTGCTGTGTAGGTCGGTACGTAAGTATTGGTGAAGTAGGCATCGCTCGTCAGCACGGCGGTAACATCAGTCGGTAGCGGAATACCGCCTGTTTTGCCTGTTGAGTCATCCACAATCACCGTTTGGGGAATGGGCACCACGCCATTGACTCGATTCACCTGGGTGACATCTTGAATGGCAACTGGCCCCAGTTTACCGATCGCCGCCGTGCTGTAGCCTGCTTTTCGTGCCAGCGCTAGAAGCGTTTCCTCATTCAAATAGTTTTGGTTGAAGCGATCGTTCACATCAGCCAGCACCGCATCATTTTCGAGGAAGGGCGTAATGGTGCCTGCACTATTGGGTACAGGAAAGTCTGAAAAAATGGTGTTACTGAAATCGCCTGTATCTCCCAGATAATGCCCCGTGGCGATCGCAGATGCATTTGCAGTCGTAAATGTGGGAAAGAGCGAATGACTGTTTATAAAATGAACCCCTTCTTGGCGGACGCTCAAAAGCGTTGGGGCATCTTTTTCATTGACCGAACTGGGGCGTAACCCATCTGCAATAAAAATGATGGCGTTACGCTGAGGCGTTTGGGAGACGGTTGATGTGGCACTAAAAGCGCTCATGGCAGCAACAATGAGAATCGCCAGAGCAGCAAAGCTCCAGCGCGGAAGATGCAAACGTCGTCTTCTCATAGATTAGGTTCTCACAAATGGGAAATTGAAGTGATCGATGTGCGTTGAAGAGACATATTGCCCCAAGGCAAAAAAGCGCAAAAGCTCATCTTGCGCAGAATGACAGGTGAAAATAGGAGCTTTACTGAGTGGCAGGATGGATCGAAACAATGTGCCCTCATCCTGATTGTTTTTAATCTCTACTCGCAGCCATGCCAGCCGTTAAATCAGTGAACGTTGTCTCAGTAAACATTAGCCAGGTGGATGCTTTTAATCAGATGCCTTGTAGTGACAGCGTTGTAGACCGAAGCGCGATCGCCCCTACTAACACTTGCCCACATATACACTAAGCAAGCATCCAACAGTTGCCATAGACCAAGCAAATGACTATAGCCAGAATGCTGACTGCTAACGCAACAAACCGGGTAGCATCACGCTGTGGTGAATCGACCATCATCGCCTCGACCAGGTGAATGAATACACACTTGGTCAGAGTATCAGCCATTTAGTTAACACACTAATAAGCCCTAGTTAACCTTGCGTAAAGCCTTTCTTGCCAGGGAAGTAGCGGCGACACGGCTGATGCAAGCGCAGCCCTATTGAGGAGATGAACGCGCAAAAAGCATGCGATCGCTGAATAACCCGCGCTGCTGTTAATCGTTTCCCTGTTAGCATGACAAGACATGTTTAAAGCACCGGACATAGCAAAGCCGGGAATAGAAAGGCCACCAGCGATCGACATTTGAACCGTTTCAGCGCCATGCTAACCACTCCATTGCTTGAGGACGTTCTTGAGGGGACTTCGTTCTCTTAGTCCGCACGTTCAGTACCGGGCAGGACAAGTAACTGCGGAAAGATTTGTCAGTCAACCAGCTCCTTCCCTTTTGGTGTGCATATGCCATGCAGGTTCTCCTCTCGCATCATGCTGATTGCAGTCGCGATTCCACTCACGGCTGTCATGGTGCATGGTCAGTCATTGCCCGATCGCATCAGTCAGCTTCCGCCACAAAATACCCGTGAGGCTCTGCCCAATACCTCTGTGCCCGTGTGTTACATCCAGCTAGAGAATGGACAGGTCAGAGATCTTCGTCAGTTGTGTGGTAAAAAACCGCTTAATCCAGCGCCTTCCCGTCTTGTGCCACGATCGACGGCACGACCAGATCCTGATGACGATGATGACGAGACAACGCCAACGTCTACGTCTAGCCCTCAGACAGTTCCTTCATCGCGATCGCCCACCAGCCAACCACCTCAAGCAATCCCAACCAGACCCACCCCCCAACCATCGGCTGGCTCGTTGACAGGCGTGCCCGGTCGTTCTACAAATGTGCAACCGTCGCCGATCGCCTCACCAAGTAGCTCTCCAACTGTACCCAATCCTTCAAGTACACCCAACCCGTTGGCGATTCCAGAAGCAGATGGCGCAAGGGATTAAACCTTGAGGTCTCAGCCTTAACGCGCCCGTCCTTATAAACCAGGCTAGGGGCTGAAACCCTTGCTACACTTTATGTGTATGAGTCATTGATGACAGCCCCTAGCTTCGTCAAGCGCCGATCGCACTGATCGAGCACAACAACCATCAAGACGGAAGAATCATTGGGTTAGGACATAGCAATGCCCTGCCCCTATTCTGTCGGAAAGCCAAAGCGGTATCCCTTCCCATACACCGTGTTAATTAATGGGGGGTCACCTTCGGCCTCAATTTTACGGCGCAGTAGCCGCACCTGAGCTGCCAGAGCATTGCTGGTTGGTTTTTCGGTGTCTCCCCAGAGGTACTGATGCATTTGCTCGTGAGTCAGAATTTGGTTAGGATGCCGCATCAAATATTCCAGCAGTTGCGTTTCCTTTTCGGAAAGCTCGATCGCCCGTCCCTGTCGATAGGCAAGCTGATTGCTGAGGTCGAGTTCCAGATCATCCACGCGCAACCGTTGGATAGGCGTAACAGGTTCCAGCGTCGGAGGACGACGTAACAAGGCGCGCACTCTCGCCAGCAGTTCTCGTAGTTCAAACGGTTTGATCATGTAATCATCCGCGCCAGCATCTAACCCCTGCACCCGATCGTCTACCGTATCCTTCGCCGTGAGAAACAGAACGGGTGTGGTGTCACCGCGCGATCGCACCTGCTGGCAAATCTCCAGTCCAGAATAACGAGGCATCATCCAATCCAAAATCAACAGATCGTAGTGTGACTGTTGCGCTAGCTGATTGCCGCGATCGCCATCATACGCCACATCCACCGTATAGCCTTCACGTGTTAACAAAAGGCTTAACGGATCTGCCATTTCCGCTTCGTCATCTACTAAAAGAATTCGCATAGAGCGATCTCGTTTGATTGGTGAACTTACTTTGGTTTAGCTTTCAGCGGTCAGCTTTTAGCGGTCAGCAGTTAGCTTTTAGTTTGACACTGACCGTTGACTAACTATGTCACTGCACACGTTTCATGAATGATTGAGTCTGCCATCATTGCGCCTAAGCATCTGCTTTCAGCTTTCAGCTATTATTATCGTGCTGACTGCTGACCGTTGAACGCTTTTTATGATTACCGTTGCACTGCCCAAAGGCGCACTTCTCTCCGACAGCATCCGACTGCTAAAGTCTGTCGGGCTGGACTTTAGCGCGTTTCTCGACTCATCCAATCGCTTGCTGCAAATTACTGACCCAACCGGGACGGCGAAAGCCTTGCTGGTACGCAATTATGATGTGCCAGTCTATGTGGAATATGGGCAAGCGCAACTGGGTATTATTGGCTACGATGTGCTGCGTGAGAAGTGCCCACCCGTCGCGCATCTAGCAGATTTGGGCTTTGGCAAATGCCGCATGTCGGTGGCTGTAAAGCAGACTAGCCCTTATCGATCGGCACTGGAACTGCCTCTTTATGGACGCGTCGCATCCAAGTTTGTCCACTGCGCTCGCGAGTATTTTGATAGTCTGGATTTGCCTGTAGAGATTGTGCCGCTCTACGGTTCGGTGGAGTTGGGTCCTATCACTGGGATGTCAGAAGCGATCGTTGATCTCGTCGCCACTGGCACCACCCTCCGCGAAAACGGCTTAATCGAAACCGATATCCTGTTTGAAACCACTGCCCGGTTAATCGCTCACCCCCTGAGCTATCGCCTCAACACGGATGATGTAAATGAGTGGGTTGAAAAGGTGCGATCGCAGTTGACGATTGTAGCTTAGACCAGCTAGAGCAGTGAAAGAGCCGAGATATGCAAATTGGCTATCGGTTAGAGGTGCTAGAGTTTGAATGGGATGAGAACAAAGCTCGTAGCAATATCGAAAAGCACGGAGTAACCTTTGAGTAAGCAGCAGAGGTCTTTCTCGATCCATTCCACGTGATTGGTGATGCTTCAGCAAGTCGAGAAGAAAGAGGATTTGTCATCGGGTACTCTATCGCAGAGCGTTTACTTCTCGTTGTTCACATTGAGCGTGGTGCAAGCATTAGAATGATAGCAGCCCGTCTTACTACCCGCACTGAGCGGAGGTTATATGAGCAATCTCAATGAAGACCAAGAGCGGGAAGAGACCCTGGAGTTAACAGTTCGTCCACGAGAATCTGAAACGGTTTCGATACAGATTCCTAAAGACACGTTAGCATCGCTCCAGAAAGTGGCAGATCAGCGAGACATATCTTTAGATGCGTTACTGAAGCTCTATATTGGCAAGTGTCTGCGCCAAGACTTGAGCCAATTGTTTGCAAATCAAGTGCTGGACTCGACCGCAAAAGTGCTGGCACGGCATCACCATTCAGAAACTGAAGTCGCCCAAATTTTGCAAGAAATTCGTTTGGAAGTGAAATAGTTCATCATGACGTTTCAACCCAATCAGCAACCAAAGCTTTTACAAGGGAGCGATCGTCTGTCCGTACCGAAATGGATTACCACTGGAGCTTACGGCGAATCAGGTATTTGGTTGGCTCAAAATGGCGGCTGAGTGAGGTAAACTCCTGTCATAAAGTTTCATCTGGTGAAGGCTATATGGCATTGCACGAAGACTTGAACGCGATTGTCGATCGCAAGCATCTCTTAACTCACCCCTTCTACATTGCCTGGACAGAAGGGAAGCTCACCCGTACTCATCTGAAGCACTATGCGATCCAGTATTTTCAGAATGTACTGGCGTTTCCAACCTATTTGAGCGCGGTGCATTTCAACACGCTGCATGTGGAGAATGCGATCGGTGTACGGCAAGAAATTCTCGAAAACCTGATCGAAGAAGAACGGGGTGAAACCAACCACCCTGCCCTCTGGAAGCGCTTTGCAGAAGCACTGGGCGCAACGGAAGCTGAGCTAGCCGCACCCATCGCCTTGGCAACCACGACTAATCTTGTTGATACCTTTCGCCACCTTTGCCTGAACTCACCGTTCTATGCTGGGTTAGCCGCACTGTATGCGTATGAATCGCAAATTCCTGACATTGCAGCCGTTAAGGTGGATGGGCTGAAGCAGTTCTACGGCATGACTAACCCAGAAGACTACCACTTCTTCACCGTGCATCAGCAGGCAGATGTGTGGCATACAGCAACCTCACAGAAACTCATTGAGCAATACGCCGCTACCCCTGAGAAACAAGCCGAAGTGCTTACGGTGGCTGAAAAAGCGGCAGACGCACTCTGGCAATTTCTGGATGGCGTGTACGAAACCTACTGCCAGGACATTATGCCTGCACCTGCGGCAGCGTAAATTGCCCTTACAAGCAGTCGGGTTTCTTGGAGAAAGTTTCTCGGAGAAACCCGATTGCTATCTAGAAACTGTGGCGTTTCAGGGTGATACCGATTTAAAGAATGACAGCTACAGATCAATCGGTGGGTAGGGGCAAGGCAATGCCTTGCCCCTACAGGATGTGTCGCATTTTCAATTCAAATTGGTATGAGAGGTCGGCGTTCCGTGTTCCGAGTTTGACGTTCTGTGTTCTAAAGTCGGAGTTTCGAGCTTTAAGGCTAAGGCAAGCGGCAGCAGAATGTCGGCAAGGAAAGTGGTCAAACCAGCTAGCTTGAGCACTTTAATTGCACCTTACGTCAGCGAGGATTCCGATGTGTGAGCAAGACTTCATCGTTGCCAAGCAGTTAGAAAATCATGTTGGTGCAATGTGGTACTTTGTCTACGACTATCATGCATCCTTGCTTGTTTAAGACTACCTGTCTTTCCATGACTACTGGTACTCTGGAAGCAAATGCATAGATTTAGCCTAACCAGGCTGGATTCTGGGCAGTTGAATCATTTTGGGTTGTTGTTTTGTACCGTTCATACAGTCCTTGTTCCGCCGCTGTACGAGTACGACTGAGAAGGGCAGCAACTTGAGTTTGAGTCATCGGCTGAAATGTCCGAACAGCTTCAAACGCTTGATCGAGAATCTCCATACTGTCGATGCCTGTTATTACAACAGAGGTTGGCAAATTCATTGTGTAGTGCAAGCATTCGATCGCGCTGACCGTGTTACTACGAAGGATGTACGCCTCCCCGATCGATTTCATTCCCAGTACCCCAATTTGCTGTTTCACAAGGACTGGCAAGACTTGGTGCTCAAAGCTTCTGAAATGGGCATCCATTACATTTAGAGGCATTTGCACCGTATCAAACTGAAAACCTTGCTGTGCTGCGGCCTCCAGCATTCGCAAATGAATTTGAGGATGTTTGTGTCCTGTAAACCCGACATAGCGAATTTTACCTGCCTTCTGAGCCTCAACTACTGCTTCCATCGAGCCACCTGGAGCAAAGACGCGATCTGGGTCTTCGTAGCGGAGAATTTCATGATGTTGCACCAGGTCGATGTGATCCACCTGCAAATCTTTCAGTGCCTCATCGATTTGCTGCTTTGCTGCGGCTTTGGTGCGACCATCAAGCTTTGTCATCAGGAAAACTTTTTGTCGATAGCCACCCTTGAGGGCTGCACCCATCCAGCGATGGCTACGTCCGTTATGATAATCCCAAGAGTTATCCATGAAATTAATGCCGCGATCAATCGCACTACGAATTAATCGAATACTCTCTTGTTCTTCTTTGATCTTGCCGATGTGGTATCCGCCTAAACCAATGATGGAGACTTTTTCTCCAGTGCGTCCCAACGTCCGATAGAGCATATTGTCTCTTGTTTGGGATGAAGTTAGTCGAGTTTGAGCTTGGGCAGTTGGTTGAGAAAACATTGAGTATCCTTCTGTCGCTGCCACTCCGATCGCTGCCATCCCTGTGGCTGAAGCAACCTTCAATAAATTGCGCCTGTTAATATTCATCGACTACTGTTTTGGAATTCTACTGCTGTAAGTGTGAGCGGTTACTTGAGCCATAGACATCTAGCTACAGATTGAAGGATTTTAAGTGAATTTGAATGTTTCTTTCCGATAGAGAGGTGTTCCTGAATACAGAGCAACGCTCATAAATTCCAACGAGTTTCGCCTATTCGATGACATGATGTGCGATCGAGTCGAGGAGTTGCTCACGATTCAAACCGGGTTTGAGATCAAGTTCTTGATCCAGTGCATACAGCCAGAAATAGTAATGGTGAAGTCCGTGCCATTTTGATGGTGCTAGTCCTGCATATTCGGGCTGATCCATATTGTTCATACCTTCTGTAAGCTGACTGCCATCTGCTTCAGCAAGCTATTCATTGTAGGTGGGATGCCGTAGACTGACCAGTGCGTGAACCCGCGAGGAAGAGGCGCGTCTGTACTGTGGCAAATTAACGCCAATTGTTGAGCTTCCACTGGCAGCCCACTCCAGATTAATGGAAAGGAAATATTTTTACGACGGCTGGCGCTAAAAGCCGTGTTAGCTAGACAGCCACAAGTCTGCTTACTCGACGAAATTACAGTCGGACAAGATCCCCACTCTTAGGGCTGAGGCTTAATTAAAGTGTGATCTTAGGTGCGGGCACACAGCCGTGCGCCCCCTACGAAAACCTCACTTGTTGAAGCTATTTAATCCGCAATCCTTAGCGTTGATGCTGCAAGTGCTTCAGCAGTTTACAGAGCAAGGGAGGGCTTTGATTCTCATCTCGCATGATTCGATCGCAGCTATGGCTTTAAAGGCACGGCAAATCAATCTATCTTTGACAACTTAGCTCTCTTTCGTTACTCCAGGAAAAGGAAAATATTATTGATGAATTGGCATAGCGCTATGTTTCAAAAATCCACTGGTTCGGTGGGCTAAAACGGCTTGAATCTCCGCCACGATTGAGACAGCGATCGCAGCTGGTGTCTCTGCACCGATGTCGAGCCCGATCGGCGCGTGGAGTTTTGCTAGCTGAGTGTTGCTATAGGTTTCTGTAGTTTGTAGCTCCTGCAAGAGTCGTTCGGTTCGCCGTTTCGGTCCTAAGATGCCGACATAAGGGACAGCAGTGGGTAGTACTGTTCTTAACACTTCTAGATCATCGAGATAGTTGTGTGTCATCACAACTGCTGCACTCAACTGATCGGTAAGCGGATAAAGTTGCGGTAGCCTTTCCCGTCGCGTTAAAACTACCTGATCTGCTACAGCAAAGCGATCGTAACTGGCTAGATTGGCACGGCAGTCGGCGACAGTGATTTGCCAGCCGAGAGATTTTGCCATCTGAGCCACTGGAATAGCATCCTGACCCGCTCCAAAAATCATCAGGACAGTCGGAGAGGGAACAAACTCCAGGAAAACCTGCACGGTTCCCGTTGCCAGATCGTAGGATTTGAGGGTGGACTGCTGCCAATGCAGAACGGCTTGAGCATCCGCCGCGATTTTGGTGATGAAATCAGCGTGGTGTTGATCAAACACGATCAGTTTGTCGGGTGTCAAGGCGAGACAAGCCCCCTGCTTGACGGAGGTTTCTGAGAGGGAGGCTTCAGCTTGAAAGATACTGGCTAACACAGCAGGAGCGCGATCGCGCCAGCAGTCTGCTAAGACGGTGAGTGGATTGCAAGCATCAGGCAGCAAAGATTCGACCAAAACTTGTACAACACCGTTGCAGCCCAGTCCGAAGCCCCAGAGAATATCCTCATCTTCAGTTGTGCTGTCATAGGTAACCACGATCGCTTCACCCCCTGACATCTGCCGCGTGTGCTCCAGAATGTCTTGCTCTAGGCAACCCCCACTCACCATACCGATTGTTTCGTCTGAGGCTGTAATCAGCATCCGGGCACCGGGACGGCGATAGGTGGAGCCTTGAGTTTGAACAACCGTAACCAAAAACGCGGGTTCGCCGCGCTGGCGGGTAACTTGAAACGCTTCTAAAATCGCTTGTAGATCGTTCATAATCAGGCAAACCGTGAAGGTTAGAGCAATTTATCCAACGTAATTGGCAGGTCACGAATGCGTTTGCCGGTTGCGTTAAACACCGCATTGGCGATCGCGGCTGCCACGCCCGTGATGCCAATTTCGCCAATACCGTGTACGCCTGATGGAGCGTGTTCGTCGGGAATGTCGTTGTAAATAATTTCGATCGGCGGCACATCCAGATGCACCGGAACGTGATATTCGGCGAGTGAAGCGTTCATGATTCGCCCCGTTCGCTCGTCAAATAATGTCTCTTCGGTGAGAGCCATGCCGATGCCCATCGTGATACCGCCGCGAAACTGACTGGTCGCCGTTTTCGGATTCAGAATTTTGCCACAGTCGAATGACCCCAACCAGCGTGAAACGCGGACTTCCCCGGACTCAGGATTGACGCGGACTTCACAGAACTGTGCGCCATATGAACCCATCGAATAGTCTTGCATCTCCGAAGGTTTGTCCGATGTTGCCTCCGCCTCAACGGATTCCTGACCAACTCTTTGCAAAATTGATGCGTAAGTTTCGCCTTTTAACGGGTTTGCCCGACTGAAGATTCCGGCATCGTGTACCTCAATGTCTTCATAGTTTAGACCCGCGAGTGGTGAATCGTCTCCGGCGATCGCGAGCAGTTCCCGCAACGCCTTTTCGATCGTCGCGGCGATCGCCGCCACGTTACTGGAAGTTTGATTCGAGCCGCCAGCAAGCGGTGCGGGCGGTAAGTTTGAATCGCCGTATGCAAATGACACGCAATCAATCGGCAACCCTAACCGCTCCGCCGCGTGTTGAATCTGCACCGTCGCCGTTCCCATCCCCATCTCCTGCGCCGAAGTTTGAACGACTGCCGTGCCATCGGCAGAAATTCGCACACGAGCGGTCGAAACGAAACGGTAATACGGATAATAAGCCGTTGCCACACCCTGCCCGACGAGCCATTTACCGTCGCGTTGGGAACGGGGTGCCTGGTGCTGCCAACCGAATTTCTCTGCCCCACGCCGGTAGGCTTCCGTCAAGTTTCGCATCGAAAATTCCGTGTTTCTGGTCGGGTCTTGGGCTGGTTCGTTAATGCGTCGGAGTTCGATCGGATCAATGTTTAGCACATCAGCAAGTTCGTCGATCGCCGACTCCAACGCGAACGTGCCAATTGATTCACCCGGCGCACGCATAAACGTGTTCGCTACGGTGTCAAGATTGACGACTTTCTGTCCAATGTAAAAATTTTCCGCCGCGTAAAGATGTCGCGCCGGAAAGGTGAACTGTTCGGGAAAATTGTTGTGGGTCGTTGTGGCAGTGATGCCGCTGTGAATCAGCGCCGTGAGTTTTCCGTCTTTGCCTGCGCCGAGCGCAACGCGCTGTTCAGACGGTGTGCGCCCGCCGACAAGGCGAAAAATACCTTCCCGTGAAACAGATAGCTTCACCGGACGACTGACAACTTTCGCCGCCATTGCGCAAAGTGGCGTATTCCACCACATCGTGCCTTTGCCGCCGAAACCGCCGCCGACAAACGGCGCGATGACCCGTACGGCTTCGGGCTCCATGCCGAACATCTCGGCGAGCGTATGGCTTAAGTTGTGAATCGATTGCGTACTGTCGAAAACAGTTAACCGTTGATCATCATGCCAGACGGCAACAGTCGCATGCGGCTCGATCGCATTGTGGTTGTAGCGCGGCGTGCGATAAAGATTGTTAACCTTAAACTCTGCTGCCTCGATCGCGGTTTCCGCGTCGCCGCTTTTGAGTTCAGACGGCTCACCAAGAATATTTGCGGGCGGTGTGGCAATCTGTTTTAAAGTATCAAACGAAACGTCTGCTGCTGCCGTTTCATATTCGACTTGAACGAGTTGGGCGGCTGCTTCCGCCTGATCCTGCGTTTCAGCAACGATGACGGCGATTGGCTGACCGTTCCAATGCACAGTTGCGTCCTGTAATATCGGCAGATCGCTTGCTGCTACACCACCCGACATAAACACTGGCGGATTTTTGACGTTTGGCGCATTTTCGTGCGTGATGATTGCTAAAACGCCACTCGCTTTTTCGGCACTCGATCCGTCAATTTTCGTAATTTTTCCCTTGGCAATCGAACTATACACGATCGCGGCATAAGCCGGATTTTCAACGGGATACTCCGCCGAAAAGAGAGCTTCGCCTTTGACTTTCAATGGCCCGTCCACGCGGCTCAAAGGTTTTCCAATGTGACCGCGCTGACTTTGAGATAGCGGATCCGGTGCTGCGTCAGGCATATACAGCATGACGGTTTCCATCATTTTCTGCATCTTGCTCATCGGTTTATTCCTCCACCAGTTCCTTCAGCACGTTAACCATCATCCGTTTCGTCAATTCAATTTTGAAACGATTGTGAGCGAATCCCCTCGCGGTTTCTAATTCTGCTTCCGCCCCGCGCTGAAAATTCGCTTCGGTTGCGGGCAAACCTTGCAACACTCTTTCTGCCGCAAACGCCCGCCAGGGTTTATGCGCCACACCACCCAGCGCGATTCGCACGTTCTTGATGGCACTATTTTCAACGTCCAAAGCTGCCGCGACGCTGACCACTGCGAAGGCATAACTGGCTCGATCGCGCACTTTTCGATACAGCGAATTTTTGGCAAAATCGGTTGGCGGAATTTCGATCGCCGTAATCAATTCGCCGTTCTGCAATTCGGTCTCAATGTGGGGCGTGTTTTCGGGAAGACGATGAAAATCATTGAACGCGATGGCGCGGTTGCCGTTTGCGCCCTGAACCAAAACCCGCGCGTCAAGTGCAGCCAGCGCCACGCACATATCCGACGGGTGCGTGGCAATACAGGCATCAGACGTACCCAAAACGGCATGAATGCGATTGAAACCGTCGATCGCGTCACAGCCCGCGCCGGGTTCGCGTTTGTTGCACCGCGCCGTATCGTCATAAAAATAATAGCAGCGCGTCCGCTGCAACACATTGCCGCCGACAGTCGCCATGTTTCTGATTTGTCCTGACGCACCGAAGAGAATGGCTTGGGAGAGAACCGGAAATTTCTCACGGATCAACTCGTGATTGGCAAGCGCGGTGTTTTTCATCGCCGCACCGATTCTAATTGCACCGTCGGCGGTTTCTTCAATGTTGGCTGGTAGATGCGTCACATCCACCAGCGTGTTTAATCGCTCGATGTTTTCGCGCATCAAATCAACCAGATTCGTACCGCCGCCCAAAAATTTCGCACCCGCGTTTTGACCGATTAAGTTGACCGCTGCGTCCACGCTTTCAGCTTTTTGATACGTAAAATTTTTCATCGTGCTGCCTCATCAAATGCCGTGTGAATCGCTTCCGTAATGCCGACGTATGCGCCGCAGCGACACAAATTTCCGCTCATCCGTTCTCTGATTTCCTCGTCGGAAAACTCATATGTGCCGCTCATGTCGGGCGAAACCGCGCTTGGTAGATTGTTCTGAAATTCTCTGAGCATGCCGATTGCCGAACAAATCTGTCCAGGCGTGCAGTAGCCGCACTGAAACCCGTCGTGTTCAACGAACGCAGCTTGTAACGGATGCAGTTCGCTGGCGTGCGCCAAGCCTTCGATCGTGGTGATTTGCTTACCTGCGTACTGAACGGTGATCGCGAGACACGAATTGATCCGCATTCCGTCAACCAGTACCGTGCAAGCTCCGCAGGCACCCTGATTGCAACCCTTTTTTGTGCCAGTCAAACCGACAACGTCGCGTAGGGCATCGAGCAAACTAACGCGCGGCTCGATCTGCACGTTGTGAACCGTGCCGTTAATTTTTAGAGTGACTGCGATTGTTTCATTCATTTTTTAACTCCTTATCGGTTTATACTGCGTCAGCCCATAGGTTTTGGTTTAGAGGGAAGTGGGGGCTTCGCTCCCAGCCAGGGGTTCCACCCCTGCACCCCGCTTAAAAACAAAAAATTATGCCCTGGCAAAGTATATCGAGCGCGATCGACACTGTCGCAAAACAAAAACAGTGCAGTAGGTGCTTGCATACTCAATCACTGCTAACATTCGGGCACAGGGTTTATTGAGAGTAGAGTGGTTGCAAAAGCTGAACATTCAATCAGTGTCTATTCGCCGCTAACGCGCAACACAATTTTGCCCAAATAATGCTGTTTCATTGCTTCCTGCGCTTGTGCGGCTTCTTCAAGCGAAAACGTCTGCGCGATGTGAACTTGAAACTCATTGATGCTCACCAGTCGGTTAAGTTCATCTAATAACATCGGATCGGCAAAGCCATCTGCCTGCTTGAGTTCCACCCCGTCAGGCGCTTTGGGTTCAGGCATCACGCCGTTAGGAAAGGAGATGATCCCGCCCTGACGCACCAGACTCAGGGTAGACTGAACGGAGTCGCCGCCCACTAGCACCAGCGCGGTATCGAAACCATCGGGTGCAAAGGCACGAGCGCGTTGCATAATGTCGTCGCTGTGTCCGTCTACCGCTTCATCGGCACCCAACTGCTGAGCCAACGCCACGCCATCAGCACCCGATGCGATCGCGAACACACTCGCGCCCATGCGCTTGGCGAGTTGCAGTGCAACGTGACCGACGCTACCGCTCGCGCCCCACAGCATCAATTTGGTTTCGTTGCCCGTCTCTAGCGCCTCCAAATTTCTGAGCGCCGTCCCACCAGCACACGGTAGTCCGCCTGCCATCAGCATATCGAGATTAGCGGGTATCGGGGCGACCGTCTTTTCGGAGACGACGACGTATTGCGCGTAGCTACCGCCCTTGTTGTTCATAAAGCTTTGGGCGTAAACACGATCGCCAACCGCCAACCGCTCGACACCATCGCCAATGGCAACGATCGTACCTGCACAGTCGCTGCCCAGCACGCGCGGAAAGTGAGCTTCGTTATAAATCAGCGTGCCTTCGCGCTCCAGCGCATCCCAGATGTTACCTCCAGCAACCTCAACACGAATCAAAACTTCGCCTGCATCCACCGTAGGTATGGGTAAGGTGTGCAACGTCAGCTTGTCAGGCCCACCGAACGCGTCAACCGCCATTGCTTTCATTTGTTGGGGAGTGTTTTGCATGAGTCGGTTCTCCTGTAATTGCTTCAATCTTCTAAAGGGCAAAAATTGTTCCGTTTGACGACGATATAAGCCCAAAAACGGTAGGATCTGAGGAATAGCCGACCACACTATTTGCACTTTTAACGCTGATAGAACGGCATTATGAAGCCGCTTTACTATTTGCAAGTTCCTGAACGTACTGCTGTAGCGATCGCGGTTCCCGTCCGAGCAGGGTTCGCAGCACGATCGCATTGCCACCAGAGAACCCATATTGGTCATAGTCTTCGTACATCATCCGAAAGCTCTCACGAGTGGCTCCTTCCGGTATATGTGCAGCTTGCACCCACTCGTCAAAGGACGGTTCACCGGCCTCGATCGGGCGTTTGAGTATCTCGCTGATCAGCGCTGCAAGTTCTACGCGATTGATCATGCCCGGAGCGCACAACTCAAACGTCCCGTAGCTCAACTCATCACCTGTTAACGCCATCGCTGCTACCTCTGCCACATCGCGGTAGTCTACGTAGCACGCCTTTGCCAGCTTGTTGTAGGGCAGCGATAAGCGTCCTTGCTTGATCACAGCCTGCCAGCTAGCCGCAAAAGTCTGCATAAACATCGCGGGTTGCAGCACAGTAAACTCCATGCCCGATTCGTAGATTGCCTCTTCGACTGGACGTTTGGCAGCATGGTTGCTCAACTTAGAGATCGACGGGTGATAGACTCCAGAAAACACAAATTTCCGCACACCCGACGCTTTAGCCGCTTTGACCATCGCCATGCCCAGGTCTGCCTCATTAGGAGCAAAGGCGGGATTGATGTGAAAGACACCATCTACCCCATTAGCAGCAGCATGAAGACTGGCTGGATCACTCAGGTCGCCGATCGCCGTCTCATCGGCCCCCTGCTGTTTCGCCGCGTCGATCTTACTTTCGTCCCGCACCAGTGCCCGAACTGTAGCACCCCGCTGCTTCAATTCAGGCACGACAAAATGAGCGTGGTTTCCAGTTGCTCCTACAACCAAGGTTTTCATCGTTTTCTCCTCAATCAGAACAGTTCACGCCTGAGTCATGCCGACACACTGCCAACTGGTTTTGCCCAGTCGTGAGCGCGCAAATAGGATTCAAAGTCGGTCGGTGCCGGAAACTCGCGTTTCAACTGGGCTAGATCCGCTGCATAGCCCACGTTCTCAAACCAGCGGTACATGATAGTCATTTCCGCTCCAGTTTGTTGCTCAAAGGCTTCAAACGGAATCTGTTGGTAGTGGACGGTTTTGCCAGAAACGCGGCTGAATGCAGCAGCAATTTCTGGCATTGTCATTTCCACACTGGCAACTTCAATTTCGTGATTCATGAACTCTGCGGGATGCTCAAACACCTCAGCAACCATTGCCCCGTAATCTGCTTCGGACAATTGCTGCAATTTTGTTTGGGGACTGAGCGGCAGGGCAAGGTTTCCCTGCTCAATCATCGATCGCATCGAGTTGTAATTGTAAAAGAAGAAAACTGGACGCAGGATTGTATAGGGTAACTCGATTGAGCGGATGTATTTTTCAACCTGAAACTTGCTGTCAAAATGCGGAATACCAGTTTTGCGCTCTGCACTACCCACTGAGCTGTAGACAAAATGCTGAACCCCTGCGGCTTTCGCTGCGTCTGCAACCGCCTGGCCCTGACGGATTTCGGTTTCCAATCCGCCTTGAAAATCTTGCACCGAAAAAACACCATACGCACCTTGCAAGGCGCGATCGAGGGAAGCGCGATCGTTGAGATTGCCAACGGCTAATTCGGCTCCTTGATTAGCAAGCGCAACCGCCTGACTCTTTTCTGGATCACGCACAAAAGCTCGGACTGAAAACCCCTGTTTGAGTAGGCTCCCCGCTACTGCGCCTCCCTGGTTGCCAGTGGCTCCAGTGACTAGAATTAAGCGTTCCTTATTCTGTTGCTGATTCATTGATTTAATTTGAACTACATTTTCTCTAACAACGGAACTCGTCTGCTCCAATTAAAAATCACTCTTTCGCACCCGCTGTGTCCCCTTCAAGGGTGGTAACTGTATCAATAGTTTTCCACTATCTTTTGAAAGAGATTTGGCGACAATTTGAGGTGGTGAAGGATGGCGATCGCGACAAACAGTTCATCGCACTGAATCGTTAAGCGCCCTTTTTTTGGCTCGCACCGTCGCTTGTCGAGGCACAGCCGCATGTTTGGCATTGACGTAGCGTTGCAACTAAAGCTCAGAAACCCCGGTCACTCTGGCTATGCCTGCCAAGGGCAGCTTCTCCAACAGGAGTTGCTCATGAGTCTTGATAGCTCACTTGTGAGTCTTTGATACTCTTTCGGAAGCTATTGAGTTTTGCTCATGACACTTTTTACTGCTCTCAATTGATCACATCTGATCACATCATCGATCGCACCCCAGGCTTTGGGAGAACACAGGCATCCTCTGCTGAAGTTTGTACAATAGCGGAGGAAGGTGTGTTGCAGGTGTAGTTGCAGTTAGACCTTACAGAGTAATGGACGACAGAAGCAGTATGAGCAGCAGTGCAGAAAAAGATGCGATCGCCCAAGAGTTTAAGGCCCAGATGTGGATTTTGGGTGGCTTGGTAGCGGTTATGTGGGTGATTGAGATTCTGGATCAGTTTGTGTTTCGAGTGGGGTTACGCGAAACGCTGGATATTTACGGCATCATTCCGCGTCATGTCATTGGACTGCGCGGCATTTTGTTTGCGCCCTTTCTGCACGGCAATTTTGCTCACCTCATTAGCAATACGGTGCCGTTCATCGCCCTGGGCTGGCTGATTATGCTCCGCGAAACCAGCGATTTTTTCTGGGTCAGCCTCATCGCCGGGTTTGTGAGTGGGCTGGGAACGTGGCTGTTTGGCTCACCGGGCGTTCACATTGGCGCGAGTGGTGTGATCTTTGGCTATCTGGGCTATCTGCTAGCACGGAGCTACTTTGAGCGGAGTATGACGGCGATCGCCATATCGCTCTTTGTCGGCGTGCTCTACGGCAGTCTCATCTGGGGCGTACTCCCCAGCCGTATCGGCATCTCGTGGGAGGGGCATCTGTTTGGCTTTATTGGTGGGGTGTTGGCGGCGAAACTGCTAACGCCGAAGAAGGGTGTAGGGGATAGGGTGTAGGGCAAGTGGCAAATGTAACAATTCTTGGCTGTGGCTATGTGGGTCAGGCGGTAGCGCAACGGTGGCGACAACTGCTGATGGTGACAGTAACGACAACAACACCCGATCGCATTGCAGAACTCGCCTCAGTGGCGCAGAATGTGCAGGTTGTGAATGGCAATGATGAGGCGGGACTGCGATCTCTCCTGCATCATCAGTCTGTTGTCTTGCTGAGCGTGGGTGCGCCGCATGCAAATGCGTATGAAGAGACGTATCTACAAACGGCAAAAACGTTGGTGGCAGTGTTAAAGCAGTCTCCTGTGAACCAAGTGATTTATACCGGGAGCTACGCGGTGTATGGCGATCGACAGGGTGCCTGGGTAGATGAAACGACCGCCGTTGCGCCTGCAAATCGCAATGGTGAGATTCTGGCAGAGACGGAGCAGGTGTTGCTGAGTGCAGCGAGTGACTCGCTCAAAGTCTGCGTTCTTCGGCTCGGTGGCATTTATGGGCCAGGACGTGGGTTGGTGAAAATCTTTGGACGGGCGGCAGGTACAACGCGATCGGGCAATGGCGAGGATGCAGCAAATTGGGTGCATCTAGATGACATTGTGGGCGCGATCGACTTTGCGCGGCAGCAATCGTTGACCGGCATTTATAACCTGGTGGGCAGCGTTCCCATCACAACGCGGGAGTTGCTGGAGCGCGTGTTTGCGGCTCACAACTTGCCTAACGTGCGTTGGGATGCGGCTCAAACCAGCACTCGTCCCTATAACGCCAAAGTGTCGAATCAAAAGCTGCGGGATGCGGGTTATCAATTTCTCTATCCAGAGATCGTAGAGACGGTGTAATCTAGCGAAAGCGATCGCGCTGGAATGTGGCAAACGGTGTGCTCGCAGCAGATCTGGCAACAAAGCTGAGATCTTGATCGGGGGACTTCCCCCCGCTCCCCCGCGACGTGGGGGCCTAACTCCCCTACACCCCCCGAATCAGAGTGCTAACCGTCAGCAACAGTGGTTAACTCGAAGGGCGCGATTGGGTTGGCAGACCCATTTGACTCGGCAAAGACTTTACAGACATGGAAGAGATTTTTTATGACGACAACGCTGCTTCAAACTTCACATTCCAATCAGGCATCCTTGCGTGAACGGATCGATCGCATCTATCACCAGCCGCTACCTGACCTATTGTTTGAGGCGCAGCAGATTCATCGTCAGCATCACGATCCGCGTGCCGTGCAGCTTTGTACCCTTTGCAATATCAAAACGGGGCTGTGTCCCGAAGATTGCGGTTACTGCTCTCAAAGCGTTCACAACAAAACGGCGCTAGAGCCACAGCCGCTATCAGAGGTCGAAGCAGTCGTTACTGAAGCGAAAGCGGCAAAAGCACATGGCTCGACCCGCTTTTGCATGGGTGCGGCATGGCGCGAAGTGAAAGATGGTGCTCAGTTCGATCGCGTGCTAGAAGTGGTGCGTCAGGTTGCTGCGCTGGAGATGGAAGTGTGCTGCACGTTGGGCATGCTTAAGCCCCATCAGGCACAGCGCTTGAAGGAAGCAGGCTTGACGGCGTATAACCATAACCTTGATACCTCACCGGATTACTACGGGAAAGTCATTACGACGCGCACCTATCAAGATCGGCTGGAAACCATTCGAGCCGTGAGCGCAGCGGGTATTTCGGTATGCTGTGGTGGCATTCTCGGTATGGGCGAATCGGTGAGCGATCGCCTCTCCCTTTTAGTCGCGCTGGCCGAACTTGATCCGGTGCCAGAATCCATTCCCATCAACTGCTTAGTACCCGTTGCTGGAACACCGTTGCAAGATGTTGCACCCGTCGATCCGATCGAGCTAGTGCGCATGGTGGCTACGACCCGCGTTTTGTTTCCGAGGGCGATCGTGCGGCTCTCGGCGGGACGGCTACACATGAGCGACGAACTACAAGCCCTGTGTATGCTGGCAGGAGCCAATTCCATCTTCACAGGCCCCGTCTTGCTCACGACCCCCAACCCAGATACTACTCAGGATGCACAACTATTAAGTCGGTTAGGTATGGTGCCGAATAAGGTAAAATCTAGTGTCTGAAAACCGACTCTGAGAGCGTGAGGCAGCACTGTGCAGAAGTTTATTCCATTAGAAGCACCAGAGCCATTTTCAGTCTTGGGGTTGCCTGTTCATCTATTAGATGATTATGCAGGATGGCTCCTTGCGCGTGCTGAACAGACGCAGGGGTGCCATGTTGTCACGCTGAATGCAGAGATGACGATGGCAGCGGAGCAAAATCTGCCGTTAGCCAAGATTATTCGGGAAGCAGAGTTAGTCATTCCCGATGGTGCGGGGATTGTGCTGTATCTAAAGCTGTATGGCCGATCGACCCAGCGCTGTCCGGGCATTGAACTAGCCGAATCCCTATTGCGCGAATTTGGACGATCGTCCTCTCTGGGCACCGTTGCCTTTTTTGGCGGTAAACCTGAGGTGATTCAAACAGCCGCAACCATTTGGCAAGAGCGGGCACCAGGGATCACGATCGCGATCGCCCAACATGGTTATCTCTCGCCTGAAGACGAGCCAGCCTTTCTGCAAACGCTCAAAGAGACGCAACCCCAGTTGATTCTGGTTGGGCTAGGGGTGCCTCGACAAGAATTTTGGATCGCGAAGCATCGCCACGTGTGCCTAAATGCTATCTGGATTGGGGTTGGCGGGAGCTTTGACGTTTGGGCAGGCGTGAAAACACGCGCACCAAGCTGGTTACGAGATAACCATTTAGAGTGGGTTTATCGTCTATATCAGGAACCCTGGCGTTGGCGGCGGATGTTGGCGCTACCTCAGTTTGCGTGGCGATCGCTAGTGTATCGCGTGACGCAGCGGTAAACCGACAAGTGCATTAGGTAGCATGGTGTGCCAGTTGGTTTGCTGAAGGGTGCGTTGGGAAGCGGCGATCGCGATCGTGTGGCAGGTCAAAATCGATTTCAGGTCCTGATCTTGCCTGTACAAAAATAGGGTTGTTGCAGCGGCGGGTGGATGGGACGCATGAAGCAAGATGCCAAAGAACATGTTCAGCGTTATGGCTAAAACTGTCGCTCCCACACGCTACCCTGTCATTTCACCCGTCTCCATCACGCTGGGTGCAGTGTTGGCATGGAAGAGGAACACTGCAAGTGAGCCAGTACACCGCCCAATCAAATGGCCTACGAGCGTATGATAAAACCTGGCAAACGGAGTATCTGGCTGTTCTGATTGCCAAGTTAATTCATTCGCAGCACGAGTGCGCTCTGACTTGTCTCAATAGCCGTAGTGAAAGGGAATCAGGTTTCTAAGAATGTTGCTTAGCTCGTTCGCGTTGCTGCCATTGACGCTTGTCCAACTTGTCTTGCCAGGATTCCATATAGGTATAGAAAACTGGTGTGAGGTACAGAGTAAGAAACTGTGAAAATAGCAGCCCACCGACTACCACTAGCCCCAACGGGCGACGAGCATCGGCTCCAGCACCAAATCCCACTGCGATCGGCAAGGTTCCCATCAACGCTGCCATCGTAGTCATCATAATCGGGCGGAACCGTACCAAACACGCTTCGTAAATAGCATCGTAAGGGCTTTTGCCTTGCTGGCGGGCTTCAACCGCAAAATCTACCATCATGATGCCGTTTTTCTTCACAATGCCAATCAGCAAAATGATGCCGACAAACGCATAGATGTTGAGATCGACATGGAACAGCAAAAGGGTTAGCAAGGCACCAAAGCCAGCAGAGGGAAGGCTAGAAAGAATGGTAAGTGGATGAATGAAATTCTCGTAGAGAATGCCCAGTACAATGTAAATCACCAAAATTGCCGCCAGCAGTAGCCATCCTAACCCCTGTAGCGACGACTGAAAGGCCTGAGCTGATCCTTGAAAACTCGTTGTGATGCTGTCGGGTAAGGTTTGCCGCGCAAGTTGATCAATCTTGCCTGTGACATCGCTCAGCGAAATGCCTGGTTTGAGGTTGAACGAAAGTGTTACAGCCGATAGCTGCCCTAAATGACCGATCGTGAGCGGGCCTGCACTCTTGGCTAGAGTGGCTACTGCATTGAGCGGTATGAGTTGTCCGCTAGGGTTGCGAACGGAGAGCAATTCCAGCGCATTTGGGTTTTGTTGATATTGCGGCAAGACGCTGAGAATCACTTGATATTGACTATCGGGCGCATAGATTGTAGATACCTGGCGAGTGCCATAAGCGTCTCCCAACGCTGTTTCAACCTGGTTTGCAGTTAAGCCGAGAGCAGCAGACTGGTCACGATTAATCTCCACCTGAATTTGAGGATTGTTGATTTGCAAATCGCTGTTCACATCCTGCAACTCCGACAACTGGCGCAGTTTGTCTTCCAACTTGGGTGCATAGTCATAAAGCGCTTGCAGAGTAGAGCTTTGCAGGGTGTATTGATACTGCGCTTTACTCTGCTGTCCACCAATGTTGATTGCAGGTGGGTTTTGCAAAAAGACTTTAATCCCAGGAATCCGCGTTAATTTGGGCCGTAATTCCTGCACAACGTCATCAGCACTGAGTGGTCGATCGGCGCGTGGTTTCAGTCGAATGAAGATGCGCCCAGCATTGGCAGAAGCGTTGGGACCGCCCGCACCAACCGTTGAGTTCACAACATCCACGTTGGGGTCGCGCCGAATAATTGCCGCGATCGCCTGCTGATGCTTAACCATTTCATCAAAAGAAATATCCTGTGCCGCCTGGGTGTTGGCGGTAATTTGACCAATATCGGTACTGGGAATAAAGCCCTTAGGTACAACTACGAACAGAAGAACGGTGGCAACGAGAATGGCCCCAGACACAAGCATGGTAAAGCGATGATGCTTGAGCGATTGGCGCAAACTCCAGGCATACGCACTTTGCATACGATTGAAAGCACCTTCAGACGCCTCATAAAGACGGGTTTTAAGCGTTTGACATTTGGATCGACGACTGTGGCTTGGATTTGATCCAACACCATTGCCGCTGTTACTCGCGCCATGCTGCGGATGATTTGGTGGCCGCAGAAACCGAGAACACAGCATCGGCGTAAGGCTAAGGGAGATAACGCCCGAAATCAAAATGGCGACGCTAATCGTCACGGCAAACTCCCGAAACAGCCGCCCTAAAATGCCACCCATAAACAGGATAGGAATGAAAACGGCAACCAGCGAAATGGTCATCGACAGAATCGTAAAACCGATTTCTTTAGAGCCGTTCAAGGCCGCTTCCATACGGCTCTCGCCCATTTCCATATGCCGCACGATGTTTTCTAGCATGACGACCGCATCATCAACGACAAAACCGACTGAGAGCGTCAGTGCCATCAGCGAGAGGTTATCGAGCGAGTAACCCAGCAACAGCATGACTCCAAAGGTTGCGACGATCGACAGCGGGACAGCTAGGCTAGGAATAACGGTGGCTGAAAGGTTACGCAGAAAGAGGAAGATGACCAGCACGACCAAACAGATGGTCAGCATTAAGGTAAACTGCACGTCTTCGACCGATTCTTTGATCGGCTGGGAGCGATCGAACTGAATCTCCATGTTGATCGCAGCGGGAATCTGCTTACGGAAACTCGGCAAGATTTGTTTGATATGCTCTACAATTTCAACCGTGTTTGTGCCCGGTTGTTTTTGAATGGCTAGTACGATCGCGCGTACACCGTTGTACCAGCTTGCCACTTTGTCATTCTGCACACTGTCGATTACCTGCCCCACATCTCCCAGATGTACCGGAGCACCATTTTTGTAAGCGACCACCAGCGATCGATACGCGGCTGCATCGTTCAACTGTCCATTGGACTCAACGGTGTAGTTCTGTTGTTGCCCATAGAGGGTGCCAGTAGGCACATTGGAGTTACCGTTGTCGATCGCAGTGGCAACTTCGTCCAGACCAATCCCTTTAGCGCTGAGCGACTGTGGATCAAGCTGGACGCGCACTGCGTACTTCTGCGATCCATAAACGCTGACTTGCGCAACGCCATCAACCATCGAAAGCTGTTGTGCCAGTTGGTTTTCGGCGTACTTATCAATCGTGGAAAGCGGCAAGACCGATGAACTGAGTGCGAGGTAAAGAATCGGCTGATCGGCTGGATTGACCTTACGGTAGGATGGCGGGCTGGGCAAGGTAGTGGGCAGTTGTCTCGCAGCCGCGGCGATCGCTGATTGTACATCCTGAGCAGCCCCATCAATATCGCGGCTAAGGTCAAACTGCAGCGTAATCTGCGTACTGCCTAGAGAACTGGTCGAGTTCATCGAACTAATGCCAGCAATACTCGAAAACTGGTTTTCTAAGGGTGTTGCAACCGAGGATGCCATCGTCTCTGGGCTAGCTCCCGGCAAACTAGCCGAGACCTGAATCGTCGGAAAATCCACATTCGGTAAGTCGCTCACGGGGAGCAGGCGGTAGCTTCCCAACCCAAAGATTAAAAGACCGATCACAACCAGAGTGGTCATGATGGGGCGACGGATAAAGAGTTCGGAGAGGTTCATGAGGGTAACGAGTGATCTGTCAAGATTGCACTGATGGGTTAGGAGTGGATGGGTGAACGGGTGGATGGGGAGATGGGAGCATTGCACCTCCACTCATCCACTCATCGACTGCTCAACTCAACGTTGACAATTTGCTAGGGGCTGTCATCAATAACTCATACACATGATTTGTAGCAAGGGTTCCAGCCCCTAGCCTGGTTTGTGAGAACGGGTGCGGTAAGGCTGATACTTCAAGGTTTCTGAACTTAATTGATGACGCGCCCTAGGCGCAAGGAAATCAGCGATACGTCGTTGATCACTTGGTGGCCTCAGTGCCCTTGTTTCCTGGCTCTCCTGCTTGTTTCGCTTGCACGGTAGCGCCAGGAACGAGATTAAATTGCCCATCGGTAACAACGGTTTCCCCAGACTGCAATCCTTGTTTGATCACCACCTGGTTATTGACCGATGGACCCGTCACGATCGATCGCATTTCTACCGTTTTATCGGCTTTGACGACATACACAAATTCCCCTTTCTGTCCCGTTTGAATGGCTTGTGAAGGCACCACGATCGCGTTCGTTTCTGTCGTCAGTTTCAGCATCACATTGACAAACTGACCGGGGGTGAGCCGCCCCTCTGCGTTGGGAAAGGACGCTTTGAGCTGAATTGTGCCAGTGGTTGGATCAACGCTACTGTCCACAAAGACCAACGTTCCGCGCACAGGTTTTCCAGTATCTTTCACGGGTAAAACGTCAACTTCTAGCTGTCCCCGCGCCTGATACTGCTTGATCGCTGGTAGCTGTCGTTGAGGCACCGAGAAGGTGACATAAATGGGACGGATCTGGCTAATGACAACCAGCGGATTTGTATCATTGGCCTTGACCAGGTTGCCTTGGTTGATCTTTAAGCTACCAGTGCGCCCGTTGATCGGCGCATTGATGGTGCTGTAGGAAAGCTGAACTTTGGCATTGTCAATCGTGGCATCTGTGCCATTGACGGCTGCTTGGGCGCTTTGAAGATTGGCTCTGGCCGCTGCTACCGCTGCGATCGCGTTCCCGACATTGCTTTGGTCAGCCGCAACGGTTGCATCCTGTGCCGCAGCGCTGGTACGAAATTGATCGGCTTGTTCCCGGCTCACCGCTCCCTGATTCAACAAACCGCTATAGCGCTGTGCCTGCACGCTTGCATTGTTCGCCTGAGCGACATCCTTCGCCACCGTTGCCTTTGCCTGATTGACCTGCGCCTTAGCCTGTGCGAGAGCTGCTTCTGCTTGCTTGACTTGAGCAACCGCTTTGGCTCGATCAGCAAAGGCTTGATCAACGGATGTTTGCAACGGGCGCGGATCGATCGTAAAGAGCCGATCGCCTTGCTGCACTTCCTGCCCTTCTTTGAAGTAAACCGCCGTTAACTGCCCACTGATTTGTGATGTCACCGCTATCGTCGAGTATGCCTGCACAGTTCCCGTCGCTTGCACTAGAACAGGAACTGTTTTTTGAGTGACGGCTGCCATCACAACAGGAACAGGGCGTTTCTCACCGCCTTTCCCCGCCTTAACCGATTGGGCATCAGAGGCCGCGCAGGCAGATAGACACGTGAGCCCCACGAGCAACAGCCAAAAGCGACCATAGCTCAACCATTGCGGAAAGCGCTGTTGGTACATATCTCTATGCAAATTGTAGAACGTGTTAAATTTAGTTAGCTAAGCTGACTGTTAGTGTTACATATATCTCAGCTCACGGCTATGTATCTCAATAGAGATTTTGATCGTGGAGTGTGTCATGACGCTGGTTGCACTACCGACAATCAATGTAAGACTGCTAAAAGCGCTCAAGGGTTCTATGACTCGCGTTTTTTGCGCTAGCTGAGCCGGAAACCGCAAAAGCACGCCTGCTTCTCATACCAGCGTGATCCCCGTACTAACCATTTATCCGTCTTCTTTAGGAGCTTTGCGATCGGATGAGCCTGGAACCATTGACCCCGGAGGTACCTTCCAATCAGTGTGCGATCGAGTTAATGGAAACGATGCCAACGATCATGCAGTTCATCCGCACGGAGATGCGAAGTCAGAGCGCATCGCTGCTTTCAGTTCCCCAGTTTCGTGTTTTGGCCTTTCTGAGCCGTTGCCCAGGTTCCTCGTTATCAGCGGTTGCCGAGCACCTCGGTGTAACGCGGGCGACTGCCTCGGCAATGACCGATCGTCTAGTGCAGCGAGCATTGGTCAACCGCACCGAAGATCCGCAAGAACGTCGCCACGTCTTACTTCATTTGACAGAAGCGGGATCGTCCCATCTTCAACACAGCCGTGAAAAAACGCGCGATACTATTGCAGCCTTACTCCACAACTTGACAGACGAACAACTGCTCAGCGTCTCAACCGGGTTAATCATTTTGCGAAAGGTCTTTGAATCAACACACCAACCCTGAGCAACTTAGGACTTACGCAAAGTCTCGCAAAACTGGCCCCCAGCACCCAATTTGTAGCCCTGGCAGGCATACAAGAGAAGGGGTCGACTGCGTAAGTCCTAAAAGTGTGATCTTGAGGTACGGGCGCACGGCCGTGCGCCCCCTACAGAACATCTCACATGTCAAAGTTATTTAAGCCGCGATCCTAAGCATTCAAGTTAAGTAGCGTTGATCCGTACTTGATTGGTTTTAACCATAAGCACAAATACGTATATGGAAATAGGATCCTTAGTACGGAAGATGAGCTATATTTCTTCTGCTAGCCAAAATTATGGCAATCTACATTTGTGCTTTGCCGCTTTCTACAACAATAGCAATGATGTCTTTTCTTTAACCCTGCAAGGTTGGCTTTATAAGGTCTGAGCTGAGTGATCAGTAACGGGTGACTTTTCCAAGTGCTTCTCTTAATGACTAAACCCGATCGATTCTGGCTGTGGATGATTCTAGCTCTATTGGCTAGTAGCTTGTCGGCAAAACCACTCAACGCTCAAACGACCAATGCTGCTCAGGTGCCCACTCCGGCCCTGCCAAAACCCACAACGCCCTCTCTGCCACCGCAGGATGTCATTCCCATCCCCCCCACAGCGACGCCCTCGCCGCAACCAGCGATCCCTCCTCAACTGCCACCCCCCGAAGAGTTACTGCCACCTGATACACCGGAAATCCTACCGCCTGGTTCACCCTCTGAAACTGTACCCGAAACCATCACTGTAGAGCGGTTCGATGTCGTTGGCAGTACGGTCTTCAATCAGCAGGACTTTGACAAAATTACCAGAGACTATACAAAGCGTCCGCTCTCGCTGCCTGAGTTGTTTGAGGTACGCACTAAAGTTACAGAACTTTACGTTAAGGCTGGCTATATCACCTCCGGTGCCTTTATCCCTCCCCAAGCACTGGAAGGAGGGGTAGTGAAAATTCAGGTGAATGAAGGTGGGTTGGAAGCTATCAAAGTGACGGGGAACCGTCATCTCAATGCCAACTATGTGCGGAGTCGTTTGGCGATCGCTACCACCAAGCCGCTGAACCAAAAACGGCTGTTGGAAGCTCTCCAACTGCTGCAACTAAATCCCTTGATTAAAACGGTGTCTGCGGAATTATCTGCTGGGACCAAACCGGGTGACAATTTGCTCGAAGTCAACATCACTGAGGCGACCATTTGGGACGCTCAGATCAGTCTCGATAATGGGCGCACGCCTAGTGTGGGCACCTTTCGGCGGCGGGTGCAGCTCACCAATGCTGACTTATTGGGATTGGGCGATAGTTTGAGCCTTGCCTACACCAACACCGATGGCAGCAATGCATTAGATGCCAGCTATACCATTCCTTTTAATCCACGCAATGGGACGCTTTCCCTCAATGGCGGCTTTGCATTTAGTCGTGTCATTGAGCCTCCGTTTGATGTTCTCGATATTAACTCGAACTCGAACTATATTGAATTAACGGTACGCCAACCGCTTCTGCAAACTGTCACTCAGGAGTTTGCGCTGGGTCTAACAGCTAGCCATCGCGAGAGTGGTGCAACTTTACTGGGCGGCGAAATTCCCTTTCCCTCGATCGGAGCTGATAGCGAGGGTAAGACGCGCATTACGGCATTGCGGTTTTTCCAGGAATATATTCGGCGGAACCAGGCAGAAGTCCTTGCCTTTCGATCTCAGTTCAGTTTTGGGCTGAGTGCATTGAACGCCACGATTAACCCTGCCCCACCTGATGGCAACTTTTTTAGCTGGAGAGGGCAGGCTCAGTATGTTCGCCTTTTGGCACCTGATACGTTACTGCTGCTGCGAGGCGACATCCAACTAGCAGATCGGCCCCTGGTGCCTCTGGAACAATTTGGGATTGGTGGGCAAGATAGTGTGCGGGGCTATCGGCAAGACCAGCTATTCACAGATAGTGGCCTCTTTGCCTCCGCTGAAGTCAGGATTCCCATTCTTCGTCTGCCCAATCTTGATCATGCGGTGCTGCAACTAACGCCCTTTGTAGATATTGGTCATGGCTTTAACCAGAGCAATGGTACGAACCCGTCGCCAAATACCTTAGTCTCGGTTGGTTTAGGTCTGCGGTTTCAGATCGGCGATCGCGTGACGGCTCGCTTTGATTGGGGTATTCCTTTAACCGATGTCTCTGGCGATCAACGGACATTGCAGGAGCAAGGCTTTTACTTCTCCCTTATCTACAATCAACCATTTTGAGGTGATTTCTGAAAAAATGAGTATGCCGTTTGCCAATGGTATGGAGACTTGGATCAAGAAGCCCTTCATAGGCTCCCCAACCTAAGCCTGCGGCACGCTACGCGAACGGTATAGAACTGCAACATCAATAGATCTCTTACAGTTAGAACCCGTTGAGTTGCAGCGAGGAGAACCATCAGGAACCATCAAGACAGAACAAATGCAACCAAGACGGCCTGATGATGCCTACTACAATAGCTCAAACT
>JAHHIE010000075.1 GCA_019358945.1 Stenomitos rutilans HA7619-LM2 | reverse complement strand
CTTCAATACCTTTGCCATCACCTTAGCCCGAAGGCAAGGGTGGCGTACTGTTCCACAGGCATTACGGGCTTGGGCGAATCAACTGCATCAAGTTTTTCATTTCCTTGTATGAAACCACCCTGCCCAAATTTGGGGGCTGGGGGGCTAGTTTTAGAGAATTTGCGTAAGTCCTGTTCAGGTACTTTGACCATTAACTAGCAACGGCTATCAGCAAAGCAATAAGGCAAGCACTGGTTGGTCGCCAAGTTCAACTCGCCGCCAGTTTACGAACGCTGTGTTAGCAGTCAAATCCTCAAAGATGTCAGGACAATTTTCTCTAAATTTCTCTGAATCGGGAACTTCAAGGATGAGTATTTCTCCTTTCTCGACTGTGATATGTGACATGCCGAGATCTGCATCATCAACATATGTCATACAGTCAATCCAGGCATTTCCATTTGCTCCGTAGTAGTCTGGGAACCCAAATGTTTTCTTGAATACTTGGTGAAAAGATTGCCAATCTCTGATGCTGTTTGTATCGATACGAATCAGCTTCATCTAACAGCACCTTCATAACACTGCATTGAATTTTTCTCGTGATTATTCAATTAATCCTGGTGGCGGGGTGATTTCGATACGGCGCTGCTGTAAATCAACGACAGGCACGATCGGTTTCACAAAGGGAATTAACACCGTTGGCGCGTTCTTGTCTGTAACTTGTGCGGCACGCTGTACTTCTAAGATATCGTTGCCCGCCTGGATGATGCTGCTTACGGTACCAACCAGTGCTTGCGTTGCCTGATCAAAGACTGGTAGCCCAATCAAATCCAGCACATGAAATTCGCCCTCTTCTAAGGGGGGGCGATCGCGTTCTGGCACAAGCAGGTAGCAGTCTCGCAATGCTTCAGCTTGGGTGCGATCGGTCACGCCAGCAAATTGCACGACGTACAGCCCTTTGCCATCCAGATAGCGTCCACGCACTAGCTCAATGGGTTCTGGGGATGAGGCGGACGATCGCACCAGCCAGCGTGTTCCTGGATCTAAAAAGCGTTCTGGGAAGTCTGATTCTGGATACACACGCACTTCACCCTTCATGCCTTGAGCCGCGACGATTTTACCGATAGGAAGGTAGTGCGGGGTGTGGGGTGTGAAGCGTGGGGTGTGGGGTGTGGACTTTTTATCGTCTGCTTTTTGCCGCTTGCTTTCTGCCTTTTGCTTGCGAGCTTTTGCTTTTTGCCTAGTGCTGTCTGGTGCGACGGGTTCTTTGTTTTCAGACGTGCGATCGCTCACATTGCCACCACTGGTTGCTGTTGACTTGCCGACTGCTGATACACACGCTCGACGACGGTGGCTAGCCGTTTCATCGCGGTTTCAAGCTCCTGGTCATTCCCTGTGAGGCTGATGCGAAGGCATTGACGGGTGTGTTCCCACTCGCCGCGCAAGCCAGGGAAGAACGAGCTACCGGGCACTGCAATCACGCCAACTTGTTTCAATTCCTGGTAAAACTCCCAATCAGTCATGGGCAAGTCTTTGAGCCACAGCCAGGTGAAAATGGCCCCCTCACCGCGATGGAGGAACCAGGAGACATCTGGCATGGCCTGGTCGAGCGTGGCTTCAACAATGCGAACTTTGGCCTGGTAGAAGGGACGAATCACGTTGGCGGCAATGTCTGCCAGCGCACCAGAACGGATAGCGCGGGCGGCGATCGCTTGCCCATAGCGGGGAGAATGGATGCACATGTTGGTTTGGAAACACTCCAGCACTTGGATGAGTTGTTCGTCGCCGATCGCAATACCAATGCGTTCCCCAGGCAAGCCAGCTTTTGAAAGGCTCATGCAGTGCAGAATGTTTTCGCCAAAGAGCGGGGTCATTTCAGTAAAGTTGAGCGCTGGAAACGGTGGTGCGTAGGCAGAATCGATCAGCACTGGCACATTGTAGGGAGCTGCCAGTGCGGCAATTTTCTGCACCTCATCATCGGTGAGCACATTGCCCGTTGGGTTGCAGGGACGGGAAAACAGTACACAGCCTGTATCGTCGCCAAGTTCAAGCTGACCAAAATCGGGTCGATATTTGAAGCGATGTGCAGCAGCATCAATGTCTAGCGCAGGCTTATAGGCAAACAGCGATTCTGGTGTGAGTGTAACCCCCCCATATCCTGTATAGTCAGGGCTGAGCGGTAAGACAATTTTTTTCAGTGTGCCGTCAACGGCATAGCCACCAAAGGCGTTAGCGGCGTAGAAATAAAGGCTTTGACTTCCGGGTGTGATGAGCACATTACGCTCGGTGAGGTGCAACCCGTAGCGGTGATTGAAATCATCGACCACTGCATCAATCAGCGGTTGATATCCCTGGCTGGCACCGTAACGACAAACAACTTCGCCATATTCAGTGCTTGCAAGCAGGCCAGCAGTACAGTCCCGCCAAAGTTGTTCGACCTCAGGCAAAATCAGCGGATTGCCCGCGCTCAGATTGATAAATTCTTTGCCTGCGCCCGATCGCAGTGTTTCCACGATATCTTTCATGATCGCCCGCACTCCCGTGAGGCGAGACATATCGTTGCCAAGTTGCGTAAGGGCAGGCTTCATAAGGTGTATGTGAGGTACATAAGCGTTAATTTTATATCCTACCGAATTGCATGTACGGCGTGTCAGATTGATCGGGACAGGCAGTCACGACTCCAATCCCTTTGATGACCCATGAGCATTGCCACTAGATTGCCGTCGCACCAACTCAATCGCCAAGGAGTGCTGCTTGTCGAGCACCGTATCGTCAAACATCGGCAGCCGCTTGCACTCTGAACAACCTGACTGGCGACGTTCTCCCACACCAAACGAGAGGTGATTGTCTCTCCTCCTAGGTACCGATTGCTCTGGTCACAGAAACACCGCTCACTGTGGTCGGCGAAGTTGGTCAAGGTAGAGTTGACTTGGCTCACGAGCAAAGATGGACAGTAATCTAGCCGAGATCACAGAGTCTTTCATACCTTGACTGTAGCGAGTTTTCGTTCGCTTGCAGTGTCCCTCTCTCTGCGCTCTGCATAAGTCCTATTTAGTTGAAATCAGTTTACAGTGAGGCAATGAATCTGTGAACGAATGCATGCGTGTAAGGAGAACCGATCTAATGATGCGATTTCGTTGGTTTGCGAGCAGTGCGATCGCGGTAGTCCTGATTGTTATCCTCAATCAACAGACTGTTGCGCAAACGAAGACTCGAAGTGGCGTGCTGTTACTTAATCAAGTGAGAGAACTGTCTACACGTTCTACCACACTTTCTGGCGGTAAACTGGCGGACTTGCAAACCGATCCCAACTTCGCTGGGGCCACCTTTCAAACGATCGTGGACGATGCTGCAACCATTCTTGATAACTATATCGTTGTCAGACGGGGAGGTTATTTCCCTGAAAACCGAAACATTCCACGTGAGCGTCAATTAACCGTTGTTGAAGCGGTGTATCGCATTTACAGCCTGCCCAGTGGCAATGAACTCTTTCTGTATCGCACCCCGACTGAAAATACATCAGAGTATTTTATCCGTAGAAAAAGCTGATTCTTAAAGTAATGGACAGATGTTCTTAACATCAGTTTTTAGGATAATTGCTTACATGCCTGGTTAGGTGGCCTGTCATTTAGTCGCAGGAACGTTATGTTTAGCCTTGAGCTCTCAATTGTAGAAACAAAAGCAACGCACTATGTCTGAATCGTTTTCACCCCAAATTAGCGATCGCATCTGTCGTCACATGAACGAAGACCATGCAGAAGCAGTTTTGCTCTATGCCAAAGTCTTTGGTGAAGCCACTGCCGCAACCGCCGCAGAAATGGTCGCGATCGACGCCAATGGTATGGACTTACTCACTCAGTTAAACGGCACGCCAACCTCAATCCGCATTGGGTTTGATCACGTTTTACAAGATGCAGAGGATGCTCATCACACGCTCATTGACATGGTGAAGCAAGCGCGGCAAGCAGGAAAATAAAAGGACGAATAACATGCGGCAATGGATGGTATTGCGTCGCTGGCGGACGTTGTGGTTAGTCGCTGCGTTTGTCAGCGCGATCGCGCTGACAAACTGCACAGGCGGCAACCAGGAAACTTCATCAACGTCTGGCGGCACCTCTCCTTCAGCCCCATCGAGTGCGCTGGTTTATGGCTCGGTTGGGCAACCAGTCAATCTTGAACCAGGCAACATCACCGATGGCAATTCCATCATTGTGCAAGACCAACTCTACGATCGCCTCATCACCTTCAAACCCGGCACCACAGATCTAGAGCCATCTCTTGCTACAGCGTGGTCGGTTGCTGATGGTACAACCTGGACGTTTAAGCTGCGAGCGGGCATCAAATTCCACGATGGAACAGCCTTTGATGCCGACGCCGTAAAGTTCAACGTTGAGCGCTGGTGGGACCCTCAGCATCCGCAGGGCTATCGCGACGCAGGTAAGCTCTACGAAATCTGGGGAGCCTTATTTGGCGGCTTTAAGGGTAGCCCAAATTCGCTACTACAAAGCGTCACGGTAATTGATCCGACAACGGTGCAATTTAAGCTCAAGCAACCATTCGCGGGCTTTCCAAATGCGATCGCCTCCGGTTTCTTCGGCATTGCCAGCCCAACAGCGATCAAAAAAGCAGGCGCACGCTACGGCACCCCAAGTACCCTCGCTGTGGGGACAGGTCCATTTGTGTTCAAGGAATGGCGAACGGGCGATCGCATTGTTCTAGAGAAAAATTCCACTTACTGGCGCGCTGGGTTTCCGAAAGTCAATCAGGTCGTGATTCGGTTCATTACCGATCCAGCAGCACGGCTGGCACAACTACGAGCGGGGCAAATCGATTTTACAGTAGACCTTGCTCCAGACCAGAAGAAAGAGGTGGAAAGCGATCCAGATCTGGATACCGTTCTTCGTCCATCCTTCAATGTTGGCTTTTTGGCACTCAATCCTGGTTACAAGCCCTTATCTAATGTGCGGGTGCGGCAAGCGATCGCCTACGCCCTTAATCGCCCCGCGATCGTCAAAGCATTTTGGGGTGACTTAGGGCAAAGTGATGCCCACTTTACGCCTCCTACTCTTGCCTGGTCGCAAGACTCAACGTTGGTTGCTTATCCTTTTGATCCTACCAAAGCCAGGCAGCTACTAGCAGAAGCTGGCTACCCCAACGGGTTTAACCTCGATCTGTGGTATCCCCCACCTCGCCCCTATTATCCAACGCCAAAGCCAATTGCAGAGGCATTTGCAGCCGACCTCAGCGCGATCGGTATTCGAGTGTCGCTGCAAACGAAAGATTGGGCGGCATATCAGGCTGATCGGCTCAAATCCCCTGGCTACCAATCGTTTATGTTGGGTTGGACTGGCGATTATGGCGATCCTGACAACTTTCTCTATTACCACTTTGGAGCCAATAGTACGGCTGACTTGGGTAATTGGAAAAACGATCAACTCTTTCAGCGACTCGATCAAGCAAGGAAAACCAGCGATCAAGCTGCTAGAGCCAAACTGTATGCTCAAGTCGATGCAGTTTTGCATCGTGAAGTGCTACGTCTGCCGATCGTTCATTCTCAACCGTTGCTGGCAAAACGAAAGACAATCGATGGTTGGACACCCAGTCCTCTTGGTTCAGAACCTTTTGATGCAATCATCAAGAAGAGGTAGTGCCTTTAACCAGAATTTACAGCCAGGAGTATTAATGCAGCTGCGATCGAGGTTGCCTAATAGCGCCAATCTTTCCGATCGTACCTTTCGCTGTCGAAGCCTTCTCTACAGGCAGGCGTAGATAGCGGCTCAAAGGCTCTTCCTTTCGCTAGACAGTCGTATCTTACTCCCGGTAGTTCGGTTGGAGCTAGCGGACTGAGTATTGTTAGGATACGGCTATAGCGTCAGTCAAGTGGGTAATCCATAGGCCTTTCGCATCTTATATGAGCTTTTCATAGGGCTAGCCGTTTTTCTGAAAAATTACAGTTTAAGGTTTGCGGTTCGACACAGCTAGGTATAACTCGCTCGTTAGTTTCAGACGTTGGGTAGCCTCTGCAAGGAGCGTTTACAGGCAAGTCATTTTAGCGTCGAGGGTAAGCTGTCGGCCGATCAGTTAAGCGCATTGGTTACGTTCACATTCATCAAGCTATAGGAGCTAAAAATGAACATTATTGCTTGGATCGTTTTAGGTTTGATTGCGGGCGCGATTGCAAAGGCGATCTATCCTGGCGCTCAAGGTGGTGGCATTCTGTCCACGATGGTTTTGGGTATCGTTGGTGCATTTATTGGTGGCGCAGTGGTAAGTCTTTTGACCACAGGTACGTTATCGCTGGCGGGTGCTAGCCTCAGCATTCCCGGTATTATCGTGGCTGTTCTTGGCGCAATCATTGCAATCTTCTTGTACTACCAGTTCTCCAGCCGCGCCTACTAGGACTCTCAGGCACATAATCGGTGGCTGTTGTTAAATCGGTAGCAGCAGTACACTGCAAATGAAGCCTTTATGATGGAACATGGCCTCTGCTTACGTAGAGGCTTTTTTGTACTTTTGTCTTTTACCTCCTTAAACAGGGGTAAGGCAATGCCTTGCTCCTACAGAATGTGTCGCGTTTTCAATTTAATTTGGTATCCCCTGTCTACAGCACCGCGATCGCATCTATGTCTGAAGCAAAGATTCTGATTTGGTATCGTAATGATCTGAGACTGCATGACCACGAACCGTTGAACCGGGCAGTAGAGCAAGCACGAACGGAAGGGTCACAACTTTTGCCCTTCTATTGTTTCGATCCACGGCAGTTTGGGCAGACATCCTTTGGTTTTCCTAAAACGGGGGCTTTTCGCGCCCAGTTTTTGCTAGAGAGTCTTGCTGATTTGCGTCGATCGCTCCGGGCGATTAACAGCGATCTCGTCATGCAGCAGGGCCTACCAGAAGTGATTATTCCCAACCTGGTGCAGCAACTTGGAATTACAGCGGTCTACCATTACCGTGAGGTCACTTCTGAGGAAACTAAAGTTGAAACAGCGCTGCATCACGCGTTGGAGCTGATGGGCGTGGAGTACGCTTCCTTTTGGGGACAGACCCTCTTTCACCCTGACAACCTTCCGTTTGAGTTGAGCCAGCTACCAGAGCTATTTACCCACTTTCGCAAGCAGGTAGAGCAACAATCTACGGTCAATCCAACTTTTGGATCGCCCACGCAGCTTCCTCAGTTGCCAGAGATCGAAGCGGGGAAAATGCCCACGCTGGCAGATCTGGAGTTAGAACTGCCTGTGCTCGACGCTCGAGCCGCCTTCGTGTTTCAAGGTGGCGAAACCAGTGGACTCGCCAGGGTGAACCGCTACTTTTGGCAGCACGATCGCCTGAAAACCTACAAAGAAACGCGCAACGGGATGTTAGGAGCCGACTACTCCTCTAAATTTTCACCCTGGCTGTCGTTAGGATGTCTCTCGCCGCGCTACCTCTACGAGCAGGTGCAGCAGTATGAAGCAGAGCGGGTGCGGAACGACTCAACGTACTGGCTGATTTTTGAGTTGTTGTGGCGAGACTATTTTCGCTTCATCTGTGCCAAGCACGGCGATCGCATCTTCCGTCGATCGGGTTTACAGGGTATTGATATCGCCTGGAAAGAAGACTGGCAGCGTTTCGATCGCTGGCGGGAAGGCACTACAGGCTTTCCGTTGGTCGATGCCAACATGCAAGAACTTGCCGTCACAGGCTTTATGTCCAATCGGGGACGGCAGAATGTTGCTAGCTTTCTCACCAAAAATTTAGGCATTGACTGGCGCATGGGCGCAGAGTGGTTTGAGTCTCTACTGCTCGACTATGACGTGTGCAGCAATTGGGGCAACTGGAACTACACCGCTGGCGTGGGCAGCGATGCTCGTGGCTTCCGGTTTTTTAACATCCTCAAGCAGTCGAAAGACTACGATCCTGAAGGTCGCTATGTAAAACACTGGCTGCCAGCACTGAGTCAAATTCCCGCCAGCAAGGTTCATGAACCCTGGAAGCTTCTTCCCGTAGAGCAGCAGCGCTTTGGCATCAGGATGGGTGTGGACTACCCCAACCCCATTGTGGACTTGCTTAAATCCGCAGCCGCTAATGAGACTGTCTACAATGCGGCCCTTAAGGCAAAGTAGCTGGACGAACACGATCGCCCCTATGCCATGCAGCTCCTTTACGCCGCGATCGGTGCTGCGGTTTGTGGCGGTTCAGAAAACGACAGACCAACACCAGCTAGAGCGGTGCTGCTGTCAACCAGCTCAAAAACCTGATCCAGTTGAGTTAGCTCAAAGATGATCCTGATCGACGCAGGAAGGTTGCAAATCAGGAGGCGGCAATGATTTGCCTGTGCCAAACTCAGCGTTTTGACTAACGCTAACCGTCCAGCACTATCAATAAACTCCACATGAGCCATATCAATCAGCCATAAGCTACCTTGCTCAGGTTCGATCGCAGCAATCTGTCGCTGGAGACCAACACCTCCCATTAAATCTAGACGGTGCGGCGGCTGAAGTCGAACAACCTTTTTCTGATGGACAAGCGTCTCATGATCCGGTGTCATAGCTGTACAACCTGGCAATGTAGAGTGATTAAAAACGTAGTTAGACCTTTAGCGCTGCTTTTCAACGATTAAAGGCAATAAAGCATCTGGCGGCTCATCATTTATTGCTAAGCCCAGAACCGTTTTAGGTAAGTTTGAGAAAACGTCTCTCAAAGCGGCCTCTGCCTAAGCTTATTTACTTACCTCTGTTATTTGCTCAATATAGAAAACTAAGCTTATCCTGCCTGTCTAGATGACATCACTTCATAAAGTCTTCATCAGCTTGGTCATTGAAGCCGATCTTTCATCAATTTTTGAGTTTGGGCAGCAAATGGGGTATGCTGCCATACTTGGCTTTAAGACAAGTGTGCAGAGTCAGCGGGCTTTAAGGCTCTTTAGGGTTAAAACACCGTCATTGACAGATTTCCAGAAAGCGCGTCAAGATTGATATAGAATGACGTTTACAGCCGCATTGCATGTCACTGGATTTTGTCTCGGTAGAGAAGATTGAAGCAATCGCACAGCAGTACGGCTATTGGGCAGTCTTTTTAGGAATCTTTCTAGAAAGTTTAGGGTTGCCCATTCCCGGAGAAACTGTGACTCTGGCTGGTGGGTTTTTGGCTGGTAATGACCAGTTGAACTATTGGTACGTGCTGGTCGATGCTGCCCTGGGCGCGGTGATCGGGGGCAATGTCGGCTACTGGATCGGCAGACGCGGTGGTTGGCCCCTCTTGCTAAAGGTGGGGCGCATTTTTCGCGTTGGCGAAGAGCGGTTAGATGGGCTAAAGCGCCAGTTTAGTGAAAACGCTGCTAAAACTGTTTTTCTGGGTCGCTTTATTGCCCTTTTGCGCACGTTTGCGAGTCCGTTAGCTGGCATTGTACAAATGCCTTACTTGCAGTTTACCGTTTACAACACGTTGGGTGCGTTTACCTGGGCTTCGGTCGTGGTGACGCTGTCGTACTTTGCCGGGCAGTTTGTACCGTTAGAGAAAATGGTTGCGTGGGCGGGGCAATTTGCTTTCGTGATGCTATTCATTGCGATCGCCTGGATTGTAGTTCCTCTCTGGCTTGAGTCACGCAAAGTGAAGGAGCTTGTGAAGGATGACGTGCAGCCAGATGATCAGCCTGCTAGCGGTTTGTAGTCATGCACGTGCATACGTTAGCGGACGAGGGAGCGGGTGTTGATGCCTGCGATTAATGAAATCAATGGTTCTCAGGCTTGCCAAGTGGCTACGCTTAGCCGTTCAATGACAGCTAGGCTCTCTACAACACTTTTGGCATGTCTTTTCGTGCAACGATCGCTCAACTAAGCGCAGTTCTGAAGGTTACACCGCTGAACCAAACAGCTACAACGCTGGAATCGATCGCAGCTGGGTTAACGACAGACACTCGCGCCCTTCAGGCAGGCGAAGTCTTTTTAGCTCTGCGAGGCGAAACCTTTGATGGTCATGCGTTTGTCTCGCAAGCTGCCGCAAAGGGGGCGATTGCCGCCATTGTAGACGAGCGCTTCCTCTCTAATGCCCAAGATGCCACCAGACAAGGGCTACAAATTCCCCTCCTGCCCGTTGCCGATACGTTGCAGGCGTACCAAGCGATCGGGCAATGGTGGCGAAGTCAGTTCACCATTCCCATCATCGCGATTACAGGGTCGGTTGGCAAAACCACGACCAAAGAACTTATTGCCGCCGTACTTTCGCTTCACGGGACGGTGCTCAAAACGCAGGCTAATTACAATAACGAAATTGGTGTGCCCAAAACGCTGCTGGAATTAGGTTCAGAACATGACTTTGCGGTAATCGAGATGGGAATGCGCGCGCGGGGCGAGATTGCCCTGCTAACCCAGCTCGCCTGTCCTGATATTGGGGTGATTACAAACGTTGGGACGGCGCATATCGGACGCTTAGGCTCTGAATTGGCGATCGCTCAGGCGAAGTGTGAGCTTTTAGCCACCATGCCTTCTACCAGCACCGCGATTCTCAATCAGGATCTTTCTCTGTTGTTAGAAACGGCTGCTACCGTCTGGCAGGGCAAAACTATTACTTATGGCCTCGAAGGCGGCGACCTGCACGGACAGGTGCTTGACCTGGAAACTGTGGTCGTTGACGCATGGAAATTTCCGCTGCCGTTGAGTGGTCGGCACAATGCTCTCAACTATCTGGCAACTCTCGCTGTGGCAAAAGCACTTGGCCTCGACTGGTCGCCATTGGAGCAGGGCATTAGCATTGATTTACCCAGTGGTCGCGCTAAACGCTACGAGTTGCCTAACGATGTTGTGCTGCTGGATGAAACCTATAACGCAGGATTGGAATCCATGCTGGCAGCCCTTCAGTTGCTCGCCCAGACCTCCGGAGCACGTCGTATTGCTGTACTGGGTACGATGAAAGAGCTAGGAGATCGATCACCTGAATTCCACCATCGTGTTGGAGTGGCTGCGAGAGAGCTACACCTTGATCGCGTGCTCATTCTGGCTGAACCTGCCGAAGCGAAGGCAATGGCAGCAGGCGCAACACCTTTAGCGTCAGAATGCTTTTCTAGCCATGAAGCGGTCGTTGATCGGCTGTTAATGCTGGTGCAACCGGGCGATCGTCTCCTCTTCAAAGCCTCACGTGCAGTTGGACTTGATCAGGTGGTACAGCAGTTTCGCGATCATCAGTCTTAGCCTGTTGCTTAAAGTCGTGGCAGGATTTAAGTCTAGTTTTGACGACTGAAGGGTGTGGCTTTAAGTCGTGTGGTGCTTGACCGCAGAGACACAGAGGACGCGGAGAAAATTCTTGGCGCTGTCTGTACCTCTAAGGTCAGGTCTTGATAGCATTTAAGGCTCATTCCTAACGGCTGACGATAAACCCTTCTAACAACTAATTCACCTTTTCGACCAAGCGGGATGAGCCAGCAACGAAGCAATGACTCGGACTCCACGGAGTTGGTTTGATAGCGGCAAGTGGCCCTTCGGTGCGGTTAAATCCCAGGTGAATTCTTGCGGATAGCGAGTCCACGCATTACCTGTGCGCCAGCCAATCTTTGACCAAAGCTGATCCCAGTTTTTGCCTACGCTGAGCCAAAGCTCGCGCTGGACAGAAAAGCCAAACTTACCCTCAGAGTGTGCTAGCCACAATGCATTCAACGTATATAAATCGGTTGCCGGAAATTGATCGACCTCTGTGAAATACAGCCACTTACGTTGCACAGCAGCCGTACCAACAGCTTCACACATTTTTTGTAAGGTGAGCTGATCTGCCGATTGAAATTTTTGTTCAGCTAGCAGCTTTTGCAAGGGGGCATAATCAACGCCTGCATCCGAGTGCAACGGTACAACGCCTTGAGGAAACTGAGTCTGCAGAAATGCCGTCGTGGCAGGGGAGTCTGCGCGATATAAGGCTTGATATGCCGTGCCCACGATCGCCAGGGACAGCGTATTCTCCGCCATTGGAGCGCTGGCATTTTCAGAGGTGGAAACCGCAGACAACTGGTAGTCAACCAGAAACCGCATCAGAGCTGCCAGTCCTGCTTCATCGGCGGTAGCCAGGGTTTGAATGGCCTGAACCTGATTTTTGGCAGGGGTCGCTTTCAATTTGAGGTAGAGAGACTCGATTGCCTCTGCATCATCACTTAACGGCGCAGCGATAAGATTGCCAGTAGAATCAGCCATCCTTCCATCCAGTCCACAAAGCACTAGATACTAACGTTAGCAGGTCTGAAGCACGTCTTTAAAGCTTACTCGCTTAAAGCTTCGCTTGGCCGGTCGTTAGAATACGGTTCACGATCGCAGAGGTAGAGCTGGGCACTTCGATTTGAATCAACTCGACGCGACCACCATAGGACTGCACGATCGCCGCTTCTGGAAGCGTTTCGATCTTGTAATCGCCACCCTTGGCATAGATATCTGGTTGAAGGGCCATAATCAATTCACTGGCCGTTGTTTCAGCAAAAATCACGACCCCATCCACAGCCCTAAGTGCGGCGAGTACCTCTGCCCGCTGCTGTTCAGGCACAATGGGTCGAGGCGGCAGGCCGATCGCTTGTGGCTTGATAGCCTGCACCGAGCGATCGCTGTTAACGCCAACGACTAGGGTTCTACCGAGGCTTTTCGCAACCTGTAAATAACGCACATGCCCTGCATGAAGAAGGTCGAAACAGCCATTTGTAAACACTAACGGTCGCCAGCGCTGTGGGTCAGCCGCGATCGACGCTTGCAGTACCTTGAGTGTATAGGAGCTAGAAGGCATAGGGAAAGGCTAAAGGCTGAAGGCTGAAGAATAAAAACGTTTAGCCCTTATCCTTTAGCCCTCTGTATTTAGCTTACAGCGATTTAGTCGTCTCCAGACACGCTCTCTATGGGCAGCTTGTACCCCCGCTCAAAGGCAAAGCGAACGAGCTGCGATCGGTTCTCTAACTGTAATTTGCTCAGAATGTTGCTTAAATGCGTCTGCACGGTGCGAGGGCTGACAAACAGGCGATCGCCAATTTGCTTGTTGGTAAATCCCTGGATCACCTCCCAAAACACCTTTTCTTCGGCAGGGGTAAGCGGTAGGGGGCTTGGTGGTGTTGCTACCTGCCCATTTACCGCTATACCGCTGCTCTCACGCTGCATCAGCAACACAATTTCGCTATGGATACGGCGCGATCGCTCCAGCTGTGATTCGATTTTTGCCAGCAGTTCTCTGGGTTCAAACGGTTTAATCAAATAGTCATCTGCGCCAATGGAGTGCCCCTGCACCCGATCTTCTACTTCTCCTTTGCTAGAAAGAAAAATGAAGGGTACAAGCTGCCCTAAGCGAATCGATCGAAGGCGACGGCAAAATTCAAACCCATCCATCTCAGGCATCATGACATCTGAGACCACCAAATCTGGAGGGTCTTGCTCAAATAGCTGAAGCGCTTCCATGCCTGACGCTACATCTTGTGTCAGGTAGCCTCGCTTCTCCAAATAGCGTGTTAGTGCCATCCGAAGTGTTGCGTCATCATCAACCACTAGAACTTTCTTCATCTAGTTTCCTATGGCAGTAGTACAGGATACATCAAAAGAAACGCTCTGGGCCTATCTAGACAGACATTGTTTCGTCGAAATAGATCGTTCAGGTAAGCATTGTAGAGGCACGCAGTTGAAAGCATTGTTAAGCCTTGGAAATCGGTGCTTTAAGGTGGGTTGTCTACTTTTCTGTGACAATGCGACGGACAACGGTTTTGTATAGTAGTTTGCCCATCTAAGGAGACGAACTGCCATACAGTCATGACACCGTTGATGTATTTTGGCGTACAAGCGAGTCTAATCACGCCGATTGGCTGATCAAAGTTCAGCTATTCTTTCGTTTCTATCTTAGAGTTCCCGGAGTTTTTTGAACAAACCAATATTGCAATAAAATTTACAAGCAAAATTTGTGGGTGCTATCCGTTTGTTAATAACTTGAGTCCCAAGTGCTCGATCGCCCTGTCATTCAAGGTGATCCCTTCTTCTCACAATATCCTTTTTAGAGAGTCTTTGGATACAACTTTGAGACTCACTAGCCGCTGCGAGTGAAGGTGTCCGGTTGCTGCATCCGTTCACAGCAATTCGGCGTGATCACCGCGATCGCACAGGTAGTCAGATGCACTACAAACATGTTCAGCCATTGGGCTATTCTAACCACAATGAATTAGCTGAGTGGTGCTGCTCGTACCGCGTTAGTTTGTTGATTACCGGAAGGTGATGCAGTGCCGCAACACACGTATAGGAGTGACTGTACATGACCTATGACAAAATTTCTCCCCCCACTACGGGAGCCAAAATTACCTTCCAAAACGGTGAACCCAGTGTTCCAGATACCCCCATCATTCCTTATATTCGTGGCGACGGCACGGGTATTGACCTCTGGCCCGCCTCCCAGAGAGTTTTTGATGCAGCTGTAGAAAAAGCTTATGGCGGCAAACGCCAAATTAGCTGGTTCAAAATTTTCGTAGGCGATGAGGCTTGTGATGTTTATGGCACCTATCAGTATTTGCCTGAGGATTCGCTAGCCGCGATTAAAGAGTACGGTGTGGCAATCAAAGGGCCATTAACCACCCCGATCGGCGGTGGGATTCGATCGCTCAATGTGGCTCTTCGCCAAATTTTTGACCTCTATGCCTGCGTACGCCCCTGCAAATACTACGCGGGTACGCCCTCGCCCCATCGCACACCCGAAAAGCTGGATGTCATTATCTATCGGGAAAACACAGAAGACATTTATCTCGGCATTGAGTGGAAACAGGGCAGCGAAATGGCTGATCGGCTCATCAAGTTCCTCAACGAAGACCTCATCCCCTCTACGCCTGAACACGGCAAGAAGCAGATCCCCCTGGATGCAGGCATTGGCATTAAGCCCATTAGCAAGAAAGGTTCTCAACGCCTAGTCCGTCGTGCGATGAAGCATGCGCTACGTCTGCCAAAAGCCAAGCAGATGGTCACGCTGGTGCACAAGGGCAACATCATGAAGTATACCGAAGGAGCTTTCCGCGATTGGGGCTATGAGTTGGTAACGACTGAATTTCGTGATGAATGCGTAACCGAGCGCGAATCCTGGATTTTGGGCAACAAAGAACGCAAGCCAGACCTTTCCCTTGAAGATAACGCTCGCCAGATCGACCCCGGCTACGATGCACTGACGGCTGACAAAAAAGAAAAAATCTGTGCGGAAGTGAAAGAAGTGCTGGAAACCATTTGGGACTCGCACGGCAGTGGACAGTGGAAAGAGAAGGTGATGGTGAACGATCGCATCGCTGACAGTATCTTTCAGCAGATTCAGACACGACCGGATGAATATTCCATTTTGGCGACGATGAACCTGAATGGTGACTACCTCTCTGATGCCGCCGCCGCGATCGTCGGGGGGTTGGGTATGGGGCCAGGCGCTAACATTGGCGACGAATGCGCCGTTTTTGAAGCGACTCACGGTACCGCACCCAAACACGCCGGACTCGATCGCGTAAACCCCGGTTCCCTCATTCTGTCGGGGGTCATGATGCTGGAATATATGGGCTGGCAAGAAGCGGCGGACTTGATTACGAAGGGGATTAGTGCGGCGATCGCTAACCGCGAAGTCACCTACGATCTTGCCCGGATGATGGAGCCACCCGTCGAGCCACCGTTGAAGTGCTCGGAGTTTGCCGAGGCGATCATTCGACACTTTTAGAGGTTGAGTGTGAGGAGCGAGAAGTCAGGGAGGAAGGTGGCTTGTAAGTATCACTACACGTCCTAAAGTTAGTGGCTCTGATTATAGAGGCACTAACTTACCCCTGAATGAAGGACACGTTTTCATTAGGGTCTCTACGTCCACAGTAAAAAGTATTGGTACTATTCGCTGGGTCAAAGCTGATAATCTCTAACACCAGAAGTGAAGAAAAGGACGGTTGCCGCCGTCCTTCTGTAAACGTGAACCAAATTCACAATCACTAAAACAAGGATGGCTCTATAGCTGTTTCGGAGAGATGGGGTTCAGAAAAACGTCAGGATGCTCTAGCCCTGACGTGTAAAGGGGTAAGATGCCATGCTCACATAACCAGAGCACAAACTCAGGTGTTTTGTGTCCGGCAAGATGATCGCAAGTCAAGAGCAGTCTAATACCAATTCTTCAAGATTAAGCTACAGCTCTCTAAAGTAGCGATTGGCTCAGCTCCCTGACCTTACAAACAGCTTGCAGAGCAAACTTTGACAACCAGGCGGATGAATGCAGCCCGATCGCGGTTTACTGGAGATAGCGATCGTCTGTTTTGCCATTCATGCTGATGGGCCATTGGATAAGCGATCGCCGCTTGCCTCACCACTTCAAACTGCTCCTCTGCCATGAAACTGACTCTTCCAGCCATTCTGAGCACTCTAGCACTAACGCTAGCAACCGTTGCCACTGCCGCAAGTCCCGATAATCTGAAGAAGTTGATTGATGATCGAGCGTGTGCGGGTTGTGATCTTGCTGGAGCCAGTTTATACAGCTATGACCTCCAGGGAGCTAATTTGAGCGGTGCAAATCTGGTTGAAACGGCGTTTCAAGGCTCTGATTTGGGGTATGCACTACTAACCAACGCTAATTTGGAAAAAGCAAACCTGGCACTGGTTAAGCTCAACGGAGCCGATCTAAAGGGTGCGAAGCTGGGCAAGGCCAACCTCTACGGGGCCGATTTGACAGGCGCTGATTTGAGCGGCGCTGATTTGAGCAATGCCAACCTGGAAGGAGCCAACCTTCGTGGAGCAACGCTAGTTGGCACCAACCTACAAAAAGCAAATCTGCTGCGAGCCAGAATGGGAGGCGCAACGCTGACAGATGCAAAGCTTGATGGAGCCAGAATGCCTGATGGGCGAGAATTTAAGACAGGTGGTAAAGTCACACCTGGTCTAATCACGCCACAGGGTTCCCCCACACCGTAATGTCTGGATCAGAAGGGAAAATGCAACTCGATCGCGCCATCAAGTTGCTTCTACGAGCGGAACCACCTGCTGCGATCGCGCCCCTGTCAGCACCATCTTGACCCCATGAGCAGGAGCCAACGTTACCCCTCGTCGTCGGGGATATTCTGGCTGATTGTTGGCAAGAGCAAGCTGATACCGAGAAAGGATGGTTGCGAGAACAAGCTTCATCTCAAACATGGCGAGTGCCTCACCAATGCAACGACGGGCACCACCCCCAAAGGCCATAAATTCATAAGGGGTGAATTGGCGTTCGAGGAAGCGCTCTGGGCGAAATTGCTTTGGGTTTGGGTAGAGATCTTCTCGGTGATGCAGGAGATAGATGCAGCCAACAACGGCTGTTTTTGGGGGGAGCGGATGATTAAGCAAGGTTACGGGCGTTTGTACAATTCTAGGAAACACCAGCATGGCGACGGGATAAATCCGCAGGGTTTCGTTGCAAATAGCCGTGAGGTAGGGTAAGCGGAAGACATCCATCGGGTCAGGCTTTTGTCCAAGGGTAGCTAATTCTTGAAGCAGTTTTTCGCGCACAGCAGGTAAGTGATGTACCCAGTACAGCGCCCAGGACATGGCTGTAGCGGTAGTTTCGTGCCCTGCAAAGAGCAAGGTCATGAGTTCATCGCGCAGTTCCTGGTCGGTCATCGGCTGTCCTGCTTCATCCCGTGCCGCCATGAGCATCGAGAGAATATCAATCCGATCGCGATCGTCCTTCGTGCGGCGTTCGGCAATCTCGTCATAAATCAGTGCATCAATCTGCCGCTGCTCACGAATAAATTTTCCCCAAGGACTCCAGGCACCCAGATCTTTTTGTAAGACGGGGAAAAACAAAAAGCTAGAAGAGAGTGGTGATCGAAATAAATCCAGCAAAGAGGCTAACAAGTCCTTGAGTTGATGGCAGCGATCGCCCTCCGTAAGCCCAAACACTACCTGCAAGATAATCTGTAGCGAAATTTCTTGCATGACTGTGCGGGCAGAAAAAGGACGATTAAGCGGAAGCTGATCGAACGCGGCATTCGTTAGCTGGCAGATGAGTTGCCCAAAGGCACGCATGCGCTCACCATGAAAGGGCGGCATCAGTAACTGTCTGCGCCGTTTGTGTTGATCACCATCTAGCATGATGATGGAGTAATCACCCAGCAATGGCGACAGAATCTGATTAGAGCAACCCAGCGCAAGGAACGTCTTGCGATCGTTGGTGAGCAGTTCTTGAATGGCTCGTGGATCGTTTAAAAAGACTAACGTGCCTCCAAAACCAACGACTTTAGCCGTAAAAAGGTCGGGATGCTGTCGGGCCGCCGCTTCCATATACCCAACCGGATCACCAACCCACTGTAATTGTTGCAGCCATCCAGGGGCTTTGAGTGGGTTCAGCAAGTGGCTTGTAGTATCCATAGCGCGACAAGATAGGGTTGACGATAAGAGTTTGAATGAACATACCATTCTGAGTGCTGTCAGCACTGTAGCAACAACCCATAGGATGGTTGTATAGCAAAGCATGACGCTACCTTGAACCAAACGTTTATTTCTTTGTAGAAAAGCAAACTAATGTAGAAAAGCGAACTAACGCCTTTAGCCCCACTCACTACTCCCTACTTCCATGTCTCGCTCTAGCTCCCTCCGGTACTACATCCTGGCTCGTTTGCTCCTCGCCCCCTTAATGCTGTGGGTAATTACAACAGCGGTGTTTCTGCTGTTGCGGTCGACCCCTGGTGATCCGGTTGATGCGCTACTGGGGCCACGTGCGCCACAGGCAGCCAAAGACGAACTGCGAAACCAACTGGGCTTAGGCAAACCACTGCTTGAGCAGTATGTTGACTACTTGTGGAAGCTGCTGCATTTGGATCTGGGTCAATCACTGGTGAGTCAGGGGCAATCAGTGTGGGAGATTATTCTCAAGTTTTTTCCGGCAACGATGGAACTGGCCGTGTTTAGCATGGCGATCGCCCTCGTTGTGGGCATCGGCGTGGGGATTCTTTCGGCCTCTCGTCCCAACTCCCCATTTGATGTGGGCGGCAGGCTATTTGGTATTCTTACGTATTCGATTCCGTTGTTCTGGTTGGGCATGCTGCTCCAGCTCATCTTCTCAGTTCAGTTGGGCTGGTTTCCGTTAGGGACGCGCTTTCCCGTCACCATTCCTGCGCCAGAAGGGTTGACTGGGCTGTACACGATCGATAGTCTTCTGGCAGGCAACCTGACCCAGTTTGTCATGGCGCTGTATTATCTGTCGCTACCCTGTTTGACGCTGGGCATTCTCATTAGCGGCATTTTTGAACGCATTGTGCGGGTTAACCTCAAGCAAACCTTAAAGTCAGATTATGTAGAGGCGGCAAGAGCGAGAGGCATTCCCGAACGACGGATTCTGGTTGCTCATGCACTCAAGAACGCCATGATTCCGGTCATCACGATTCTTGGTCTCACGTTTGCCGCACTTTTGGGGGGTGCCATTTTGACCGAGGTGACGTTCTCGTGGCCTGGATTGGCAAATCGCCTGTATCGTGCCATCTCGCAGCGGGATTATCCAACCGTGCAGGGCATTGTCGTCTTTTTCGCGGCGATCGTCGCGTTGGTCAGCATCCTCATTGACATTCTCAACGCTTACATCGATCCCCGGATTCGCTACTAACGTGGCAGGATCAGCCGTGTGCTAGAATCCCTCCACTGACGAATATCAGCGACAATGACGCTATGACCCATGCTTCTAACGGCAACCTTAGCCCCAAAATGGATGTGCTGATTGATCAGGTTGGCAAACTGACGGAAGGCATCACCGAGTTTCGGCTCAGTATGAAGCAAAGCACGCTGGAGTTTAGAGCCGATTTGACTGAAATTAAGGCTGTCGTGCAGCAGCAGTCTGATACCGATTTAAAGAATGACGGCTATAGATCAATCGGTGGGTAGGGGCAAGGCAATGCTTTGCCCCTACAGGATGTGTCGCATTTTCAATTCAAATTGGTATGAGATGATCCAGCAGCAATTTGAGATGGTGCAGAAGCAGTCGGAGTCGGTTCAGGAGCTATCCCAAACAGTCAAGGAGAGCGTGAAAGAGCTTTCCAAAGCAACGAAACAGCAAGCGAAAACCGTTAATAAGCAGGCAAAAACGTCCAGGCAGCAAGCAGAAACGGTTGATCGCCTGGTACGTGTCGTGGAAACATTGATCACGCAAAAAGAAGTCGTACAAAGAGACCCGGCATGAAATATTGGTTAATGAAATCGGAGCCGGATGTGTATGGTATTGAAGACCTGAAGCGCGATCGCACCACTGTTTGGGATGGCGTGCGCAATTATCAGGCGCGAAACTTTTTGCGATCAATGACACTCGGTGAACTGGTGTTTTTCTATCACTCCAACACCACGCCACCTGGTATTGCTGGGCTAATGAAGGTAGCCGAAACCAATCTTGACGACCCTACCCAGTTTGATGCCAACAGCAACTACTACGACCCCAAAGCAACCAGGGAATCACCGCGCTGGCAAACCGTCGCCGTTGAATTTGTCGAAACCTTCCCGGAGATCATCACGCTAGAGACGCTCCGCGAAACCTTCAGCTCCGATGATCTCTGGGTGGTGCGCCAAGGCAATCGTCTCTCAGTGATGCCTGTACCAGAAGCGGTGGCACAAAAAATCTTGGAGCAGGCAAAGGGTTAGACGGCAAAACATCAAACCATCACCTCGAACACGCCAAGAACCTCCTCTGTGCTCTCTGCGTCTCTGCGGTCAAACGAGCGTCACACAGCTCACTCTATCCAAGCCGAAACAGCCACAACACCTGATCGTTAAAGGTGATCGCGCCTCAAACCTTCCACCGCAACAAATCCGAGCATTCTACGTGAGAAAACGTAAAAAAAGGCCAGACAGCCTAGACCAGCGTTACATTCACCTGGTAAGCACCGGACAATCATCATGCGATCGCAACGGAACTATCAGGATTATTGAAGCAAGTTTCTAGCTGTCTGCCCTTAACAGTTCATTCACCTGTGATTAGAAACTATCAACTCGACTTGTCGATCGCATGTTTTCAGCGTGAACTTAAAATGACAAAGTTTTTGCCCGTTTGGGAGCAAAGCATTGCCCTTGAGCGTCCTTCTCCTGTAGCCTTTTTGCGCCTAGCGTCTGCCCACAAGTCGTGAAGCTGCTTGCCTATCAGGCTTCATTCAACCGGGATGCGATTGCGACTGCAACGTCACATACCTGCTCTAGATTTTGGATACGGTAGGATGAGCGTAAGGGTGAAGTCATTGATGGCTCTCAACAGTCGGCCCCTAGCCATTAAGAGCCAAGACGCAGCAGGGTGATCAATTGCATAGCGTTGGACTCAACATACTTTTTACACTCGCGAACCATTGGACAGTACAACAATGAACACTTTTACTGATAAACAAAGCAACACACGCAAGCCCGTCTGGAAAAAGCGAGCGGTTCTCTTGTTACTGCCGCTCTTCGGTGCAGGGACAGTGATGCTGGGTGATCACTGGTTGTCATCCAACGAGGCTTCGACGCAGGCGGCGATCGCGCAAACGGTCAGTCCTTCCACACCAGCGTCGTCGATCGCGCAGGCTCCCAACCGGAGTGGTGCAATTTTGTCGTCTAGCGACCCTAACTTTATTGTGAATGCGGTCGAACGGGTGGGGCCTGCGGTGGTTCGTATCAACTCGTCTCGGACGGTCAAAACTCGCCGACCAGAAATTTTCAATGACCCTTTCTTCCGGCAATTTTTTGGCGATATCCCAACAGGCCCTGCAACGCGGGTAGAACGTGGTACAGGATCTGGGTTCATCATTAAAGCCGATGGGTTGATTCTAACCAATGCGCACGTGGTGGATGGTGCCGATACTGTAACTGTGACTTTAAAAGATCAGCGTGAATTTAAAGGCAAGGTCTTAGGTGCCGATCCTCTCACAGATGTGGCCGTCGTCAAAGTAGAGGCAAGCGGATTGCCAACGGTTAACCTGGGTAACTCAGAACAACTCAAACCCGGTGAATGGGCGATCGCGATCGGTAACCCCCTTGGGCTAGACAACACCGTTACCGTTGGCATTATCAGCGCCACTGGACGCTCCAGTGCCCAGGTAAAAGCTCCTGACAAGCGCGTTAGCTTTATCCAAACCGATGCGGCCATCAATCCTGGCAACTCCGGCGGCCCACTGCTCAACCAGCGTGGCGAAGTCATCGGCATGAACACAGCCATTATTGGAGGCGCGCAGGGACTAGGCTTTGCCATTCCCATCAATACAGCGCAGCAAATTTCGAGCCAGCTCATCGCCACAGGTAAAGCCAGCCATCCCTACCTGGGCATCCGCATGACCACGCTGACACCCGAACTCAAGAAGCAAATCAATAGCGATCCTGAAGCCGGTGTCAGTGTGAAGGAAGAAAGTGGGATATTGGTGTATCAAGTGATGCGTGGCTCACCCGCCGCCCAAGCCGGACTCAAACCGGGTGATGTGATTCAAAAAATCAACGGGCAGCTGGTTAAAACCGCAGAGGATGTGCAGCAAGCCGTTGAAAGAAGCTCTGTTGGTGGCAACCTTCAGGTTGAATTGAAGCGCAACGGACAAACTCAAACCCTGGCGGTACGTCCCGGAGCCTTTCCAACGCAGACCGCGCAGAATGAGTAGGTTGCAGAAAGGGGTATAGGGGTTGGGGTATAGGGTGTAGGTGTATTAGCACAGGAGGTTGTTTGCATGCGGCAATGGCATCAAGCTCATATGCGCGTTGCCGCCTGGAAGGGCTAGTGACGAAGCCAGGACGCGTAAGAGTTTAATTCGAAAGCCCTGATGCGGTCGCTCATCGTTGGACGGCGCTGCCCCTGAGCGTGCGACTGTAGCGGCGTTGAATTTCTCAGCGCTGCCTAAGCGTTAGAGCGGCGTTAACGTGCAATGTTATGGCCTTACGGTAGGCTTGCGTCTCTCTCCACCTTAATCAATTGAGGGGAACAACCTCCCGTGCCAGTACAGCTAAAGGCTAAAAGCTGACCGCTCATCCCTCATCCTTTAGCCTTTCATCCCTTTACTTCCGCCTTACCCTAAAACTTCCCTCTACAATCTGCGTTGCTCAAGCAGCACTGAGCCATAATATTCACGAGCTTGAATCTTGCTACCTACACCATCGCATTCATGAATGACTGTTTGACCATTGGGCTTCGTCTTTTGCTTGTGCCGCTGACGCTTTTGACAGTGGATCTGAATGCGCTGGCGATGAATGCCCAAACCGTTTTCTATAAGCCAGTTCCTATCACGTCTGGCAAGGCAATAACAGACAAGCTGACTGATAAAGATTTGCCTACCGGGCAAGGTGGCTTTGCCCGCGACTACGTGTTGCAGCTTAAAGAAGGCGATCAACTTTCGATCGACCTGACCTCTGAGAACTTTGATTCGATCGTGGCTCTCATCGGCAGCGATGGCTCTACGGTGGCTGAAAACGACGATGGCCCGGACGGTAGTACGAATTCGCTCCTATTTACTCGCATCACTAAAACAGGTATCTATTTCATTCGTGTTCGTGCCTTTGGTGAGTTGGCTGGCGGCAACTTTAAACTCAAGGTGACTCAGCTAAAGCCGCTGTCGCAGTAAATTCCATTGCACCTGTTCTCACTTAGAAAAGTCAAAGCAACTGCACGCGATCGAGACTTGCTATAATCACCCTGTACCTGGGGCTGTAGCTCAGCAGGATAGAGCGACCGCCTCCTAAGCGGTAGGTCGAGGGTTCGAATCCCGCCAGTCCCGTAGATTAAAACACCCAAAAGCCAGTATGCGAGAGCCATTTGCGCTTTTGGGTATTGGCTTTTGAACTTCTAAGTTCATTACATTGGGGTAAAAATTAGGTATTTTTGGGGTAACTTAGGTCGGAAATTGGGGTAGGATTGGGGTAGAGTTATAGTACAAACGCTCTTTACTCCTGTTGGCCCATGTATTTAAAAGGCGCGAAATCCCAAAAAGGAAAGGCTTCTAAGGGATCGGTACAAATTAAAACGTCAAATGGGCGCTTACAGCTGGTCTTTTCTTACGCAGGTAGAAGACATTACTTATCTTTAAGGTTTGCTGATACACCTCAGACTCGCAAGTTTGCAGAAAAGCGAGCCAAGGAAATTGAGTTAGATATTCTCTCTGGAAATTTTGACTCTACTTTGGGCAAGTACAAGCCACAATCATCGCTAAGTACTGATGCTCCTGAAGAAACGAAAGAAGAGCTGCAGCCAACGCTTGACCAGCTCTGGGAGAAATTTTTGGAGTACAAGCGTCCTCAATGCAGCCCGTCTACAATGCGAATGCAGTACCGGACATTCTCTGGCTACTTGAGAGATCTGCCAACGCTCGATTTGGAGCAGGCGGTTGAAATCAGGGACCATGTACTCCAAAACGTTCCACTTAACTCTGCCAAACGATTTATCGTTCGCTTGTCTGCCTGCTGTGATTGAGCAATTAAGGCTGGCTTGATCAGTGAGAACCCCTTTAAGGGAATGGCGAGTGAGATTAAGCTACCCAAGGCTGCTAGCGGAAGTGGAATGGAGGATATCAATCCGTTTACGGCTGAAGAGAGGGATACGATTCTTGAAGCTTTCGAGAAGAACACAGCCTGCCCAAAGTTTTCTCGCGTTAAGCATTCTTACTACTACCCTTATATCTTCTTCCTGTTTAATACAGGATGCAGACCCTCTGAAGCTGTAGCTCTGCAATGGAAACATATCGCTGCCGACTTCAGGTTTGTCTTATTTAAGCAGGCCGTAGTTGAATCAGAGAATGGCGCTGTCTGCAAAACAGGGCTGAAAACTCAAGAACGACGTAAATTCCCTTGTAATGTTAAGTTAAGGCAATTTTTGGAGTCAATTAGGCCAGAAGACTGTCAACCAGAAAGGCTGATCTTCCCAAGTCCAACCGGTAAGTGGATCGATTCAAACAACTTCCGCAATCGGATCTGGCGTCCTGTACTGGAAAAAATGGGTATTGAGTACAGGAAATGCTACCAGACTAGACACACATTCATCACCTTGGCTTTAGAGCATGGGTTAGACGCGAAGGATGTTGCCCGTTTAGTCGGTAATTCCCCAGAGGTAATTTACAAGCACTATGCGGGGAACAAACGGGATCTGTTCGTGCCTGAGTTTTAGTATTTTCAGGAGCGTATTCGATTTAGTTATTGTTGGGTACTTTAAGATCAGGTCAGCCTGCGCCTTATAAAGCAGAAAGCCTTGAGTAAACTCCGTTTAACAACTGAGTAAAAAGAGGAAGCCTATCCATCCCTCATTTGGAAAGGCTCTATGAGCAATTTTGACGTACTAGCCAAGGCGAAGGCTAAAGAAGCAAGATTTTCAGCGGCAACTCAAAATAGCACGAAGGCAAGAGTAAAGAGGCGATCGAGACCGATCCGACGCAAGTACGATTTAGATTATCAACAAACAGCTGAGTTCGTTGATAAGTGGGGAGCCTCCCAATTAACGGGACTTAGTCCCGAAACACTTAAAAAATACAGGCTCAGTGGTTTACTTATCGAAGATATTCATTGGGTTCGAATTAATTCAAAAGCTATACGTTATAACGCAAGGCTTTTGGTAGATTGGCTTCGAAACCGTGGAAATCCTCGAGCCCATCAGCAGGCAATTGAACATTATCTAGCAGCTAGCTCAGCAAACGGACGTAAGACCTAAATCTGAACTCGCCTCCCCGATTACTGAGGAGGCGAGTTTTTTTAAGTAAGCAGTTTTGAGAAGGATTTCCCAAACACAGCTTACTAGAGTTGCGTATTGTGTTTCCACCACTTGACTGCTTTGTCGGTTTTTTCTCGGCTTGTTAACTGGCTGTAGGTGCGATCGGCTTCTCTAACTGAATGTCCCATCATTTCAGCCAGGGCTTCGTCTTGATCACGACTTCCATACTTGCGCTGCCAGGTAATTGCAATTCGTCGAAAATCATGAGGAGAGGTTCGTTTCGGCTCGCCAAATAGGTGACCTGTAGCTGTGTACATTGTACGAACAATGATCTCTCCTAACTTCGAGCCTTCGTAGGGCTCACCAAAGTTTTCCATCCTGCGGAGATTGAGCCTGAGGAAAACCCGCTTGTGATTAGTCTGCACCTTTGGTCGCCAAGTATTCAACCATTCATCTAAATCATCGGTCAGTATTGGAGGAAGACGAAATTCTCTCTCCCTCCCTGTTTTGCTTCCTGTCTTGTGATCTTCTGGTTTAAGTTTAATGACGTAGCCATCGATCTCTCTAAACAGAGTTCGTCCCAGCTCTAGTTCTCTGAGTTCGCGTTGCCGAACAGGGCAATAAGTCAGAATTGCGATCAGCAGATATCGTTGCCAATTCTGCATTATGGCTGTTTCAGGACGTTTTGGACCTGCAATGGACTACTGTTACCTGTCCGTTCAAATCTGCTTCTTCTAGGAGCACAACACCGCCTTAGGTAACGGGTAACCTCAATACACTGCTCTAAAGTAATAAGCTTCTCTTCAAGCGCCTCTTTTGAAGTTGTCCGTCGAGGCTCTTTTCTGTGCTTCTGTGAGAGTTCATTCAGTAGCGCTCGAATGGCTTCAACTTCCTTAATGTCCTTGTATTTGGTGACTTGGGATCTTCGGTAATGCTGCCATTTCGCAACGTTGAGAGCAGTGGCACCAAATAAGATCGCCCAACCATAGCTGTTACCTCGATCGTTGATGCCCCAAGCGATAAATTCATCAAGCCACTCACGATCTGCAATCAGTTCAATTTTAAGCTCATTAGGCGGCCATTCTTCGACATGATGTAGCCATCCTAAAAAGCAGAGAATGTGGTATCTATAGGGTTTTGCAGTACTATCTCGAACAGGCGGATCCTGCCGTTTAGGAATTTCGGCAGCGGTCAAGAATCGGTAGAATTTATCCAATTGCGTGACCAACCCGGGAGCCAAATCTGATTCTTTAAGGGCATAGGGTTTGGCAGAATACTGCCTTCGACCTTTTCTTTGCTTAGTAAGGTCAAAGCCTAGCTTGCCCATTCGAGGTGCATATTTGCCATCGTAGGTTCCTGCTGCTTCGTGATACCAGTCTTGCTCTTGCATCCACTTGATGAAGCGATTAAGAGCCGATCGATAATTGGCAAGTGTGCCTGGATGGGTACCGATCGCAATGGCTGAAGCGTTGAAATGTGTTTCAGCTTCTCTGAATTGTTTAATGCTAATTTCCATCAGGCTTCGGCAAAGATTAAGAGTGCCAACCTGATAGTCAGACAAATGCTTGTAGCCCGAAATCACATACCGTCTTAGGGCCGTCTTGAGGTTTCCAAATAGCTTTGGATTGGCTTTAACTTGCTCTGTCTCTTTAAAGAATTCCAGGGCTTCAAGTAATGACGAGGGAACTTTTGAATGCATCATGATAGGTATGAAAATTGTTGTGCTAATACGATTATAACTGGCTCTAAAATCGCTTCTATAGTGCATTCTAAATACACCTAAGTTTACCTAACAGACGTTAGGTAAATTAATATCTTTGAGCTTTTGAATTGCTACCTGCTATAGGATTAATAGAAATACTTTTCCTATGCCATCTGGTCGAATTTTCAGTTGATTTCTATATCTATATTTAATTTAGAGACTATGTTTACTACCGTAGCGGTGCAGAGGTCTAAGAGGGTGTTTGAAAAGGAGTGAGGGGTCAGCTTTTATGCCAACCGCCTGACCATAATACGGATCATAGCCAGGTAGATAAACGTCTCTGAGGTTTCGGGCAACAACTCATAGTCTCTGACCAATCGCCGAGAGTGCATCAGCCAACCAAAAGTCCGCTCCACCACCCACCGTTTCTTGAGCAATGCAAACCCTTTCGTTTGTTCAGGGCGTAGAACCACCTGCACAACCCATCGACACACATCCATCACCCACCTCAGAAAAGGGGCACCCCCAAAGCCGCCATCCGTCCAAATCGTCTGCAGGCGAGCCACGTCCTTGTCCATCTGTTTGACCTGGTTGAGCACTTGTTTGCCGCCCGTTTGTTCTCCCACATTGGCGGCTGTCACCAACACTCGCAGCACTAAGCCCAGCGTATCGACCGTCATAAACCGCTTGCGCCCTTTGATTTGTTTGCCCCCATCAAAGCCCACCGACTGGCTCACGCCTGCTGCACTCTTGACACTTTGACTGTCAATGATCGCTTCTGATGGACTGCGGGGACGCTCTTGTGCCATTCGCGTCCAAGGCCGCACTTGAGCATGAATCTGCACCCACGTTCCATCTTTGCGCCAGTTACGAAAGTAGGTGTACACGGTTTGCCAGGCAGGGAAATCCCCAGGTAAGGCTCGCCACCGCACGCCCTCGACCAGGATATAGAATATGGCGTTGAGCACTTCCCACATATCCACACTCCGGGGTCGCCCGCCCGGTTTTGCCTCTGGAATTAGGTCACTGAGCAGTTCAAATTGGGCGTGGGTCAGATTACTGGGGTAAGCTTTACTCATGATGCTCTCTCAGCGCTGTATTGTACAATTCGCAGCTTACACTGAGTGAGCTTTTTTACGTCTCTGCTGACTTTTCAAACACCCTCTTAGGCAGTCTTATTATGAGAAGCTGCCGTATTGGAAAATTCAACCCGGCGGGCTAAAACCTCTCCTTTACGCAGAGAAGCACAAGCTGAGGTGGATTGTGTTTGCAAGTGTCCGGAGTTGGGGTAGAGGCAATCGCTCGTAGCAAGGACGAGACAGTTCGTGTAGACCGAGCTGCAGAAAACTCAAACCCCATTCAATATGCCTCCTACCTGCACGAGCATCATGCCTATATGAGGCGATCAAAGCGGTACAATCAAGCAGCATGAATCAGCAGGTCAGTGCTTGGGGATTGCGTAAGTCTGAAACAATTGAGTAGATATAAACAGCGGTTAGATTTGGAGACTTGAATTACTTTTCTTTTTTCGCGATTGAGTGATCTATCGCCTACCTGCTATGCCATCAAATTCTTTCGAACTGCTCGTTGAGCCAAAAGCATGGAATTGATCGCCCACCATACATAAAGAAACCAACCCAACGATCGCCATCTCTTTTCTGGAATTCAGACTTGTAGACTTGTTTGCCTTGCTGACTCCACGAACTTTGTCTGTGGTGCTTGTTGTTCGATGGAGATTGTGCCTAATTCTCTGCTAAAACACTAATATGTCCCAAGGTGACGACCCCGATGCCATCTTGCAGCAGATTGAGGACGGACAGCAGGCTGAGGAAAACCTCGCAGCGCTCCGTGAGATTTTGCATGGGGGTCGTCGTCGCGAGGTTTTGCAGAAGCTTGCCCAGTACGACCTCCACATCCAGGAGGTGGCAGGGGGCGATCTTCAGATTGGCGATCGCATTTACAACGGTTGGACAGAGCAGGCTTTTGAGGCATTATTGCTGGCGATGCGAAGCCAAATTGCTGAGTTGCTTCAGGCGCAATCGTCCAAGACTGATGTGAATGCGGATCAGGAAATTGCTGACTTTGGCGAAATGCCGCCCTGCCCCTATCAAGGGTTGTCTGCGTTTCAGGAAGAGAATGCAGAGTTTTTCTTTGGACGAGAGGCGTTTATTGAGGATGTCGTGCGGGAGGATGGGGGCGTTCGGCAGGGGCTGGTGAATGCGGTGAAAACTAAGCCATTGGTGGCTGTGGTGGGGGCTTCTGGCAGTGGGAAGTCTTCGCTGGTGTTTGCTGGGCTGTTGCCGCAATTGGCTCAAGAGACGGGTTGGTTGATCTGTAAGCTGCGACCTGGCTATCCCGATAAGCGATCGTTCCACAATTTGGCGGCAGCATTACTCTCACTGAAGGCTCCCGAACCGAATGTTGATCCGCTGGTGTTGCTGAGTCAACGAGCGAAGGCACTGCAAGACGGGACGGTGACATTGCAGGATGTGGTGGCAGAGATGCTCCGGCAAACTCCGACGACCCGCTGCTTGCTGTTGGTGATTGACCAGTTTGAGGAGTTGTTTACGCTCTGTGCGGAAGAGGAACGCCAACCGTTGCTGGATGTACTGCTGGCAGGCGTGAAGGATGTACCGGGGCTAAAGATCGTTTTGACGTTGCGGGCTGATTTTTGTGGGCAGGCGTATGCCTATCGTCCGCTGGCGGATGCGCTGCATGAGGCAGATTTAAAGCTGGGTCCGATGAATCGGGAGGAGTTGCGATCGGCGATCGAACGACCAGCGACAAAAAAGGTTGTGCAGCTAGAAGCAGGACTGGTTGATCGCATTCTGGATGAGGTAGGACAGGAACCCGGAAATTTGCCATTGCTGGAGGTTGCCCTGACGCAACTGTGGGCAAAGCCAAGACAAGGGCAGTTGACACACGAGGCATACACGGAAATTGGTGGAGTGGCTAAGGATTATGGATTCAATAAAACCGGAAATCATAGTGATTGCGGCTTAGCAGTGTAGTTCCATTTTGGCAGGTACTCATCAAACACAATCTCCATCGTCTGCTTGAACGCCTCTGTCACTTTTCG
>JAHHIE010000074.1 GCA_019358945.1 Stenomitos rutilans HA7619-LM2 | reverse complement strand
ACTATTGTGAGAGTTTGATTCTGAGATGGGTTGCGAGACAGCAGGAAGCCGATGCTGCCGTCAAGGCGCGATCGCCCTTCTCAATCTCTCTTTTGCCACCGTTTGTGAGACACTCCCAACTGGCACAAGCTTGCAGTACCTTGGCACGCAGCCCACTTTTTCTTTCTACTTCTACTTCTATTCATCGGCTAGGATTGCGTTTAAGTCTTCTAGCAGTTTTTCCAGTTTCCGCTTTTTTTGAGGAGCATCCCATACTCTTGACTTTTTGATCCGCCGATAGGCATCCTCAAACTGATGCTTTAGAGAAGAGAGTTGCTGGTCTGCAGTCAATCGAGCAGCATGAATTTCTGCAATCCTCTCTTTGATCCGAGCTAAGGAGAGGTCCTGAGTGATCGCTTCATCTAAAATCTCCGTTCGTTGTGGTTCATCTTTAATCCGGGCGATCGCTTGAGCTTTGGTGTATGCGATTAAGCCTTTGCGTAAAGCAAGTAGGATGTCGCTTGGTAGCTTTAGGAGAGGGAGACGATTGCTAACAAAAGACTGCCACTCCATCAAAGCGATACCCTCAAAGACCTGCTGAATTGTGTTGGCTTCAGAGTTCCCCATAACGTTATGGGGAACTTTTCCTTTGGCTTCATCTAGCATGCGGTGGAGCAGAGAAATCACCTCGGGCTCTGCTTTCTGGAGCTTGATGGCTAATAGTTGTAGGATGCCTTCGGTCTCCTCGACCGGGTTTAAGTCTTCTCGTTGCAGGTTCTCAATGAGGGCAATTTGGAGGGCTTCACTGTCACTCATTTCGCGAATGACGATTGGAACGACGGTTAGCCCGATTTCTGTGGCTGCCCGATAGCGGCGTTCCCCTGCCACCAGTTCATAAGCCGATGCCCCTAGAGGGCGAACGAGCAATGGCTCTAGAATGCCATGTTGCTTGATCGATTCAACCAAGCCCGCTAGCTTCTCAGGATCGAAATAGCGGCGAGGCTGTTGTTCAGGCAGCTTGATTTTATCTAAGGAAGTGGACTGCGGGCTGGGAGTAATCTCATCTTCCTCATTAAAGAGCGTGACATTTTTGAGCCGAGTGCGGCTAGCTGGAGGCTTTTTTAGACTCATCTAGAGTTGCTCCATTGCTATAGCGATTTCATCAAAAATGGCAAGAACGGTTGAGTTCTTCTTAGGGGATAGAGCCAGCGGCTTACCATACTCGGATGCTTCTGCTATGGCTGTTGCACGGGGGATAGGAGTAAAGACTGTACCTAAGGAAGCTAGTTGCTCAGTGATCGCTTCCAACGTACGCTGATCGAGAGCATTGCTGGGTGAGTACATAGTAGGGCAGAACCCAGCAATGGTAAGGGCTTTATTCAATCGGCGTTGTACTTTCTTTATGGTTTTAAGCAAGGAATCTGTACCCATAAGAGCTTTGAACTGCGTCTGAATTGGCACTAGAACATGGTTAGCAGCAACTAGGCTAATCTGACTCAGAAGCCCTAAACTGGGTGGGCAGTCAATCAAGATAAAGTCGTATTTGTCTTCGAGTGGAGCAAGCGCTTCTTTCAGCCGAATCTCCCGTTGTTCAACCAGGATTAGCTCCTGCTCTGCATTAGCAAGAATAATGTTAGCAGGAGACAGGTCCATCTCATGGATGCCAGAGTAAATAGGGATTGGCTCATCGTCCTCGGAAATGAGGGCATTGTAAACAGTCTTATCTTGCTCCGTAATGTCCAACCCCATAAAGGTAGTCAGAGAGGCCTGTGGATCCATATCAATAAGCAGTACACGATGACCTCGAGAAGACAATTGGTAACCAAGATTCATGGTGAGTGTCGTTTTCCCTACACCACCAGACTGGTTGAAAAGTGCGATTACGCGAGTCATTTTTGCTCTGACTAATGCTTCCTGAGAGCAGGATACTGCGTTTGAAACAGGATAGGCACTGAAAATAGATTTTTACGGAGAGTAGCAATCAAGAGTAGCTGTCTGTGATTCATCCTGCTGAACTGGTGCAAGTTAACAGGAGAAAAATCCTCAGAGAAAGCTCTGAGGATTTCCAGATACTGATGGGTGTTATACCAATCGGCTCAATTCTGCCCGTGCTGCTGTTGAATGATGCGGTTGATGGTTGGCACATCTGTCTTGAGCTTAGAAGCAATCTGTTCGGTAGTAAATCCAGCTTCCAACAAGGCAGGAACGGCAAGGAGCAACAGACGATCGCGCTCTTCTTCAGCACCTTCAGCCTTTGCCTCTTGAAAAACCTTAGTTTGTCTCAGATCACTTAGTCCCAGCATAGTTTCAATCTCCTCTCGGCTCAGATCGGGAAATTTATAGACACAAACCGTATTGACTAATTCTATTACCTCTGCCAGAGAGGATACATCCGTAACCTCTCTTCTTGCCCGATTGATCAAAGCGCGTGCCCGTTCCGCAGTCTTCTGCTCCTTCACGCCAATTAACTGAATGGCTTCAACCTCTAACGACCGCCCCTCCGTCTCTTCTGCCATCCGATCTAAATAAATGCGCTGGAGCCGAATGCTTTTGGCATAGTCTTGATAGTGCTGAGGTAGACCTGGGTCAAAGCGGCGTTCAGTAAAGATAATGACTCCACGCCAGTCGTTCTGTGGTCGATAATCATTCAAGTAAAGGTTGATTTCACTAAAGAAGTTGTGATACAAGCTTTCAGTATCTTTTTGTTTATAGCCTTGTACCTCAATAAAGTAGATGGGCAGTTCCGGCCTACGATAGTGGGGAACGAGGATGCCATCAATTTGGAAACGTGTTTGTTTCACTTCCTGGCTAACGAAGCTGTACATTCCGTCTTCAGGCGCAGTCATCCCAACTAATTCAAACAAGACTCTGGGCGTGGATTGAAAGAGCTCATAGAAGATGAAATCAGTTTTCATCGGCTTTCCTGTAGCCTTTGGACTAAAACCAGCGTTATGAAATTTTAGCAAGCTGCCGCGTCAGTTTTCTTAAGCCTACTTTCGCCAATATTACAGAACTAACTAACTTCTAGACTGTTACAAGGCGTTGAGAGGCAGTCGAGTAGGACATCACTGCTCTACTCGACTGCCTCTCAACGCCTAGATCATTAGCTTGCAGCTATGCTTTTTAGCTACTTAACTAACTATATTTTGATGAGCATCTCAAAAAATACAGAGACAAGATGACTGACTTCAAATTGCTTTACACAATTAGGGACTTGCTACTATTTATGATAGGGCAATCTATAAGCATGAATACCCCTCAAATGATGACAGCAACAGGTCAGGCTATTGAGGTTCGTCGTCCAATTCATGATGCCAATAACTCAGCCACGCTCGCTAGCACAGTCTACCAACGCTTAGCAGCGGCTCCGGCAGCAGCAGTGTTGTTTTGTATCAGTGGCGATATGCTACAACCGGTTTGCTTTACAGCCGCCGATTTAGCCAAACTGCCTCGCACGACTTTGACGGTGCGGGAACGCAAAGGTACCAACATTGCCTATGAAGGCGTATTGCTGAGGGAAATTCTGCAACGAGCAGGCGTGCCCCAAAACGAACAGTTGCGCGGCTCTAATCTGGCACGCTATCTGGTTGTCGAAGGTGCGGATGGCTACGCGGTCGTGTTTGGTTTACCAGAATTCGACCCAGCATTTGGCAACCGGGTCGTGCTGCTTGCCGATCGCCGCGATGGGCAAGCCCTAGCACCCGACGAAGCACCGCTACGGTTAGTGATTCCAGACGATCAGCGTCGCGCCCGTTGGGTGCGAAAAATTACTCGGATGCGGGTGATGCGAGCCACCGTTACCCCTTAAGCTCAAGCTTTAGGTTTCTGCTTGTGGAGATGCTTCCGGCGCAAAATTCAGGGCAACGCCGTTAATACAGTAGCGTTTGCCCGTTGGCACAGGGCCATCATCAAACACATGTCCTAGATGCCCACCGCAGCGATGACAGTGCACTTCGGTGCGTGTGGAGGATAAAGATTGATCGATTGATGTATCCACGGCTCCTTCGATCGGGGTAAAGAAGCTTGGCCAACCTGTGCCGCTGTTGAACTTCGTGTCTGAAGTAAAAACAGGTAAGCCACAGGCAGCACAAACATAGGTGCCTTCGAGATCAGTTTTATCAAGTGGGCTCGTGCCAGCACGTTCGGTGCCATGTTCGCGTAGCACCCGAAACTGTTCTGGTGTGAGCACTGCGCGCCATTCTGTTTCCGATTTAATGACTGCAGGGCTGTCGTTTTTTTTTGGTGTCATGATGTTTGTACTCCTGATGCTCTAGTTTTACTGCTTAAGCGCTGGCTTTGCTTGGGGAAGTAGCATGAAAGTTATCGTGTGGCTTAGAACTGTAAGTTTGCTCACAAGTTGCACCGTGATCACAGTTTGTCTCAGTTAGGAAAGCACTTTTGGAAATAACCGCCTTGGGCCGTTTCATGGCTTAGAACTGTAAGTTTGCTCACAAGTTGCACCGTGATCACAGTTTGTCTCAGTTAGGAAAGCACTTTTGGAAATAACCGCCTTGGGCCGTTTCATAGCCATCACGTCAGCATCGCGGGGTGTGGTTTAACAGATTGGTGCTCGTCCGCTAACGGAGGGAAAGCGTTCCGTAGCTTCACTGGCATTACGGCCTCATTGATAAAACACTTGAGGCTGTGACTGGGTCCATTCCAACCATTAGAAATTGAAGTATGTTGAGAATAAGAGTTCTCCAAGAATAGTATCGGTCAACGGGCTGAACCAGGTCTGAGCAGCCGCTTAACCTTTGCTGAGACGCTTGCCACGGCTGGGTGATTGCTGAAGCGAGGCATCATTAAAACGAACGCTATGCCGAGCGCGATCGCCAGTGTGAATGCCGCTTTCACTGCTCTTTTGACCATTTACGCTACCTTTAACCCCATGAGGGATTTGACAGCTACCTTAAAATAAGCGGCTGTTGTCGATTGAACCTGTCGGAAGACTTCTGGGCAGCTTATGGTTGGCATAAGGAGTGGCAAAAGACGTTATAACTGCTTACTCAAGCACAACCCGAAGCAGATGACCATCAGGGTCTGGCATGAGAAAGCCCTGCTTGAAGCCTAAGATGGGTTCTGAAACTGTAACGACTGGGTAGGACATTGAAGATGAAACTACTGGTTGGTGGACTGCAGTTGTGACCTTTTGCGCCACGATCGTGGTTTGACAAACCCACAAATCATTGGCATGAGTGTCAGCAGGCATCGGTCGCCTACCATTGGGGCTTGCATATTCCAACAGCTCAAGCCCAATACCTGTCGATGCTTTCAGACTACTAATCTGTACTTGCACGTCAGAAACACCGCTGAGTCGCTCCTGCTCTGCACCAGAATTTTGGCTCTCTTGCTGCAACCCCATACCCAGTTTATCGCAGTAAAAGGCTCGACTGGCAGCCGTATCAGCCACCACGATCGCTGTATGATCAATACCCAAAAAAAGTGCGTCTGTTGGCTGCTGCCATCTGGAATCTCCCTTACCCTCTGGGAAATGAATTAGCTCAAGATTGTGACCATCTAAATCTTTGAAGTAGAAGGATTGAATGTCTCCAGCAACCGGATTCCATTCTGGTAGCGTTTGCGGATTGGGTGAGGTTTGGGGCACCCAATGCTCGCGTAGATGTTGATACGCCTCTGACATATCGCTGACCACGATCGCGAGATGTTGAAACCAGCGATCGTGACTGCGCGAATCGGCTGGGATCGGTCTCCCTTTCGGCGTGAGAAATTCAATTAATTCGATTGTTTCATGTCCCAATTGCAATTGCACTACACGCAAGCGCACATTGGGTAACCTATACAGGCGATCGCACTCTACGCCTGCCACTTCATGATCGGAGGTTTTTTGGCAGCCCAGGACAGTTGTGTAGAAGTTAAGCGATCGCTCCATGTCGGCGATCGTCAAACTTACAAAAGCAATGGCAGCAGCTTGGATGTTCATTAGGTACTCGATACTTGACCGCCTGTGACTTCTAAAATCGCACCCGTCACAAAGCTGCTGTCTTCCGACGCAAAGTAAACGTAAGTCGGTGCTAGTTCTTCAGGTTGAGCGGCGCGTTTCATGGCGTTGTCTACATCGAAGTTATCAACCTGTTTCGCTGTCATTGTGCCCGGAATGTTGGGTGTCCAAACGGGACCGGGAGCCACCGCATTAACGCGAATTTTTCGCTCTGCCAGGTTTTGCGCCAGCGCTTTAGTGAACGCGTTGATCGCTCCTTTGCTCGTCGAGTAATCAATCAAGAATTCTTTGCCAATTAGTCCTAAAATGCTGCTGGTGTTGATAATCGCATCACCCGCTTTCAGATGTGGCAGCGCTGCTTTCAGCATATAGAAGTAGCCAAACACATTCGTTTCTAGCGTGCGACGAAACTGTTCTTCAGTCAGGTCTTCAAGCTGAAACTGCACCATCTGATACGCAGCATTGTTCACCAAGATATCGAGATGCCCAAATTTCTCGATGGTTTGTGCTACAGCTCCTTTGCACTGCTCCGAATCTCGCACGTCTGCCTTGATTCGCAAGCACTGCTGCCCTTTTTCTTCGACTTTCGATTGGGTAATGCTGGCATCATCATCATGTTCGTTGTAGAGGATAGCGACATCTGCACCTTCCATCGCATAGGCGATCGCCACCGCTCGACCAATGCCCGAATCACCACCTGTAATCAATGCCACTTTTCCTTGCAGTTTATGAGCAGGCTTGTAATTCGACAAATCGCTATCTGGCTGTGGCACCATATCTTCCTGACTGGCAGGATAGGGTAGCGTCTGAGCGGGAATCTGTTCGGCAGTTGGACGAAATTCTTCAGGCACGGCAGTCACCTCTCTCATAGTGGGTTGCATTTGAAAATAAACGGTTACTTGAGCCGATCGCTTAAATGATCGGCAACACGAATCGCATTCGCAATAATGGTCAGAGTTGGATTGGCTCCTGAGTGAGACGGAAAGAAACTGCTGTCCACCACGTATAGGTTATCGACTTCGTGAGTCTGACAATTACGATCGAGCACTGAGGTGGCAGGATCGTCACCAAAGCGGCAAGTCCCGCACTGGTGTCCTACCACTTGAATGGGCAGCTGATTGCGGGGATACATCCCGAAGGGCAAAACGGCGTGTTCCATTGTCTTATCCATCGCTTTGAGAATCGTCGTCCAGCGATGCACTAAGCGTTCGTGACCCTCAGTATTGTTGGGCGTGTAATGCAGGCACAATTGCTCGCCCTTTAACTGCACACGGTTGTCAGGATCGGGCAAGTCCTCAGACTGGAGCCACCAACCCGTCGAATGGCTGGCAATGTCTTGTAGCACAAATCCTGGCGTTAGCTTGGCAAGCGGAGCTAACAGCGACGGCGCTTCGGCAGGAATCATGTCTTTAAGCACATTGCCTGTGTTTTGTACTTGTCCCATAGGATAGGGAAAGCCGGGTTCACCCCAGTAGAAATCGTTGATAGCGATTGTCTTTTGAAACTGGTCCGCATTTGGTTCTTGACTCAGCGTCAAAACCACACATTCCAGATGTTTCATGAAATTGCGTCCAACCTGGCCGGAACCATTTGCCAGTCCGACCGGATGGCGATCATTTGCCGATCGCAGCAAGAGCACAGCAGAATTAACTGCCCCGCAGGCGACTACGATGATGCCACCCTGAAACTGATGAATCTCCCCATCGATCTCGGCTTCGACGCTGGTGACTTCTCGACCGGATGGACTGGTGTGCAGCCGTAGCACTTTTGCCCCTGTCTTCAAAGTGATGTTAGGTTCGTTCTGAATTGGCGTAATGCAATTCACATCAGCATCAGCTTTGGCATCAACGAGACATGGATAGCCATCACACGTATCGCAGCGAATGCAGGCACTTAACGTCCTGTCTACCTCGTTCAATTTCAAACCCAGAGGCAAATGAAACGGATGTAGCCCTTGCTTCTGTAAACCCTCACTCATTGCTTGCATCCGAGGCTCATGACTGAAGGGCGGATGCGGATAGGGTTCGCTGCGGTGCGGCTCGATCGGGTCTTCCCCCTGTAGCCCGTGTACGTCATAGAGTTTCTCAGCGCGGGTGTAGTAGGGTTCAAAGTCCTGGTATTTCACGCACCATGCTGGCGAAATCCCGCCTTTATGAGTAACCGCTTCAAAGTCACGATCGCGCATTCGCATCAAGGCAGCTCCATAGACTTTGGTGTTGCCCCCAACCCAGTAGCCTGTCTGCGGACGAAACGGCTTGTCGTCCCGGTCATACCAGGTTTCTGACGTATGGTAACGTTCTTTCTGGTAGACCTCCTTGGCATTCCAGTTGGCTTTCTCTCTGGGTAAAAAGTCACCGCGCTCCAGAATCAAAATTTCCTTACCTGTTGGTGCAAGTTGATGCGCTAGAGTTCCACCACCCGCTCCCGTGCCAATGATAATCACATCGTAATGATTGTCAGTCAATCGGTTTACTCCTTTCTACAGTTGAGATGACTTAGCCATTGACAGCATCAGTTGCAGTGGCAATATTGATGTCTTCGATCGGTACAGCGCTATGACCCATAGAATTAGTTTTTAGAACCCACTAAAACGACTCCACAAACAATAAAACCTAGCCCAACGAGATGCTTAAAAGGAACTGCTTCCTTGAAAATAAAATGACCCATGACGACAGAGAAAATGTAAATAAGGGCAGAGGCAGGTCCTGCAACACTCAAATTAAGGCGAGTTAACGCCAGAAAATACGCGATCGCAGACAAAGCAGAAAACAGAACCCCCGCCAGCAGTTCTGGAGTTTTGATCAAGAGCCAACTGTGCTCCAAAAGATGGCTGAACTCAACTTTTCCTAACTTTGTCCCGGCAACCTTCAAAAAGAGTTGCACGGCGACATTCAGGAGGATGGATACCAACAGCGGGTCGGAGACTCATTCGTGCAATTTGGTGTCACGATGAACTTCAAAGGCTTTTGCAGCAGCACTTTCATTGGTTAATTGCGGATCGTGCAGAAGTGCTACGAGAGAATGCGGGTTTCAGCCGTTAAAAACGCATCAAAAGAGGCTATGTACTACTGATTTTCGATTAGTACACCGTCCAAAAGTAGTCCAAACCTGTACTAATCAAGGGCTTCAGCAGGGCGACTCAAATCAACCATTGCCTGAAACCCTTATAGAGAAGCACTTCTTGCCTTTATACGGTGTGTGATTCGTATCTGCCCAAGTCAAGCCGTAGATTACGATAGCCCGGTCATCCCAAAGCTCTGAGTAGAACAAAAATACTTTGCTCTGCAACTCCCTCCTACAAAGCCTTTCAAGCCATTCATGATACCAAATTACAGGAATGGGTCTCCGACCCGAACAGTAAGCCAAACGCTTGCAGAGTCATGACGAAGTCCTTTTAGAAAAATTTTGAACTTGCAACGTTAACTTGACAGCGTTAACCCAGTTAACCTTGCAACCAGACAACGTCAATTTCTAGTAACGAACACCGTTACCATTGCGATCGCCACTTAACACTCCTAATGATTCTCCTAATGCCCATAGTGCCCCGCCTAGCAGCAAGATGTCTTTGATCAAAAACTGCCCTGGAATCGCTGATAGGAGTGGGAAGGCTGGATCGAAGGTTTTAGGGGTGGTGAGCATAAAACTCAAGGTGATCAGGAATGTGATCACTGCCATGGCGCTGCCGATCGCCGAGACCAATGCTGACCAGGGACGAGTTGCGATCAAGAGCGCCGTCGTCACTTCAATCACGCCAACCAGATTCGACACGCCTTGTAACCCTAGAATCGGCAGCATCCAGCTAAAAAACGGACTGTTTTCTACAAAGGGCTGAATGCCCATAGCTTCGGCGGCAGTAAATTTCAATAGCCCAATCCAAAACAAAATCAGCACGATACCGTAGCGCATGAGAAAGAGTCCTGCTTTCTCAAACTTGTAAGCATTCCGTCTAACGGCAGGGGAGAGTGGACGAGTTCTGGTGGTAGCCATAATGAAATCTCCTTTTGGTACTTGAGTGTGATTTCTAGCGATCGCTGAGACACACGGTTAATTCGCCGTGTTGATGGGAAACTTCCCATTTGGTCTGTTCATCCTCGCGCCAAAAGCGCAAGTCAACGGTTGCCTCACCCACAACCACCTTGGTGAGTTGCAGATCTGGCAGCCAATCTGGTAAGACAGGTTGGACGTGCAAGCGGCGGTTAGCCGCATCCGCTTCCAGCCCCAATAGACTGCTAATTAGCCAGAGGAGCGCGCCTGCTGCCCATGCTTGGGGAATGTTGGCATCACTATATGGAACGGGAAAATTTTCAGGCTGCCGTTCGATGCCGCCAAACAGTTCGGGCATCTGGTAGTTTTGAAACAGGCTGGCAGCCGCAAAAATTCCTTCAGTAATGCGATTGGCTTCTGCGTGGTAGCCGTAGCGTTTCAGCCCAGCGGCAATGAATGAGTTGTCGTGTGCCCAAACGCTGCCGGTGTGATAGCCGATCGGGTCGTAAGCCGGGTTTTTAGCAGACAGGGTGCGGATGCCCCAACCGCACCACAAATCGGTTTGAAACAATCGTTGCACCAATTGTTTAGCCCGTTCAGGTGGCACAATACCTGACCAGAGCAAGTGACCTGGATTCGAGGTAATCGAGCGAATCTGCTGCTTGTTGCCATCTAAACCCAGACAGTAAAAGCCTTCGTCTTCCATCCAGAAGCGATCGTTGAACCGTTGATACAGGTCGTCTGCTTTCTGGCGAAGTTCCTGAGCGCGGTTGGGTTGACCTCGAACGTCATAGAGATCTGCGGCTCGTCGCCACGCATCGTAGACCTGACCCTGGGTTTCGCACAACGCGATCGGGGCATTGACAATATTGCCATCCGTATCCCGAATCGCATCCCCCGAATCTTTCCAACCCTGATTCTGAATGCCGTCTTGAGAGCGGCTGCAATACTCGACGAAGCCATCACCATCAAAGTCGCCATGGCGATCGATCCAGGTTAATGCCTTTTCTAGCGGTGCATGACAGTCATCTAATAGGCTGCGATCGCCCGTCCAACGGTAGGTTTCAGATAGGGTAATAATCCACAAAATCGTGGTGTCGATCGCGCCGTAGTATGGCGTATTGGGGATTTGCTGCAAGTGTGCGAGTTCCCCCTGCCGCAGTTCGTGCAGAATTTTACCGGGTTCTGCATCTCGCCAATCATCCTTTTCCGTCGCCTGGAACTCGGCTAGCTTGAGCAATGTACCTTGCGCTAAGTTGGGCGCTACTGCCATCGTTTGCAAACTGGCGATCAGAGGGTCGCGTCCAAAGACGGCAACAAACCAGGGAATGCCAGCCGCTGGAATCCAAACGGGAGTGCCCCCATCTACTGGAATTCTGAGTGCCGCCAGATCGACCAAGGCTTGCTGGTAAGTTCGCTCAACTTCCCGATTGGACGAGTGCAGATGCGTTGCTAACCCTAGAAAGCTCTCCATCTCTTCGCCCGCAGGAGTCGCATCGATCGCCGCATCCGTATGTTTCGGCACCAGTTCCTCTCCATCCACCAGCGCAATGAAATTAATGCAGGTGTGCCACGTTTCACCAGGGGCGAGAGTAAGGTCAAAAACCAACCGACCGTTCGAGTAGCGGGGGGGTGTTTCTCCGTCTGGCTGAATGCGAATCCCTCTGGTGAATGAGCCATTGCGGTAGATATTGCTCAACGTGTTGTCGTTCCAGGTGGTTTCCATCCTGCCCTCTGTCACAAGCTGCTGGGCTTTAACCCGGAAAACATCGACGAAATCAGAGCGAATTGCCAGCATCAACTGAAGCTCAACGCACTCTTGATGATGGTTTGTGATATCAATGTCTTCGTGCATCCCGCCAATGATGTCGCGCCTTACGCTAATCAGCAGCTTTTTGGCAGGCACAGTTCCTTTCGCTGTCAATAGTTCTGGATTGGTGAACTCATAACGAGCCACGCGATGGGTGATTGGGCTAGAGGTGATTGGCGTAAGGGGTTGTCGATCAAGCGAAATTTCGTAATAAGAAATCAGGCGCGTGTCTCGTACAAACAAGCCTTGAGCGCGGCGATCGTCGATCGACCCGTCGGCAGCCGTCAGCAGAAACGAACCACCATCATTAATGGTGATTTGTCCAGTGACAACCGCAACTTTCGCTGACATAAACGTTCTTTGTCCTGATGGGGTGGGGTTGGTCCTGATCTGCACTATGAAGCCTAATCAGCCTCTGCTTCGTGTTGCTCTCTTAATTGCTAATCGGCTGTGACAGAAGACAACAGAAAACACAAAATGGCATGTGGATAATCAAACGTGCCTAATAGTAAATTGCTGGATCTGAAGTTGTGCTGAGAAGAAGATGAAAGAACCTTTAAGCAAGTGCCGCGATTACAGATAATCTGTCTTTGGATATACTTTTCTATTAACGTTGCTATATTGGCACAGGGACAGGGAGCGGAGCATTGGCAGCGGAAACGATTTCTAGAACGAATCGCTGAATTGCAAGTATCATTTCAAGCCATGTAACAAAAAGAATTGAGAAGGGGAGTTTGTGGCGATGAAAAAGTTGTGATTTGAGTATCCAGTTCTGACAGTTTCGTTTAGCACTACCCATTCTCGGAACGTTTCGCTATGATCTACAACCGTGGTACGAATTCCGTTTGGGCAACTGTTTCATAGCAAATAAATGCACCAAGGCACAGAATCACAAATGCACTGACCACAGGCAGTAGGCGGACTAAAGCATTGTTCATCGCTCCAAGTTTTGAGTGTTTGATGAATCCTCCTGCATAAACGAACGCTAAGCCAATGCCAGTCAACGTCGCCGCCAATCCAAGGCTGAACGCAACAACTAGCAAGAGACCATAACCGACACGATGCAAAGCGATGGCAGACAGTAAAACCACCAGCGCCGAGGGACAGGGCAGCAATCCCCCGGAAATACCCAGTGCCAGCAAACTGCGCCAGGTGACCGGAGTGCCATCGGCTCCCGGTGGTAGGTGGGAGTGCGATCGTCCAGTGTGGGAATGCCCCTGATCAACGTGAGGATGAGCATGGGTGTGGTGGTGCAAATGACCGGGCGCGTGACCTAAAACAGCAGGATGATGCGGGTGATCATGCTGATGGGTGTGGTGACTTTTAGCCTGGCTTCGGACTGCGCGTAATCGGCGCACAAAAAGGTTGAAGCCGATCACCGCGACGATCGCACCAGAAACAAAACTCAAGCAGGGCAACAAGCGCTCAGGAACGACATACTGCGAGGCAAACAGCGTCACAAAACCGAGGGCAAAAACGCCTGCTGTATGAGTAATCGTCACTGTCAAACCCAGGAAGGCGGCATGACGTGGAGTGCCCCGTGAGCCAACTAGATAAGCCCCGACCACGGTTTTGCCATGACCGGGCGAAAACGCGTGGAGCGCCCCTAGTGCAGCCGCGACTAGCAAACCGAGGCAGGCAACTCTAGGCGTGATCTGTGGCACTGCAATCAAGTCGGCAAGCGGGTCGCCACGCGACTGAGATACAGTGCGACCATCGCGGGTGCGGAGTGCCACCGCGCTTGCCGGCACCACTCCAGTCGTCGAGTCCCATTCTGCGGTGCGCTCGTCTAACGGTGCCGCCAATCGGTCTTGAGGATAAGCTCGCAGTTCATCAGTGACGGCATTGCCAAATGCAGAGCTATTGAACACCGCGACTCCAGCCGCAGGAGCGACGACGAGTTCGTGCCACCCAAGCCGATCGCGATGATTACTGTCCTCAAACTTGAGATGATGGGGGCTGGTAGAAGACGGGGGCAGTGCTCCGGCAAAGTCAGCCTCCACCCGTAACGTCGGCAGTCCCCCGGCTCCTGGAAGTGTCGTCACTTGTTGCGCGATCGGCTTCAAGATCACCCGACGACCCGCTTCGCTGAGCATGATTCCATCCGCGTACTGCGGTGTGACTCGCTCCAGGTAAGCATTCAGTTCTGCGTTTGACGGCTTGCCATCGCCATTTGTATCCGCTGCTTGCAACGCTTGAAAGGTAGGAATTTCAGCAGTATCAACGACGTAGTGAATCTGGACGTGATCGCGCTCCATCTCAATCCGGGCAAAATGGTTGATCGTGAAGTTACCCAGCGGGTGAGCGATCGCTGCCGTCGTTGTGGAAAGCATGACAACCATCACGACCAGACAAGCAGCGAGAACCTTGCGGACAGGTTTCGTGATTGAGCGGTGGAACTGAGAGAGAGACTGAGCGATGGAACTGCAAATAAAGTGAATCATCTCGTCAAAATCACTTAGCGATCGTTTTTTGAGCCATCAACGCTTGGAGCGGGTCAAACTGGGGATTAATCGCCAGGGCACGCTGGAGGTAGTTACGGGCAGCGGCTTGATGACCAGCCGCGTGGGCAATCATCCCAGCGTGATAAAACAGCTTCGCGTCTTGCGTACCCAGTCGTAGTGCCTGGTTCATTGCTGCTTGCGCCTCGTCCAGTTTGCCTGCTTTTAGCGCCGTCCACGCGACTGCGTCCGCCCCATAGATATCCCGTCGCACCGCGTACTCTCCCTTGGCATTTGCATAGGCAACTTCGGTGTTCAGGTCATGGTCCGCATAGAACAGCGCCAGTTGACGGTTGTAAAGTGCACCATTCACGGTGCTCAGATGTCCAATCTGCTCTACGAGAGCATACTGCTGTGCTGCTTTTTTCTCTTGCCCCGTCATCTGATAAAGGTCTCCCAGTGCTGCAACAAAGGTGGGATCAGGCAACCGCAGGACGGCTGCTTCGTATCGCCCGATCGCACCGGATAAATCGCCCTGTGCAGCCCGAACCCGACCCAACGAAGCAAGTGCATTAAAGTAGCCAGGAAAGGCAGATAAGGCAGCATGATAGTGCTGTTCGGCAGTCTGGTAGTCACCGATGGCAAAGGCGGTTTCACCCAACTGCCAGTAGCACCAGGCGACCGTTTCGGGTGGCGGCACAGGCGAATTGAGGGTAAGCGCCAAGGCATTCGAGAAGTGCCGCTGCGCCACTTTTACCTCGCCCCGCAGCATTGCCAGACGTGCCTGCCGGGTTTCAGTGCCCAAGGTCAGACCACGGCTGAATCGCTCCATCTGGTGGAAGGCGGCGATCGCCGGGTCATAATCCCCTAATTCAAGCCGCACATCCCCCAGCAATTGGTAGGAAGAATTCCGGTTCGGCGTTAGCTTGATCAGTTGGAGCGCGTGGTCACGAGCAGCGACAAAGTTGTGTGAGGCATACTCGGCTTGGGCGAGGGCAGCCAGTGCACCAGTGTTTTGGTTGGCGGGCACTACAGCCAGCGAGGAGTGGGCGGCACGCAACGTCAGATCTAGATAGGCAATGTTGCCCGTTTCGCGCAAGAGCTGAAGGTAGTAGGCAGCGAGTTTGTTATACGCGCTAAAATCAGCCGGATCTTGCTTAACCCGGTTTTCCAGAAAACGAATTGGACTGGCGATCGCCGGATTATCAGGAGTGGCTAGTGCAGCGATGGGTGGAGTGCCGACTGAGTTGCTCTCAGGCAACTGGAAGTTGCGGTAGGCGTGAAAGGTTAGCCCCCCAGCCAGTCCAAGCGCAACAATACCAGCAAGCACGGCTACGGGTGAATGCCTTAAAGAGTTGATTTTCATCCAGTTATGAGTCCAAACTGTCCATTCAAAAAGCCTCTGCGCCGATCAACGCTTGGCGATCGGCACAGGCACAGCCCGAACGTTACTGACGGGTGCGATCGTCTGTTCCGCTACCGGGTGGGAACGGTTGGGCTGGATCGGCGACGAACGGAAACTGGTCACGAAATGCCACTTCATTCCGGTCAACTTTGTCGCCCAACGGGACACCGTTGTTGATGAGCGTAAACGTGATGTCAACCACGTCGTCCTGCAAGCGCCGCCCGCCCATGTTCGCAAAACCGCCATTCGCATTATTCCCCCCACCCGTTCCTGTGTTAGGAACTGTTAGGTCGAGGCGCAGGATGTCGCCTTTCTCCACCGCCGCTTTCGCTAACATAGCGATGTGTGCGTCGTCGGTGCCCATGTTCTTCAGCGATTTGACGATGTCCGCCTGGAATCTTCCCTTCGCATCGTCTTCAGTCGAAGCAGCGTTGTACTCGTCTTTGCGGGGAGCCGGGATCAGCCCATTATTGACGAGGGGTCCACCATCACGGTCAATAGTGACCCAGTTGCCACTCCCTTCCACCACGCCGTTCGCGTTGATCTGCTGAGTTTGCCGCCGCTGCGTTACAGCGTTAATGCCGATCACGTTCCCAGCTTTACCCCGGAGCATCGCCACCGGAACTCGGACTGCCGTAATTAAGGTGTTAAAACCCGCGTAGGTATCGCGCCCACCGCGTTCGCTTAACAAGGACTTGTTAGGGCGACCCGGATTCATAATCGATGAGGCGACCATGCGATTCGCACCCGTATCATCCAGGAAGAACGGATCGTCGGCATTGCCACCGAAGAAGCTGACTCCGGTTTCTCGATTAGTCGTTACCACAGGAGTAGGTGGACGGTATTCTTGGGTTGAAATGGTTGTGGGTGCGGTAAAGCTCTGACCGTTGGGTAACCGGATGGTTGCCGTCTGCGGCATTTGACGACCCAGCCCTCTGGAATAGGTGACATCAACGAACTGATCCGGGCGGGCATCGCCTGTATTTTCGATCTCAAATCGGTACCGAATGTTGTGATCGAAGATGGGCATTCCGAAATGCTCTCCCGATACGATGAAATCTTGGGTGCTCATCACCAGGACCACCATCGAGTTATCGTTTGGATCGAGAAACGCCCAATTGTCGGCAATATCGCTACCGCGATCCTGAGCGATGGATGGCGAGTCAATGTGGTCAGAGGCGTTCGTGGGCATAAAGGGGAGGGCAAGGGCGATCGTCCCGATGAGCGCACTCGCTGCGATGATCGTAGTCCTTAAGCGAATCATATTTTTTCTCCTGTTTTATCTGGATGGTTTACTGAATACGATCGCGGCTGTGTCTAAGATTCCATAACGTAAATTGATAATCTAATTACTTTTCTCATGAGTTTTAATTTGGATTTTAGTGACGCTATTTTCTTTCAGGTAAATCGATTTCTGCCAGGTAAGCGTTCAGCGCAGACACATTCACCATGAGTGGTTGGTTGCGCTCGTACTGCACTAAACCCCGACTGCGTAGTTTACCCATTGTCACCGTGATGTGTGGGCGACTCATTGCTGCCATCTGTGCCAGTTCATCGTGACTGACGTGCAGGATGACTTGACTCTCCAACCGAGGGGTTGATTGTCCCCTGGTGGCAGCAAGCTGAAGCAATAGCCGTCCTAAGCGCTCTTCCGCGCCGCGATAGGTCAATATTTCGGAGCGGCGCTCTGCATCACTCAGCCGCAGACAGAATGTGACCATCAACGCCATTAGTGCTTCTTGGTGGTGCTGTAGGTAGCTAACGAAGTCGTCAAGCGAAATTTCGACCACTTCACTATTGAGAATTACCCGGCTGTCTGTCGGTCTTTGCCCCCCTTTTGGCAAGCAATAACACAGTTCCCCGAATGGTTCTCCCGGTAGGATGGACTGTAGGGTAACCTCACGACCCTGAGGGTCGCTAACCATAACGGCGACCTGTCCACGTTGGAGAAAGTAAATGCGGTCTGCTGAGTCGCCTATCTGCCAAACATAGGCTCCCTGAGCGTACTGCCGCACGCGCCCCAAGGAGCCATCGCTTGGCAGTTGGTTCAGTGTCAGCCCGGTCAGTGCCTCACATGCCCGATGATCGGGAAACTGTAAAGCGTTCCTTCTCGGCATACCTATCCCTCATTGCAACGGAGAACCGTTCAAATCGCCATACCACTAACTCCAAGCCCCGACCTACACTTGCACAGTATGACAATGAAGTCATTTTAAAGGTTGCGATCGCCACTCCAACGTTAGTGGACTAACGTTACTTTTGAAGGTTGTGTCGCAAATAATAACTATCTCGGCTCAGAGCAGGGGGCACTGAATGGGTTCTGGTTGTCGCCATCGTGAATCTCCTTTTGGTTTAAGTGCTGTTTGATGCAATCAATTTCAGATACATTCAATTCGCTCACCTGATGGATCACTTTCCAGTGGGTTTGCTCATCCTCACGCCAAACGCGCAAGTCAACTGTGGCATCGCCACCCTGATATTAGTGAGTTGCACATCCGGCAACCAGTCTGACAGCACTGGCTGGATTTGCAAGCGATGATTCGGTGCATCGGCTTTCAGTTCCAGCAGGCTGCTAATCGGGCTTGAGCCGATATAAGGGTAAAAAAGTGCCAGATGGGATGGAAAGCCTTTCTCAGCTTATATTACAGAAAATTGCTCAAAGTGAGGCTTAGAATCAGCCCTTCTGCGGCGCGGGGCAACTAGCCACAACCCTCTGACAACTCCACCTAGAAAGGCGAGACCGACAAAGGCTGAGCAGCAACAAGAAAGGCTGGTAAGCGTTTGTTCGCTTGAGTTGGGGTCGTAGAAAGGATTGAAAAGGAAGATCGCAATGATGATAAAAGCTGTAGTTCGCCTTTATGTCGCAGCGGAACAAGAAACAACGCTAAGGCTAAGACCTTTGCGTATTAGAGGTTTCAGAAGGTAGTCGGACTTTGATTGTTTTAGGAGGCTAAATTCCCTAATAGAAAGTGGTTCTAGCCTTAGCGTTGTTTATTTCGCGATTGCTAAGCAAACCTGACTACCGCATCTCACGCAGGAAAACACTTGCCAAAGGCTTGAAGTAACCGAGGAGAGCCCTGAATCCGAATCTTGCGTTGCAACAACGCCCAAATGAGATTCCGTTCCTTGGCAAGAAAACCCAGCCAAGTTTTGCTATCTGCCGTGACAGCAAGATTTGCCTTGCCAACGTGACCGTCTTGAACCTGTACTGTTTTATGTTGAATGATCACGGTTGCACGGCGGGATTCAGCACCAGTGAATGTGAAATGATAAATTGCATTCAACCCCTCTGATTGATGCCGTTGAAATAGTAAGGGTAAGCCAAACAGAAAGCCTTGAATCGATTGAGGACGAATACCGCTGCTGACTCGTTTCACTGTTTTATGCGGGAAGCGCCGCGCTACATGGATTTCTGCATCCGATCCGGGTACGACATACACGGTTTCGGCTTTGTCCTGCAACGGTTTAACCACTTCCTGAACAAAGGCTTTGCGATCGCTTAAAAAGGGTGCAATCACATCTTCTCCAGCCGGACAGGCTGCCATGCAGTAGGCCGCTTTGTAGTTCGCCTTAAACGATAAGCTCTGCCACATGGAAGCAGACTCAGACGCACTCACTTTTTGTCGATAATCTTGTGCATTCTTGCTTTCCACGATCATCTCTGTCCAATCGGTGAAGCCGCTCATAAATTCACGGTAGTTATGGGTGTAACAGGCGGAAAAACTGAAGTGGACATCGGCACTGATCGCCCCAACTGGACAAGCGGCAACGCACAACTTGCACTCAACACAGGGATTGTAGTCGATGGGATAGGTGTATGCCGTCACTGCTGCATCGATTAGAATCGTACCCAGGGCGATAAAACTGCCAAATTTCGGATGGATCACTAACCGATGAATGCCCATGTGACCTAACCCGGCTGCCACTGCGACAGGCTTATGGGAGATCACCCATACCTTGCCAGGAAATTGATCCATCTCCATCGGAAAGCTTGCTCCTGGAACCATACCACGCACTCCAGTTTGTTCCAGAGTTCTCACAATGCGGCGGGCGACTTCATTGGCATGGTCATAGTTGGCATGAAATTCAAGGTTCGCGGCAGAACGAACAGGCGTGCGAATGTTTTCCCGGTTCATTTGGGTGACAAAACTAATCAGAGTTTTGGTGGGCGGAAATGCCCTAAAAATATCGGCGTGCTGATCCGCGATCGCCGATCGACCAATTTCTACAAAGCCCACATCGTCCGCACCTGCTTCCAAGCAAAGCGATCGCAGCGAGTCGGAATTCAGAGCCGCTGTGCTTGCAGGTTGGTGATTGGTAGATTGCTCCCGCCACCACTTGACCGTAGGATGATTATCAAACTTTGCCACTGAAGCCTCCAGGATGAGTGATTGGCATCTGCGCGTAAGCCCTTACATTTTTTGTAGAGCCGCTAGTTGCTCGGCCATGACTTTGGCATTGATTGCATCAGCCTTGGCTGCCTGCCAGTAAGCATCCAGCTTTGGATACTGACCGATGAGAGGTTGGCTGTAGATTGACTCCAACAAACTGACCGCGTTGAGCACTGGCACGAGGGCGCAATCGGCGATCGACGGTTGACCACCCACTGCCCAAGCCTCACCGCTCAGGTAATGATCGATATAAGACAAGCCCTTGTTCAGGTTTTCCATTGCCGTCTTGACCACTTCCTCTTTGCGATCGGCTGGGTTTCGCATGCCGATTAGGATGCGGGGGGCGTTTTGGAAATGAATATCCGGGATGCGGAGAAACAAACGGGCGCGGGCTAAAGCGTCAGCCTGGGTCGGTCGTAAAGTGGGCGTTGGGAAAACATCTTCTAGATATTCCAGGATCGTTGCCGACTCTGGAATTGCCATACCGGAATCCAACACTAGCGTCGGTACTTGTCCCATCGGGTTCAAAGACAGGAACGCATCACTTTTCAGTCCGCCTGCGGGTGGTGGGACGATCGCAATATCCAATCCCTTACGATAAATTGACAACCGCACGCGCGCCGCAAAGGGCGAGAGCGGGACACTGTATAGCTTCATAATAGAAATCCTTGAGGTGTAGTTGCAGTCGGTTTGCCGGGGTTTAGGGTTTGAAATACTATGAGACAAATTGCTGCGAAACCTGTTGGTCATGTTCAGCCTTTTAGAACCCATCCTGCGACTGCATTTGATGCTCAGCTTTCCAGCGATCGCTTTCCATACAAAATTGCGGTTCAGGAGGCACGGGAAATTCATGGTCGCGTTCGTATCGAGCCAGGTTATAGCCAGGATAGAGTGGCGTAATCATGAAGTTGATCCAGGCTTGCAGGCGATTGGTGAAGGTTTTGTGGGCGAAGGGCAACGCAGCATAGCGTCGAACCGTCGTTTCAAACTCTTCAGCGGCACTGCCAGTAAGTTGTTGCAGCACATTTGTGACACCGCCTGCAAACTCAAAGGTGCCTTGTTTATGGTCTTCCATGTAGTCACGCAGGCTGTACACAGTGAACGGGTCAACGCCTTGCATCTGTGCCACTTTCAGAAACATCCAGTAGGGCAGGTTGACAGGACGCACAGGATGACCGACAACTCTTTGGATGATCGTCGCCATCTCCTGAGCAGAGAGTAACCTGGGTCCTGTCGGTCGATAGCGCTTGCCATCATGCTCTGCCGGATCATTCGTCAGTACAGCTGCAACGACTTGTGCGATGTCTTCATTGGCAACGGGCGCACTTTTGCTGGAACCGAACAGCACTGGAAATATGCCTAAGAGGGCTGCAAAGTTGATAACCCGAAGATAGTTATCGGCAAACATGCCCGGATTGACTATGGTATGGGCAATACCTGGGATCATTGAGAATATGCGATCGACCAGCCACGTCTGCCTCGTCAGCAACGATGGATGAGCGGGGCTGGAAGTCCACTGGCTCATTTGCACAATCGATTCCAGCTTTGCTTCTTGGGCAGCAACCGCAAAGGCAGCGGCGCTTTGAAGCATATAGGGGCGGAACAATGGCAAGTAATAAGCCCGCACCGTGCCGCGCATTGCCTGAACTAGTTGCTCCGGATCATACATATTGGCAACGACGGTTTCTACACCGAGACTATTGAGCTTTTTGCTTCTTGCATCGTGCTGATGCACGATCGCTCGAACCGGAAAATCTTTCTTCAAAAGTTCGGCAACAACAGCACCGCCGGTTTTCCCGGTTGCGCCGGTCACAAGAATGGTCGGTCGTGTCATGAGCAGTCATTCCTCTTTGCAAGAGATAGCTGTATTTGTGAGTCGGTTTGCCACCTGTTGACGCGATCGCTGCACAGTGGCATAGCAGTTAAAATTAGCCATTAAGCGTCCAAAATCGGTATTAGATGTATATACATGTTTTTGAGAAAATTTTGGTCTACCTCACGTTTTTGACCGCCGCCAACAGCGAGAGCAGGGTTTGCCAGTCCTGCTGCCCAAAGTGGCGCTTCACTTCGGCTTGGGCTTGCTCCCACAGCGGCAAGGCTTCAGCCAGAACATGCTGTCCCTCAGCCGTCAGAGACACCCACTTCACCCGTCGATCGTCACCAGGCTCGATGGCGACGAACCCGCGTTTCTCTAGCAGCTTCAGATTGCGGGTTAAGGTGGTTTGATCCATAAACAACTCCTGCGCTAAACGAGTAATGGGCACTGACTCAAACAGATGAATCGCTGACAACAGGGTAAACTGGCTGACTACCAGATCAATCGGACGCAAGGCGGCATCATACACCTGCGTGATAATACGTGAGGCGCGACGAACATGTAGCCCCATGCAGGTGGCAGGGATTTGGCTCACTTCTACAAGCTTAGATTGGAGGGATGGCTCACTCATGATCATTGCAGTGCCTTAGAGCCACCGCCGTACTGTTGCCTGGTAACTCAAGAATTGATCGCCAAACAGTGCCGTGAGTGCACGCTCCTCAGGTGTGATTTGGAAGCGGTTCACGTAGAGGATGAAACCGAACACGCCGATTAACGACCAGGGAGAGGACAGATAGATCGTCCAGGCAACCAGTAAAAGAACTAACCCAACGTACATTGGATTGCGCGAGATGCCGTAAATGCCAGAGCTGACGAGAGACGAGGCACTGTCTGGGTTGACCGGGTTGATGGTTGTCTTTGCCTGCCGGAAAGAAACTACAGCTGCCACAGCGAAGCATGCAGCAGCGATCGCGACTACAAGCGTTGCGACCATGCGGGCGCTGGCGCTGACATCAACTATTGGGACAACGGTGGCAAGTGCCCACATGCCTAGCCCGAAGATCGCAGCAACGATCGGCGGTGGAACTTTAGTTTCGAGTACATGCATAGAGTGAGTCTCAGTTGGATTAATTAGTTGCATGTATATACATATAATTATTACGAGGTTCTGTCAAGGCTTCATGGGGCGATTGCCTAGGTTAGTTGCGGCGCGGGGCAACTGACCCAATGTCCTCAGCCAAGGCTCAAGAGCAGCAGAGTTTTACGCTTTTGAGCTGACCAACACGACACCACAAACAATCAGACTCAACCCAGCCAGGTGAGCCAACGGTACAGCCTCCTTAAACCAAAAATGCCCCATGAGCACGGAGAAGATGTAGACCAACGCCGAGGCTGGACCCGCCACACTCAGTTCAGCGCTCGTTAACACGAGAAAGTACGCGATCGCCGACACAGCCGAAAAAGCAACACCCGCCAGCAGCTCTGGAACTGCCATTGAGTGCCAAAAGTGCTCCCAAAAGTTGTTACCGTCCACTCTCCCTAACGTGACACCACCTGTTTTCAAAAAAAACTGCACGGCAACATTAGCCAAGATCGAAACGAGCAAGAAGCTCAAGGCTTGTAAGTTCACCGTTGTCTCTACCATGAGCAGGTCACTTGCTATTGTGTGGCAACGGGAACCGATCAAGGCTCTGCCGGAAGAGACGTTTGTGTTCAAGGTCTGTCTAAACCGCCCGAACGGCTGTACCTCGGGTTCAGTGAGTAGTCGTACAAAAAACTCACGCTAAGGCTGAAACAATTACTGGGCAGGTATTCCCAAGGACGGTTCTCAGCCTCGCTGAGGCGCGCCAATGAGCTTTAAGTGAGACTGAGGCGAACAGAAAGGCAGGAAGGTGCCAAATGACCAAGAAGTCTTACCTAGACCGAGTTTCGGCAAAGTAATGAGCCATTTTTCTTCAACCTGCACTCTTGCTGCGCTTAGCAATTAATCAACGCAATCGCCTCTCTCATCCTCACTGATCGCGATTCTGAGTGCAGGGATTGCCATTAGCATCCACAAAGTTGCATTGTCCAGTGGTAGAAGCGTTGTTCTCCTTGGAATTAAAGACAGGCGGCGCGACGACATTTGATGGAGAGGCGACAGCGGCAGTGCTGGAAGCCTCTCCAGGCTTTTTGCCACAGACGTTAGTGACATTGATCGCGCTGCTTCCCTGAAATTGAATATAACAAAGTGGAGTATTTTCCTCTAGACGTGCGGCTGGTCTCGCTGGCAGTGATGGTAGATCCGCGATCGCCGACGCAGCGTAGCAACCGGGGCAGGCGAGCGCCAATCCAATGACTAGAGAGAAACGCCTCAACATGGCATCAGCCTGAATAGAAAGTCTTAGAACGTCAACCGAAATAACCCAATCTGCATCACGGCTTGCGTTGAAATGCCGACACCCAGCAGTGTGATCACCAGTGCGCTTAGAGCGGGTAATAGTCGTGCAATCCGGTTTTGGGATGGCACCCGCTCAAACAAATGACGAGCGCTCACCAACAGCAGGCCAAGCGCCGTCAGCGTTCCCGCTAAACCCAGGCTAAAGACCAGTACCAGCAGCAAGCCAAAGCCAACACGACCGAGTGCGATCGCGCTCAAGAGCATCACCAGGGCAGACGGGCAAGGCACCATCCCGCCCGAAACGCCCAACGCCAGCAAACTGCGCCAGGTGACAGGGGCACCATCATTAGAAGGCGGCAAATGTGAATGCACATGCCCATCGCCATGATCATGGCTGTGTGGATGGTGGTCATGCCGATGGTCATGATCGTGCGGATGGTGATCAATCTGTGCGGTGGCATGACTATGCGCTGCTCCATGATGAACATGCGGATGATTGTGGTCTGCATGGACGTGAATGTGAGCAGATGGATGCCCCGCTACTACTTCACCCTTTGCAGAAACAGGCAGATGACGATGTGAAGGCTTGCTGGAATGATTCTTCAGCAGCACGTTTGGAGCGACGCGGTTTTGACGCAAACGGTACATGAGTTGGCGCAGCCCAATATCCACCACAATCAAGCCAGAAATAAAGCTGAGCCAGGGATATAACCGCTCTGGCAGCACATATTGGGAGAAAAACAAGGTGCCCAGTCCCAGTGCAAAAACCCCAGCCGTATGGGTGATGGTTGTGGTCAGCCCGAGAAAGACAGCATGTTGCGGCGTAGCATGAGCACCCACTAAGTAAGCACCCACGATCGTTTTACCGTGTCCGGGCGACATGGCGTGCATAGCTCCCCAAACAAAGCAACCGACGATGATTAAAGGAATACCGCCCGCAAAATACCACGGCAGACTCTGCGCCAACGTCGCGTCCTTGTTCTCTGGGCTAAAAATGACACTTTGCGTGTGTCCAGGCGTACTGATTGTGGTTAAACAACGGGCAGTCGCCACGCCAGGTAGGAATAAATCGTAGTGCAGCGTCACTCCTTGTACAGGGTGTGACCAGGCGTAAGTGAGCTTGAGTGTGCTGTGCGTACCCGCCGTTACCTGCTGCTCAGGCGGCAGAACCGCAGTGTCAGTCGGTGCTACGGTGAGCGCACCACGATCGCCCTTGCTATCGGTCAGGTGAATGCGATCGCCTAGAAAAGTCGTTAATGCCGTTTGGTGGGCGTGTACCTCAGCGGGAGAAAGCGTCCCATCCTGGTTCGTGTCTGCTGTTGCAACCAACCCCGTCGGAAACGTGAGCGTGATGTGTGTCGTTGTCTTGCCAACGTCTACATTTGCCACTGCTAAATCTGCCCAATGCGCCTGACCTGGTGTTGCCAGCGCGACCGACAGCAGCAATGCTCCCAACAAGGAAAAGATACTAACCCTTACCAAGCCCCATTTACCCTTCATACCCTACTCCCTACTCCCTACTCCCTTCCTTAATTCAATCCGAGTAGCCCCACGCCCAGCCCCAAAGCCTTTTGAGCCTGTTGATCAAAGGTGGGATCGGTGGTTTGAGCCGCTTTGAAAAATGCTTCTGCCTGAGTGGTGTTGCCCAATGCCTGCGCGATCGTCCCAGCGCGCTCAAACAGGGCAGCATCCCGAATGCCCCACCGCAGCGCTTCTTGCATTGCTTGCTGTGCCTCTTGCCAGCGACCTAACCGGGATAGCACCCAGGCAAGCGTATCCAGCGTTTCGGCATCGCGTCGGACTCGCACTTCTTGCTGCATCAGGTTGAGGGCTTCGGTTAGATCTTGCGGTTGCCCCCGTTCCAGCAGCAGCCGTGCCAGTTCGCGTCGGTGTCCAAAGTTGGTCAGATCGCGTCGTAAGCGTGCTTCTGCGCGATCGCGCCATTCACTGGCGCTCTTTGTGTCACCCTGCAACGCTTTGACCCGCGCCATGCCCCGAAAGACGATGTGATCGTAGATTGTGGGCGATCGCTGTGAGGTGAGAAAAATCTTGTTGTAGAGGTCTTCGGCAGCGCTGTAATGTCCCCGTCGGACTTCTAGTTCTGCCAGGTTCAGCACGGCTGGCGGATATTGCGGTAAGACGCGGAGCGCTTCCTGGTAGAGCTTCTCTGCCATCTCCAGTTGCCCCCGCTTAAAGTACAGCCGTCCCAGCACCGTGCGTGCCCAGACAGAGCTGCCCGTTTCTTCTGGCTCTTCGGCTGCCAGACCCTGCTGGAAGGCTTGCAGTGCGGTCTGATCGTTGCCTTGCGAAACATCGACCAGCGCTTGGAGAGTTAAAGCAGCGAGATCGGGGTTTTGCACGACCAGGCGATCGGCTGCCTGCCTCGCATCCGCTACCTTACCCATCGCCAGATTCGCGGTTACCTGAACGGTTAACGTATTTTCGCTGGGGGTTGTTCTCTGGGCAAGCTTCAGCGCTTCTCGAAAGTCGTGTTTAGCCGTAGCGACCCTGCCAAGCGCCGTGAGTGCATCATCGTTTGCAAACGGCAACTTCACCAGCGACTCTTTCGCCGTTTGCTCTGCTAGCAGATACCAACTGGTTTCCCCAGTTGCCCGTGCCATTTTGATGTATGCTTTGGCAAGCAGGGCACGATTCAAACCGCCGTCTGGATCAAGGCGAATACGCTCTTGATAAAAGGCAATTTCTTGCTCTAGTTTTTGGGTGACACTGCCTGGTAACGGTCGCTCAAAACTGTACCGATAGGGTGCAGCAAGCTTGGCACGATCGAACGCTGTCCATAGATTCAAGCCGATCGGAATGGCAAGCAGTAGGCTGGCGATCGGCAGCACAATCAGCGGTCGTTTACTAAAGCGAGTTAGTAGTGCCTGCCCAGCTTTGTTCTGACCATACGCCATCGTTTACGTCCCCCTTGTTGGTCGATGCATCGATCGTCATTGAGCCTGTGAGGGCAGAACATTGCTGATAGTGGTTTATGACTGACTCAGCAATGCTCTGTTCTGTGTGGAATTAAGGCTCTAATTCGGCAGCGCCAAATAAGGGAAAGCAGGCACTAACGGATGATGCCCCTGAGAGGGATTACCCAGCGCACCGTCATAGGAAACGTTGTCAGTTGGAAGTGCTCCATTGGTCACCACACTCAACGTAATATCAATGACATCATCCTTCAAAAGACGACCGCGAATCGGGCTCCCTTTCGCATTGAGGGCGTTGGCATAACCGCTTGCTCCCGTCGTATCAATCCGCATTACGTCCGGTAAAAACGCTCCCAGTAGAGCATTTGCGCGGGCATCGCTGTTGCCGACTGCCAGTAGCGTTTGCTTAGCTTCAGTGACGATCGGTGCCGCAATGTTGGCGGCTGGCTGTTGACCTGCCAGTGCCGCCGCGACAAAGTCAGGTCCAACGCTGTTGTAAGCATTCAGCAACGCGTTGGTGCGTAAAAGTGCTTCGTTAATGCCAGGACGAGCCATTTGCTCTACCTGCGTATATTTGCTGTTTGTGCCAGGAACCGAGATGGTTTCCCACACGTCAAACACTTTGGCTTGGCTACCACCTTGCAAGAAGCTGATGGGCAACCGCACCGCGATCGCATTGACGTTATAACCCTTCGCAAAATCGATCGCGGTCGCTGGTGAGCGGAAGCCTACGGCGGGTCCGGTGCCTGCCGCGCCTGCTCGTACCCGAAAGTACTGCTCAACATCAAAGAAGAACGGATCTTCCCGCAAGCCGGCAAATACAGATAGGTTTGTACCTCCTAAAGCAACTTGATTCACAATTGGCGCTGCGCCAGGATTAGCCGCAAGGGGCGTTGTTTTACCGACCACGGCTGTTTGCGTACTGCCATCACGGATGGTCGTCAGTCTGATCTCTTGCTGGTTGTTGTTGTCGGGCGCACCAAACTCAAAGCGCAATAGTACGTCAGTTTGCCCGGTTGGTGTGGCATCCTTGTCGGCGTCACGCGTCACTTTAAATTCGTAGCGGGCGCGAGTGCTGAAGTAATACTGCTGACGTGCCAGCGATCGCGGATTGGTATTCATGACGAAAATCAGATCGCTGTCTGCTGCACTCGGATTCTGGTCTTTCTCACGAAAGACGTACAAATCCGTCAGGTTCAGGTTGCGACCTTTGGTGTCCACTTCGCCATCATCATGGTCAGACGATCGCACATACTGCGTCACCACACCAGCGGTTACAACTACACCCAGCGCCATCAAGCTCATTCGCACAGGTGCCGCTGCTAAAAAACGCTGCCAGGGAGAGCGTTTCGCGTTTGAATCTGTTGCCGTCTTGGCTTTTGAAGGTCGGGGCTTTAACAACATAGTGGTAGGTTCCTGAAAAGAGTTGAGATGCGGATTCATCAATGCGAATGCTAGTGAGTGGCGACTTGAGACAGAGCGAGCCATTAAAGGGCGCGACTGTCGCTTGTCCAATCCCCCCTATCTCCGGTGCAAAGAGATCTATTTCTGCAAAGCGATCAAACAGGCGATCGCCGCTTGAGTGACTTTCTCACCTGATAGCCAATGCATAAGAGACCAGCTGCAATGGTGCCAACAATTTCGCTTGGCTCTGGTACACCAGCCGCATTAGCCGTCACGCCCGTAAAGCTGATCTGATAGTCGCCGCCTGCGGTGCCATCACCCGTAAACCCAGTCAGAGGTGCGGCTGACCCTGAACCATTGGCGGCAAGAATACCGCTGGCATCTGGGCTGCCAAAAATGCTGCCGCCCGCACTGATGGGGTTGTAGCCAGAGCTGGCGATCGCGAGAAAATAGGTACCTGGTGCTACTGGCGAAAAGCTGCCCGATGGCAGTGAGGCTTGAGCCGTACCAAAACTGTCATCGTTACCATAAACACCTCGACCGGCCGCATCAAACAGAAAGAGTTGCGGATCGGGAAGCAGCGCTGTAGGTGACCCTAACTGCTGGTCGATTGGCAACTCGATCAAGGTATTAGCATTGATTGTGGTTGCCGAAAAGGTCTGACCACCCGCCAGCACAAGGCGAAATAGATTGACTACATTTGGGCTCGAAAGCGTTCCAGTGATGGCATCTAAAGACTGTGTGCCACCCGGAATCACTTGAGCCGTATCCAGCGTCTGCCCCGTATCACCAACCTGGCTAAACGTTACAGCCTGTGCCTGTACGGCGGACAGTCCGACCGCAAGAACGGAGACAGCGACTGCTGGCGCTAACTTGTGCATAAAAACGTTCCTTAAAACTGAGTGCGTTATGGTATCCAAATCGCCCATGAACGGTGCTACCAATTTGACATCACAAACGAGCGCAGTCTCGACCAGAGCGTTGCCGGCTCGAGAAACTACGGAATTACGTTTGCGAGTACCAAATCGTTGCAGAGCTCCAATGCCCTCCCCCTGGATACGACCGAGAGATCAGATTGGATTTAAATCAGCTTCAACATTCACTACTGAGCTTTTATCGTGCCGATGGTTTATAGCGTCTGATTTGGGGTAGCATCTGTGATCCGCTCAGGTTTAGCGATGCTTTATCCGCTTCCAACACCGATACAAAGTTGCAGCACAACCCGCTCGAGACGAGAGTGAAAAAAGTTGGGGATCTTAACGATGCGGTAACTGTCAAACAGGCTGCTCAAAATAAGGATTGGTCTAGAATCGGACTATATCGCTATTGAGCTATCGTCTGAAGCCCCTATTCTCTCGTTGCACAGCGGGCGGATTAGCAACAGTAGATTGCAGGTTTCACCCTTGCCCTTCTGCGGCGCGGCAGTCTGTGTGAAGACTCGGAAGAGACGCTATAAGTGTACGACTTTGAACAGTTGAAACGCTTCTAATGGCGCTTTTTTGATTTCTGACTCTAGTTTTCACACAGTTTGGCGCGGGGCAATTAACCACGACACTTTGCGTGGGCGGCATCCAGCCCCGCCTCACTCTGCAGCGCGCCTAACTGCTTTACCCCTGTCCGGCTCCAAGGCAGGCAGCAGCGCACTCGGTAAGGTGAGCAGCAACGACGCCAGGACGCGAATTTGCTCCTCAAGCGACAGCCCCTGCCACAGCAGGAGCCGCTGATGTGGTGCCAACCACACCAAGAACACCTCACTGATCGATTCCAGCAGTGGCACCGCCTCACAGTCTGCAACCAAGTTGCTCACAACCTGTTTCACCCCAGTGATCACTTCCGCTTCTGACGCACTTAGCGGCATACTGGCTGGTTTACTACTTTTGCTATCAGAGGTCTCTAGTAGCAAAAGTAGTAACTTCCAGATCTGCGACACCCGCTGCTGCGAATAACCAATCATGGCTGCAATGGCTGTTTGCGTCACCTTCTCGCCTTGGACGCGCAACTGCTCTACAGCCGCCTTGGCTGCCAGTAAGAGACGCTCCTCCCGACTGGCAGCCTCCAGCGTAATCATTGCGGCTTGCACCTGTTGCGTTGGGCAGTTCAACTCAAAATCACTGAGCAGAATCACCTGAAGTGACTCCTCCGGTCGGCGATGTGCCCGTAGCCGCCCGATCGCCTGCTGGATATCCGCTTGAATGGTGCGTGCCACAAACGCTTGAAAGCGCTCGTCTGCTGCATCGGTGACACCCGTCAAGACGGCAAACTCAGCCAGCAGGTCGGCGACATTACG
>JAHHIE010000073.1 GCA_019358945.1 Stenomitos rutilans HA7619-LM2 | reverse complement strand
GAAAAGTGACAGAGGCGTTCAAGCAGACGATGGAGATTGTGTTTGATGAGTACCTGCCAAAATGGAACTACACTGCTAAGCCGCAATCACTATGATTTCCGGTTTTATTGAATCCATAATCCTAAGTAAGTCAACGGGTCAATAAGTGCCTGCACTGAACGACTTGCCAAAGAAAAAGGGATTGGTCTTCAACTGCCGACCAATCCCTCTGCCGATCCTTCAGAGAGGAGAACACTAAAACAACTATAGCTTATTGAGAATTTATGTCAACTCGATGCAAAACACTAAAAAGAGCCATGCCAATAAACATAGCTAAGAACAAGAATGCATCGCCGTTTGCAGAATGCACCGGGTTAAGTCCTGAAGTAACCAAATCAAGGTGTAGTAAGAGAGTATGATAGGTCAGATTTACGCCCTTCACGGCTTACTACTTTTCTACCTCATCCTGATGACCTGAAAGTTATGGCTCTTCAACTGCGCGTCTACGTCCCACCCCATCCGCTCATCCAGCACTGGTTGGCTGTCGCCCGCGATGTCTCAACGCCTTCAACGCTGTTTCGTAGTGCCATGACTGAACTTGGCCGCTGGTTAACCTATGAAGCCATTCGTGATTGGTTGCCCATTCAGGAAACCAGTATTGATACGCCCTTGGCACCGTGCCCAGTAACCTTTATTGATCCCACCGTTCCAGTGGTTGTGATGCCCATTTTACGAGCTGGGCTGGCGCTGTTGGATGGTGCCCAGGCTTTATTGCCGCTGGCATCGATCTACCATATTGGCTTTGTTAGAGATGAAGAAACCCTGGAGCCAAGCTGCTATCTCAACAAACTGCCAGAAAAATTTGCCCCGCAGACCCGTGTTTTAATTACAGAGCCGATGTTGGCAACGGGTGGAACGAGCCTTGCAGCAATGGCAGAATTGACACAGCGGGGAGTCGATCCGGCGATGGTCCGTATTATTTCAGTTGTTGTCGCACCAACCGCTTTACAAAAACTGAGCGCCGCGTATCCGAGCCTCAACATTTATGCTGCCGCGATCGACGAAGGGCTGAATGAGCAAGGCTTTATCGTGCCAGGACTAGGAGATGCAGGCGATCGCACGTTTGGTACGTGAGATGTTAACCTAAAGCCTTATAGCTTTGTTTTGGCAGTTTGAAAGCGCAGCGATACACTGAGAAAGCAGAGCAACCATTGATTTCAACGATACAAGTGGGATTTTGATCAGCGATGAGCCAGCAAGACAATTTTGCAAGTGGGTTTCTCTTAGGTGCCGTCTTTGGCAGCATTGTCGGCGGTACGCTGGGTGCCGTGGTTGCTAGTAGAGTCCTCAACCCGCAGTCTGAGGAACCATTGTTAAATGCGAGTCAGGCTGATCCTCGCTTGGGCTATAGGCCAAAGCGACGTTCGATCAAGACTGCAAATGGTCAAGCCGATATAGAAGCCTCTCGCCGCAGCTTAGAAGACAAAATTGCACAACTCAACGACGCGATTGATGATGTTCGCCAGCAGCTTGGAGGAGTCAATGGGGCAGAATCAGCGGGGCGATCGACGCTCAAAGATTCTTAAAGCCATGCCTGAGCCTGTCAGTTAGATTGAAGTGGTACAAACCAGAACACTCGAAAGCCGCTAATATTCGTTAGATTAGTCTAGTCTAGGTGCTAATGAACTTCGCCGTTTAAGGAAGCAATACCCTATGAGTTCGCTGATTCCTCTCCTGTTTCAAACAATCGTAACGTTCATTAATATCTACACAGCTCTACTGTTTATTCGCATTTTGTTGAGCTGGTTCCCCAATATTAACTGGTTCGATCCACCTTTCTCGATTTTGAGTCAGTTGACTGACCCGTATCTCAACGTGTTTCGATCGATTATTCCACCACTGGGTGGTCTTGACTTTTCTCCCATCCTGGCACTCTTACTCTTGCAAGTGGTGCAATCCGCTATTTTGCCCTCTGTGGCGCAATTACTCGTAAGCGTGCAGGCAGGATTACCCATGTAGCTCAACGGGTAAAGACGCTTGACTCGGTAGATGCAAGAAGGGTTGGAGCGAAAGTAACCATTCGCTTAATTGCAACTCAGTGATTAAGTGAATGCTAAACAGCGTTGCTGTCTCAAAGCGAGACGGCAATGTCGTTGACATTAGGGCATAGTGCCGCCCTAAATCTCATGGCAGCACAACTAAATCATTTTAGAGGGCTGCTTGCATACAGTTGCATAGCAGCCTTTTTAAGCAAGTTTAACGACGTACCGTTCCTGTAAAGCCTGCTGCCTTGAACTGTTCCAACTTCAACGGGGTTGGCTGGCTTGCGGGCACCGAAATTCTTAGCTCAAAGGTACCAAGGCCGGGAGGCACCTCGTCGATCGCGCCCAGACGAGTCCGATTTTGCATAACTGAATCGTTGTTTGCGTCGTAGATGCGACCAAAAATATCCGCGTTAACCACAGGCTTACCCGATTTATTTTCGGTTTTTCCCGTAATGATGAAGCAGTTTGGGAAGATGCTCGCAACTTCGCCAGTAGTCGGCACATCGGCGCGTTCAACTGGGCATTCGTGATAAGCAAGGTCAAAGAGTCTGATTTGAGTCAGTGCTAGAGCAGGCGGAGTGCTCCAGGTCGTAAGAAGCCACAGAAAGCCTGTAGCAAGAGCAGTCGCAACAACTCGGAACGGCATAAGCTGTGGATGAGCAAAACGCAGTGGATAGATAACTTTGAGGCAACACTCAGAAGCCACTCTCCAGCTTAGCTTGAATTGAAGACAAATGGGCTTGAGGACGCTTTTTGAAACTTTTGTCATAATAAGAAATTATTTTCGGCGATCGTTCCGTCTAGAAGCCGTGCCGACGAAAAAACATTCTGGCTCCTGACACCTGTATCTTCTAGCCTTCTGCCTAGAATCTCCCATCCGTGATGACTCCATCTGAGATTGAAGCACTTTTAAGCGCGGTATTCGGCCAATGTGAAGCTGCTCTGCATCCCCTCAACGATTGCCAAAAGTACATCCTGCGCCAGGCGATACAGGCAGCCGTGCCGTTTGAGGTGGAGGTTAAGCAACAAGAGGGCGATCGCGAAGTCACCACTGCTTTCTCTACAGCCGCGTCGGACTCCAGCAATCCTCTAGAGCAACTGTCGGCTGAAGAACGACAGACATTTTTAGCGTTTGTTACCTTGCAGGAGCGCCAAAATCAGCCCTGGAAGGTGACGTTACTGAATGATTGGCTGAGCGGTAGAAGCTCTGGCGCGGTGCAGTTCATCCGTGAACGCTACGGCCTTCAATGGGTGGAGCAGATTACGCCCTGGCATCTCGCACGCTACATCAATTTAGAGCGCGACGACCTCGTGAGGCTGAAAGTGGGCGATCACATTGAAGTAACCAACGGCTTATGGGAATGGGTGCAAGAAACAGGCCCATGTAGCCGAGAATGGTTTCCCTGCACGGTCGTTAACATCAAACCTAACCCTCATACTCCTGACTCGCCTTTAAGCGAAACCGCTGTTGCAGTCCCAGAAGTTGAAGCTCCAGAAGTTGAAGTTCCAGAACATAAGGGGACTAGCTGTATCATTCGCTTTAAAGACGGGACTGAATACGAAATTCAAGGCATGTATGACTGGAACCGTCCTAACTGGCGCTGGTTAGAGGGGGCAAGGAGTGAGGAGTGAGGTGAGAGGAGTGAGGGGTTTTTTCAAGAAGGAGCCGAGACGTCTATTCCTTTTCATACCTGTAGGGCTTACGCAAAAGCAGTCATTTTTCGCTCCCTAGCCCCCAATTCATAGCCCTTTGGGCATATCCTTCGGGAAGCAAGCCACAAGAAAGGGGGAACCGAGCCAATTAAAGCCCACAGAGTTGAGGGTTGGGGGCAAATGCGTAAGTTCTAACCTGGTTATTTTCAGCCTTACAATCTTTGCGGGTGTGAAAGCGGCGACATCTCAGCCTGGGGTTTAGACTTTTGATCGATCGGTCAAAATTTCGTACCCATTCTCCGTGACCAGAACGGTATGCTCAAACTGGGCTGAAAGGGCATTATCAACGGTTACAGCCGTCCAGCGATCGGCGAGGGTGCGGGTAAAGCGTGAACCAGCATTCAGGATAGGTTCGATCGCTAGAGTCATGCCTGCTCGGAGTTTGACATTCGGCATGCTGTGGGTGCGGAAGTTGAAAACGGATGGTTCTTCGTGCAAATTACGCCCAACCCCGTGTCCGGTAAAGTCTTCCACCACTGCAAACCCGTTGGCCTTGACGTGATCTTCAATCGCGCCTGCCAAATCCAGCAAATGAGCACCTGCTTTAACCTGTTCAATGCCTTTATAAAGTGCTTCTTCCGCAACACGAATGAGCCGTGCGGCATTAGGTGTTACATTGCCAACGGCGATCGTAATACAAGAATCGCCGTGAAACCCTTCAAAATAAGCGCCTGTATCTACCTTCAGCACATCTCCAGCACGAATAACTTTCTTGCGGCTGGGAATACCATGCACAACTTCGTGGTTAAGCGACGAACAAATCGAAGCGGGAAAGCCGTGATAGCCTTTGAAGCTAGGCTTTGCGCCCATTTCACGAATACGCTTTTCGGCGTGAGCATCTAAATCTGCTGTCGTCATGCCAGGTTCAACCAGTTCTGAAATTTCTTTCAGTACGGTGGCAACAATCCGAGATGCCTGCCGCATGATGTCAATTTCACGGGATGATTTTAGCTCAATGCCGCGACGCTGTTTGTCCGGCGAAGGTAGAGCAGGTTGATTCAACAGTTGACTAAAAATATTCATGCGATCGCAACCGAATGGGGAGGCAGAACTAATCGGATCAGCAGCTAAGAGCGCTATTGCAGTCAGCGTGACTTCTTCTAAGGTAGCTCAAATTGTCGGTCTGAATGGTGTCGATTTACCACTACTGCATCATGCTATTGTCAGGTGCTGGTTGGTGGGTGGGTTAGCAGCAAACTTCGCAGCAATTCTCAATAAGGCGTGGACTCATATCAACGGTCAGTGATCAGACAAAAGTTGATCGCTGGCCGCTGAATCATTCAAGCCCTGCCGTTACTTGGGAGTCGCGGCTGCACGTCCGGGGCCTGCTGTTACCACGACAACGCGATCGGGGTGCACCAGATTTTTAATCGCCTGATTGACCTGTACCTGGGTGACAGCATTGATCTTATTGGTGTAGTCGCGGATTTCGTTAGTCCCCAAGCCGTACACCGCATCCATGAGAATAGTGCTAGCTAGACTTTCAGGATCGGCAAGTTCGACTGGGTAGATGCTGGTGAGTGATCGCTTGGCTGTTGCTACTTCGGCTTCAGTAACTCCCGTTTCACGAAGCTGCTTCATTAAGCTCAGCGTACTGGCGATCGCTTTATCGGCATCCTCTGGAGCGGTCTGCATTGTAATCAGGAAAGGCCCAGACGTAATGCCTGCCTGGAAGCCGCTGTAGATGCCATAGGTTAGCCCCTGACGATCGCGGATCTCCGTACCCAACCGACTCGATAAGGTATCACCGCCCAAAATCTGGTTCATCACGAGCGCGGTGTAGTACTGGGGATCTTTGCGATCGATGCCGTTGTAGCCGATGAAGGTAATGGACTGAGTTTTACCAGGCAAAACCGGGTTGACTCGCTTCACCGTTTGAGGCAGTGGCACGGTCGGAAACTTCAACGTTACGTCTTGCGCTGGGTCTTGCCAGGAGCCAAGCTCTTGATTTAACAGAGCGCGTACTTGCTCGGAGTCAAAATCGCCCACAAGCGAAAGCACGGTGCCATCTGGGTGGTAGTGCTGCTGGTAAAACTGCATCACGCCAGCACGAGTAATCTGCTTCAGGCTTGCTTCGGTTGGAAAGGTATGAAACGGATGGGTTTCTGGATAAAGCGTTTGCTGAAAGATGCGTCGTGCTAATCGAGAGGGGGTATCAAGTTCCAGCTTTAGACTGGTTAACGCCCGTTGACGACTTAGCGCCAGTTCGTCTTCTGGAAAGCTGGCATTTTGCACCACATCACCCAACACGCGAATGAGGATTGGCAGGTCTGCGGACAGAGCATTCCCCCCGATCGTGACCCCTTCTCGATTTGCGCTAAAGCCCAGGCTAGCCCCCCGGTTTTCCAGCGTTTTGGCGATCGCCAGAGCATCCTTCGTTTTGGTGCCGTTCATTAAGTTGGCCGCCGTCAAGCTTGCCAGTCCTGCGGTGTCTGCCTTATCAAACGCAGTTCCCGCTCTGATGTATCCGCTCAGCGTCACCGTTGGTGAACTGCGATCGGGCAACAGCAACACACTCAGCCCATTCGCTAAGTTCAGCTTTTCGGGCAAGGCTTGCGATGTTTTTTGACCACCAGAAGTCAGTTTTGGCAAATACTTCGCCACTTCTGCCGGGTCAACTGGCGCTCCAGGGCTAAAGTTTTCCGCTGTCTGCGAGAAGTTGCCGGAGCTAGCACCCGGTTTACCGTTCAATTGAGTCGGCTCAAAGAAACCGACCGTCCGCTTTGCTGGCGTGAGGTAGTTTTTTGCCACCCGTTGCACATCGGCTGGTGTCACCGTGGCAATGGCAGCCTGAAGGCGATCGCTAAACTGGTAGTCACCTGTAACGGTTTGGTCATCGCCTAATTGCTGTGCTTGACTGGTAATATCCCGATTTCGCAAAGCGATCGACGCCTTGAGCTGCGCTTTGGCACGCTCCAATTCTTCTTGAGTGACGCTCTGATCCCGCAGATCAGCCAACGTTTTCTGTAGAACCGTATCAATTTGCGACAGTTCCTTTCCGGGGGCAGCCGTGACGGAGAGTTCATACCAACCAGCGCCAATCAGATTCGCTGCATAACCGCTGGCATCGCTTGCCAGTCCAGATTCTATCAGTGCCTGGTAGAGCCGCGAGCTGCGCCCTCCAGTCAAGATATAGTCCATCACTTGCAGCGCAGGTACATCAGGATGGCTCACTGCTGGCAGGGGATAGACTTCATTGAGTAGCGCCGCACTGCCCGGTTCTTTAAGAACGATCGGGGTCTTAGTGGCGCTCGTGGCGGTAACGGGGGTAGGCAGCTTGAAGTCTGGTAGTGCATCAGCGCTTTTAGCAACTTTGCCAAACGTCTCCTTCACCGTTGCCAGCGTTTCATCCGTCTTAAAATTACCCACAATGACCAATGTGGCGTTATCCGGCCGATAGAACTTGCGGTAATAATCTCGCACTTGCTGCACGGTAAACTGCTGCACATCAGCTTTAGTACCTCCTACAGGTAGCCCATAAGGACTATTCGGGAAGGCCGCCTTCATCACCGATCGCCCTAGGCGGTAGCTAGGATTGTTCTCATACCCTTGCAACTCTGAAATCACTACGCGCTTCTCGCTCGTAAGCTGCTGGTCACCAATCAGCGAATTTCGCATGCGATCGGCCTCCAACACCAGCAGGGCGTTCAGCTTGTCTTGCTCAACCGTGCCAAAGTAAGCCGTCTCGTCATAGCTGGTAAAGGCGTTCGACTCGCTGCCCAGAGCACTAAAAAAGCGTCCAAACTGAATCGGTCGAGCCTTTGTTCCTTTGAACATAAGATGTTCTAGCTGGTGGGCAATGCCATTGATCCCAGGGGTTTCGTTGCGCGACCCCACTCGATACCAGACCTGAACCGTTACCACTGGCGCTGTGTTCACTTCCTTGGTGAGAACGGTCAATCCATTGTCTAAAACTGTTTTGCGGGCAGTCGCAGAAAGCGCATCCGCAGGCAGACTGGCAGAGGGTTGGCTCGACGGTGCCGGGCTGGTCTGAGCCACGATGCTGCTGGGTGCCGCCTGACTCATGGCAGGCATCTCAGACAGAAGCACCCCTCCCAGACAAAGGCCAAACAATAGACTGGGGATCGCGTAACGGCGAAGAAAGTTAGAAAGAGGCATACGTGTGCAGGCAGTTCTCTAAAAAATAGGGTAGCAAGCGGAGCAAAATCACTTTACCTGCTTTCAATCTAGTGCATTCGTCGTGGCGTTGAGGTGACAGCTCTATGAGGTTGAATGGTTCGACCAAAAGTTTTTGCCCTCTGCTTTTCGTTTTGAGCCATCAGCGGTCAGCGGTCAGCATAGAAGTTTTGAGTTTTGAGTTAAACAGCGATCAGTCATCAGCTTTCTTCTAAAAACCAACAACTTCTTTTGCCTTCTGCCTTTTGCCCTTTACCTTTTACCCTTTACCTTCTGCCTTAACACCTTTCATGCTGCTGGCGCGTGATCAAGCTGGCAATAGGGACGGCTATAGCTCAGGGGTAGTTCCAAAGCGTATTGCTCTAACAGTTGGGAGTCACCCAGAATACGCTCGGTTGCTCCATCAAACACAATACGGCCTTGACTCAGCACAACGGTACGATCGCACAACTCCAGCGCTAAATCTAAATCGTGCGTTGCAATTAATTGCGTCAAAGGTAAGCTATCAAGCAGATGTATCAGCTCACGACGACAACGGGGATCAAGTTGAGCGGAGGGTTCATCCAGGATGAGTACTTGAGGCTGCATTGCTAAAACACCTGCGATCGCCACTCGCTTCTTCTCACCACCCGATAGGTTACTCGCATTCCGCTGCCCATACTGGTCTGGCTCTAACGAAACGGCTTTCATGGCGGCAACGGCCCGATGTTCCAGTTCATGCCCTTTGATCCCCTGATTAAGTGGCCCAAAGATGATGTCTTCCCAAACCGTTGGCATAAACAATTGATCGTCTGGATTCTGAAAGACCAGCCCCACAAAATTGCGAATCGCTTTCAGATTCTGAGGTTCCATCGCCAGTTCTCCAACCACGATCGAGCCTGTTTGGGGGATAAGCAGACCATTAAAGTGCAGCAGTAGCGTTGATTTACCGGACCCATTTGCGCCGACGAGTGCGACTCGTTCAGTGGCTTTAATCGAAAGATTGATCTCCTTCAGTGCTTGCGTACCGTCAGGGTACGAGTAGTTCAAATGCCGAATATCAATGGGATTATGATGCATGGGGATTGTAATGCATGGGGATTGCGATGCATAAAGACCGCAGATTAAACAACTGAAAACAAGTAAATGCCTTGTCCGAGCAACGTTAAGACTGCGGTTAACGTCAACGCCACAACATCACGCCGATGACCCGTTGGCGCAGTTGCAACAGGCGGCAAGCCTTCATACCCCCGTGACACCATTGCTTGATGGACTCGCTCACCTCGCTCAAGTGTGCGAATAAAGAGTGACCCAAACATGTTCCCTACGACCAGTCTTTGCCAGCGTTGACTTCCCATCAGGTTGCGAGAAAGGGCGGCTCGTTGCATCGACTGAAACTCTCCCACCAAAACGGCAATATAGCGGTACATTGAAGCCAGGATGGCGACGAGCAAGGGTGGCACTCGCAAGACCGTCAGCGCGTGAAGCAACTCTGGAACCGCTGTAGTTAGCACCAAAACATTGGCGAGTAACAGTGAGAGTAGCGCCTTGATTGTCACACTACCCAAAACCCATAAGCCCTCTGTTGTGATCTGTAGCCATCCCCAGTGCCATAGCACGACACCACCACCCCGAAAGAGGGTACCTAGCAGTACTACACCAATAAAAACAGACTCGATCGCCACCCGCTTAAACAGAATCGGTAAGGTGGCACGACTAGACAAGACGATCGCTCCCACCCCCACCGCGTAAATGGCCCACGTCCACCAGCGACCATTTGGAGTGAGCGCGATCGCAAACAACAGCAAAAGCGTACACAGAACGCGAGTCTTAGGCGCTAAGCGGTGCCAGGGGGATGTTTGTTGACTATCAACAGCAAGATGAAAGGCACCAATGTGTAATAGCATCCATGCCGTCCTTCCGGTGAAATAGCATTAGTAGCCGAAAATTACAGTCGAAAATTACTCATTCAAACATTCATTCAAACATTAGGCTTCCTGCAGGAATCAGATTTCGCCCCCCCAGGCAGTGTTTTAAAGCTTCAATCGTTTCATTGCTGATAGCTTCTGCCCCTTTTCTTGTATGCCCAAAAGGCTTTAAGCTCCCAATGTTGGGGGACTTTGAAGCTGGTTTGCAAGCCCCCAAATTGGGGGGTTGGGGGCTTGCCAGGGTTTTAAAGCACGCCCTAGCCCCCCAATTTGAGGGGAATCAGTATTAGCTTCCTCCAAACTTGGGGGAGGGGAGGGGGCTCTTAAGTATTCGCGTAGGAGGTCTATTACTCATCCAAAGCAGAATCTTCAGGAGGTTGACCAGGCTTACGCACCAGCAGTTTACCCGCTCCCCAGGCCAACCCAAAGGTCACCAGCGTTCCTGCCAGACCAGCCAGTGGTGTGGCAATTTGTTCAGGCACACCTCTCACCGCATACTCGTCAAAAACGGTATAGAAGGGCAGTTTGTGAGCAGGCTTGTCCTGAAGTTCTTTTTCGCCAAACTTAAGGTCTTCCGAAACCCGATCTAAACCATCTGGATCTTTGCTTGCAAACGGTGATAAGAAAATCGCAATCAGGAGGGCAATGCCTAAACCAGTAATGACAAAAGCGCGATTACGCTGTTGCTGGAGATGACTACTCATAGCGATAAAGCTCAATCTTTTGGGTGGATGCTTAACAGAAAGGTTAGCGAGGAATGAGAGGCTCTGAAGCCAACGATCGCGCTTTCCGGGGTGGATCGTAGAGAAGATCAGGGCGAGATCGCCAGATGAAGCTAACGGTTGTCACCGAGATAACAGCTTCACCAATGCCAATCAGCACATGCCAGGATGCCATTGCGGCTAAAGCGACGGCAAAAGGCACCGTTCCAGAGAGCGCCAACTCGATCGCGCAGACAATAGACGCAACCACGACACTTGTCCAGGCAGCCGCTGCAACCGAAATCAGCGTTTTGCTCAAAGAATTACGCCCCAGAGCAAGGCGGATTGATCGATACAGGTAATACCCACCAAAGGTACCAATCAGCCCCATATTAAAAATGTTTGCGCCCAGAACAGTCAAACCGCCATCCTGAAACAGGCTTCCTTGCACCAAAAACACGACTGCCATTACCAGTGATCCTGCCCACGGTCCCAGCAAAACACCTGCCAGCGTACCGCCTAACAGGTGCCCTGACGTACCGCCAGGGATCGGAAAATTGATCATCTGTGCGGCAAAAATAAAGGCCGCACAAACGCCCATCAACGGCACTGTCCGCTCCTTATATTCCGATTCCACCCGCTTTAACGACACGGCAATCAACGCGATCGCCACAATCCAGGTGACTAAACTAACGGGCAAACTAAGGAATCCATCCGGGACATGCATTGCCAGATGAGACGGCATGACCCACCGCCACACCTGAGCAGATGATAAAGACAGGGAAATAGCGTCAACTGTCATCAAATCACTATCCTCTCAGCAGTAAAATTCCAGGCAGACATCACCAAGTAGACGCTGGGCAGGCAGACCACTTCGTCTGACCTTGATACTTTCCAACAAATGCAGCTAAAAATTCAATCCTCTCTGGGGGCATTCAAAAGATTCCGCGCAACGCGTCAAGTCTGCTCCCTTTGGCAGCAAAGCATCTTCTACCAAGCAGCACCACGTATAACGAACTCTGACAACTTTCTATTAAAACCAACTCAGGTCTATATCGCCGCAAATTCCTTAAAAAACGTGGACTTAGAGGCTTTCTATGGTCTATAGTTATAGACTGTGAGTTTTTGCGCTGTGAGTTCTCAAAACACCTATGCATGCCCAAGACATTATCCGCTCGATCGAAGCGGAGCAAATGAAATCAAACTTGCCAACTCTCTACATTGGTGACACGGTTAAAGTCGGTGTCATCATTCAAGAAGGTGGGAAGGAACGGACACAGCCTTACGAGGGTGTCATCATCGCTCGCCACGGAGCGGGAATCAATCAAAACATTACAGTTCGCAAAACGTTTCAGGGTGTTGGGGTTGAGCGAGTATTCCTTATTCACTCACCGCGCATTGAAAGCATCAAAGTGCTGCGTCGAGCCAAAGTACGTCGTGCCAAGCTCTACTTTCTACGCGATCGCATTGGTAAAGCCACTCGCCTTAAGCAGCGGTTCGATCGCCCCCTTCAGTAAACGCCTTGCATTGATTGTTGAAGCGACTGTTAGGTGCTAACCAGCGATCGGTTCAGCCATTAATAGCCCTCAGCAAATGACCAGGCTAACGGGCTAGCGAACTGATAAACTAGGGATGATAGGCTGATGGATGAGTACGAGCGCTCTTAGTTCAGTTGGTAGAACGCAGGTCTCCAAAACCTGATGTCGGGGGTTCAAGTCCTCCAGGGCGCGCTCATCCAACAATCACCCCTCTCCTGGCAACGCATCTAAGGGCAGGTAAGGGTGTAAGTGAGGCGAGGAGAAAAGGTTCAAGCTGCATTGAAAGGGAGATCAAGGAGCCGTGGCAAAAAAGGAAGAGATTGAAGTACAAGACGCAAAGCCTGGATTTGCCGTTTCAGCTTTTTTGCAAGAAACCAAGGATGAGCTTGATAAAGTTGTCTGGCCAAGTCGTCAGCAACTGATTAGCGAATCCATAGCAGTCATTTTGATGGTGATCCTTTCTGCAACTTTGATTTATCTCGTTGATAATTTCTTCGCTTGGGGAGCCAAGCAGGTGTTTGGATGACTTTTGCAGCAGACGAATTTCAACATGATCTAGCAACCAGTAACGCAGAAGATGCCTCAGAAGAAGCCTCTGCAAAGGATGGTCGATGGTACGCTGTTCAGGTTGCTTCAGGGTGCGAAAAGCGCGTCAAGGCAAACTTGGAGCAGCGCATTGAGACATTGGATGTTGCCAACCGTATTTTTCAGATTGAGATTCCTCAGACTCCAGCCATTAAACTTCGTAAAGACGGTAGCCGCCAGAGCACAGACGAGAAAGTGTTTCCTGGTTATGTACTGGTAAACATGTTGATGGACGACGATACCTGGCAGGTCGTCAAAAATACGCCTAATGTCATTAACTTTGTTGGCGCAGAGCAAAAGCGGCGGTACGGACGAGGGCGAGGGCACGTCAAACCACTGCCGTTGGGCAATGCTGAAGTTGAGCGCATCTTTAAGCAGGCACAAGAGCAAGAGCCCGTTGTTAAGATTGATATGGCTCCCGGAGATAAAATCTTGGTACTTTCGGGACCATTCAAGGACTTTGAAGGTGAAGTGATTGAGGTCAGTCCTGAGCGCAGCAAGCTTAAAGCGCTGCTGTCAATTTTTGGACGCGACACGCCAGTCGAGTTGGAGTTTAATCAGATTCAGAAAGAGAGTTAGTAGAGTCAATGGCAAAGAAAGTTGTTGCGGTCATTAAGTTGGCAATTACTGCTGGAAAAGCAAACCCAGCGCCCCCCATTGGTCCCGCGCTTGGTCAGCATGGGGTCAACATCATGATGTTCTGCAAGGAATATAACGCTCGCACCTCAGATCAGGCAGGAATGGTGGTTCCGGTCGAGATTTCAGTTTACGAAGACCGCAGTTTCACGTTCATCCTTAAAACTCCACCTGCTTCAAAACTGATTGCTAAGGCAGCGGGCATTGAGCGCGGCTCCGGTGAAGCTAACCGCAAGAAAGTTGGGTCGATTACTCGGTCTCAGCTCCAGGAGATTGCTCAAGCAAAACTACCTGACCTTAATGCAAACGATATTGAAGCCGCGATGCGAATTGTTGAGGGCACTGCCCGCAACATGGGTGTAACGGTCAAAGAGTAGCGTTCATGCACCTTGAGACAGCGCTCAACGCTATTCTCAGCGGCGGCTGGCTAAGTTGACAGTTTTGATTCACTGAACGATTTCAACCGACAAACCCATAGCGGGGGAGAGGCAACGCTTCGTTAGCACCCCAGGAGACGATTAATGGCAAAAGTATCTCGAAGACTACAAGAACTACAAGGGAAGGTCGAGGATCGGGCTTATGATCCTCTAGAGGCATTGAGTCTACTGAAAGAGACAGCAACCGCAAAATTTGCTGAATCAGCAGAAGCGCATATTCGTTTGGGGATCGATCCAAAATACACAGACCAGCAGTTGCGAACTACAGTGGCTCTTCCTAAAGGTACGGGGCAGACGGTGCGAGTTGCCGTGATTGCTCGTGGTGAAAAAGTAACCGAAGCAACCAATGCAGGCGCAGATTTGGCGGGTTCAGAAGAGTTGATTGCCGAAATTCAAAAAGGCGTGCTTGATTTTGATCTGCTGATTGCAACGCCAGACATGATGCCCCAGGTGGCAAAGCTGGGTAAGCTGCTTGGTCCTCGCGGTTTGATGCCATCGCCCAAAGGCGGTACGGTTACCTTTGATTTGCCTCAAGCGATCGCCGAATTCAAAGCGGGTAAGCTGGAATTTCGTGCCGATAAGACAGGTATCGTTCACGTGATGTTTGGGAAAGCAGCGTTTTCAGCCGAAGATTTGCTGGTTAATCTCAAAGCGCTGCAAGAAACCATCGATCGCAACCGTCCTTCGGGCGCAAAAGGTCGGTATTGGCGATCGGTCTATGTTGCATCCACAATGGGGCCATCCATTGAAGTGGATATCAGCAGTTTAAGAGACTTGAAACTGGGTGAAGCAGCCTAACGTTTTGCACTCTTAGCTGTTAGACTGTAGGCTGACGATCTTTAAACCTATTGCCTTTCAAAGTTGCTGTAATAACCAGGGTTGCTAACCAGATAACATTGACAACAACTAAATAGCAAAGCCAGAGACAGCAGGTGCCCAAAGCTTAATTTTCTGCCGAGGTTTTCGTTTTGTATGCTCTTCAACCCGTGTTGATTTAACACGGCATGAAAGATCTACGACGTAACCCCGGTCTCTGCCCGGGGTTTTTTGATCTGGCTTTGCTTTTGAAGAGTAAGGGATGTAAAGGCGTAGAAAGCGTTGACTGACACAATGCCCCATAAAAGGAGGTGAAAGAGATGGGTAGAACGTTAGAGGATAAAAAGGCGATCGTCGCCGAACTTAAAGAAACATTGAGTTCGTCTCAATTGGCAGTTGTGATCAACTATCAAGGGCTAACGGTGGCAGAAATTACCGATCTACGGAAACGGTTACTGCCAACCGGGGCGACTTGTAAGGTTACCAAAAATACTCTCATGCGCATTGCCGTTGAAGGGGATGCAACTTGGGAACCGATGACAAGCTTGCTATCAGATTCATCAGCTTTTTTGCTGATTAAAGATGATGTAGGCGGAGCCTTAAAAGCCTACCAGGACTTTCAGAAGGCAACCAAGAAGACTGAACTTCGCGGTGGCGTGATGGAAGGACGGGCGTTGACGGAAGCAGATGTCAAAGCGATCGCCGACCTACCATCGAAAGAACAGCTCATCGCGCAAATTGCTGGCGCAATCAACGGTGTAGCAAGCAAGTTGGCTGTTGGCATCAACCAGGTACCATCATCCTTAGCACGTGCCATTCAAGCCGTTGCTGATAAAGACAAAGAAGCAGCTTAATGGAGTTTTTAAGCTTTTAGTTTTTAGAGCTTCCTTCTAAGAACCAAAACCCACTGACTAACAACTAACAATTCAGGAGATTAAACATGTCTGCAACAACAGATGAAATTTTGGATAAGCTGAAGACACTGACGTTATTGGAAGCGTCTGAGCTAGTGAAGCAAATCGAAGAAGCCTTTGGCGTTAGCGCGGCGGCTCCTGTCGGCGGTATGATGATGGCGGCTCCTGGTGCAACAGCAGCTCCAGCAGAAGAAGCCGAAGAGCAGACTGAGTTTAATGTGGTGCTGGAAGACGTTCCGGCCGACAAGAAGATCTCGATTCTGAAGGTCGTGCGGACGCTGACAGGTTTGGGGCTGAAAGAGGCAAAAGACCTTGTGGAAGCAGCACCTAAAGCGGTTAAAGAAGCCGTTGCTAAGGGTGATGCGGAAGACGCTAAAAAGCAACTGGAAGAAGCTGGCGCTAAAGTGTCTATTAAGTAAACATTTGCCGCTTCTAGCATTCATTTTTGCCTTAAAAAAGGGGACCGTTGAACCGTCCCCTTTTTTACTTTCTACTGAGCTGCTGTCTTAACGTGTTTAAGTCAAAAATGTCGATCGCTCAAAGAATGTAGAGCAACAAAAAGAGGAAAATCCAGACAACGTCCACGAAGTGCCAGTAGATTTCAGCCGCTTCCACACCAAAGTGTTTTTCATTGCTGTAGTGCCCCTTCTTCATCGATCGCCAGAGCACTGCCAGAATTAGAATCAACCCAAAGGCAACGTGTAAGCCGTGAAAGCCAGTGAGCACATAAAAGGTACTGGCAAATAGATTTGTCTTCAGGCCAAACTCTAGATGGAAGTACTCATAGAGCTGACCCACTAAGAAAATGGCTCCCATTGCAGCCGTGATCGCAAACCACTTCTGCAACCCTTTTACGTCATTCTTTTTAATGGCCGTATCTGCGTTATGAATCACGAAGCTACTAGAAATCAAAATGATGGTGTTGATTCCTGGTAAAAGCAGCTCTAGTCTTGGCGTTCCTTCAGGCGGCCAAGTAGGAGCTACCGCCCGGAAGGTCAAATAGGCTGTAAACAGCCCCAGAAAAATCATCGCTTCTGCAATCAGAAAGATCGTGATGCCGAAGAGTCGATAGTCGTGATGCTCAGTATGATGAGCGACGACCTCGGTATGATGATGATTAAGGATCGTTTTCGTTGAGTCAAGAGTGGAGCCTGTCATGATAGAAGTTGTTGGTTTTTAGTTTTTAGCCAAGAGCACTTCAGTTCCTTACGGTCTAAGAGCTAATCATTCTCGCGATCGTCCGGGTGTACAGCGACCGCTGGATCAGGGTCAGCCCGTAACGCAGAGTTAGGCCCCGCAGCCAAGGCTGGATCTCTCGAATCGGAAAACGGCACATCAACGGGAGTCGCACGATCGCCAAAGCCATAGTCGTAAGGCCCCGTTGCCAGGACTGGATCGGCATCAAAGTTTTCAACAGGCGGCGGCGAACTGGTCATCCATTCTAGCGTCAGCCCTTTCCAAGGGTTATCTCCTGCCTTGGGGCCGTACATCCAACTCCAGATCGCGTTAACGATAAAGGGGATCGTCGAGACTGCCAGAATATAAGCCCCGATCGAGCAAATCAGGTTGAGAAACGCGAAACGAGGTTCATACTCAGCAATCCGGCGATTCATACCTTCCAACCCTAACTTGTGCATCGGCAGAAACGCCAGGTTGAAGCCAATCAAATTCAGCCAGAAATGCACCTGTCCCCAGGTTTCGTTTAACATCCGTCCGGTCATTTTGGGGAACCAGTGGTAGAACCCAGCATACAGACCAAACACACTACCGCCAAACAGCACGTAATGAATGTGCGCCACGATGAAGTATGTATCGTGAACGTGAATATCAAACGGAACGGCTGCAACCATAACGCCACTAATGCCGCCAATGACAAACATGGACAAAAAGCCAAGGGCAAATAGCATGGCGCTGTTGAACTGAATCTTCCCGCCCCAAATCGTTGCCAGCCAGCTAAAGACCTTGATCCCCGTTGGCACGGCAATGACCATCGTGGTGATCATGAAGAACATTCGCAGCCAGGGAGGCGTACCGCTGGTAAACATGTGGTGTGCCCAGACAATCAAGCCCAGAAAGCAAATCGCCAAACTGGAGTAAGCGATCGCCTTGTACCCAAAAATCGGCTTCCGCGCATGAACAGGCAAAATTTCTGAGATCATGCCAAACACAGGCAAGATCATAATGTAGACCGCTGGGTGAGAGTAGAACCAGAACATATGCTGGTAGACGATCGGATTGCCGCCACCCGTTGGATTAAAAAACGCCGTACCCAACAGCAGGTCAAACGCCAACAGAATTAATGCCCCAGCCAGGACAGGTGTCGCAATCAGCGCCAATGTTGACGTAGCTAGCATCGCCCAACAAAACAGCGGCATCTGGTTAAAGCCCATCCCCGCTACGCGCATCTTAAAGATCGTCGCAATGAAATTGATAGCTGCCAGAATGGACGACGTACCCAGCAATAAGACACTAAGAATCCAGATCGCTTCACCCGTCTGATCCATGACCAGGCTCAGCGGCGGGTAAGAAGTCCAGCCAGCACCAGGAGCACCCACAAAAAAGCTGCTTAGCAACAAAATTCCTGCCGGGGGAATCATCCAAAACGCGAGGGCATTGAGCTTAGGGAATGCCATATCGCGTGCTCCAATCAGCAGCGGCACCAGGTAGTTGCCAAAGCCTCCGGTTGTTCCAGGCACAATCCATAGAAAGATCATAACCGTCGCGTGAACCGTGAACAAGCTGTTGTACACCTCACGACTCACGAAGTCCACTTCAGGCGTAGCCAGCTCTGTGCGAACGGCTGTCGCTAGCGCGCCACCAATCAGGTAAAAAATGAACGTTGTCACCAGGTATTGAATGCCGATGACTTTATGGTCGGTACTGAAGCTAAAGTACGTCCGCCAGTTGTTGCCGCTTGGTTCAGAACCATGAGCGGGAAGGTTGGCAGTCTCTTGTAGCTGTGCTTGGGTCATAAGAGTAAATCCATTGCGATCGGCTCATCGCTTACTATTTGACAAGAATGCCCTTGCAGGCAAGGGCTAACGAGTCAGGACGATCGCTCGCTAGCAGAAGCAGTCTTTAAAGGCCCAGCCTCAGAATGAAGCTGGTGAAGCATTTCAGGCTGAATTCCCAGACGATCGGCGTAAGGAGCTAGAAATTCGTCCGGTGTTTTGTCAGCAGGATTAACAGCTAACGTTTGCTCTAATCCAGTAGCACTGGCAACTTTCTGCTCGTCCACCCACTTAGCAAAATCAGCCGGAGTTTCGGCAATGACTTTAGTTCTCATTGCGCCATGATAAGGGCCACAGAGTTCGGCACAAATGACTGGATATTCACCCACCCGATTAGGCGTAAAGCGCAGTTCGGTCGGTTGTCCAGGTACTGCATCCTGCTTCAACCGAAATTCTGGCACCCAAAAGGCGTGCAGCACATCACTTGCAGAGATATTCAGCAAGATTTCGCGTCCCACTGGAACGTGTAGTTCACCCGCCACAATCCCACTATCTGGATAGGTAAAAATCCAGGCATACTGCAAGCCATTCGCTTGAATGACAAACTCCTTCGATGAGTTTGGGGTTCCAGGCATTGAGCCAACACCAGGAGTTGCCGATGTTTTAGAGCCATCTTCTTGTTGGGTTACACCACCCGGAATCGCATCCTGAGCTTGCGTCTGCACCTCAGGGGCGGCATCAGCCATCAGTCCCGGCATGGCAGACTCAGTAGACGGCAGGGGAGCCGCGATCGCCGCTCCAGACATCGCTTTCTTACCAGACATTGCCATTTGGTGCGTTGGCTTCCCGTGTGCAACCGAATGCTCCATCGGGTTCAGCCCACCAATTTGGGTATACACCTCAAAGCTGTAGATTGCCAGACCCAAAACAATAACCGCAGGGATCCCCGTCCAAAGAATCTCTAACGGAATGTTGCCATGCACAGGCGACCCATCCGTTTCATCACCCGGTTGACGACGAAATTTGAACGCTGCCACGAAAATAATGCCGATGACCAGCAGGAAAAGACCTGTGCCGATCGTCATCATCGTGTTAAACAGCCCATCGATCAACGGTGCTGCTTCAGACGCTTCAACTGGCATCAAGCCATGATTCTGCCCAACCCAGATGCTAATGAGGGTGAGAAGAATGCCAGCCAGCATTGTGGTAATGGAGCTTGGAATATTCACAGTTCAGATCCGTTTAAACAATGTCGATCGCTGAGAACGCTTACTCAATACAAGAAGCAAACTCTAAAGAAGTTCGAGCTTCAGCAAGCAAAGCGTCATCTGGATAGGTTTGTCCTACCTTACAAGGTAAAGCAGTGCTTCCAGAAACGGAGCATTCGTTGACTATCCTTATGAATTTCTTCAGGATCGCTTTAGAACGTTCGATCGCTGCTGGCAAGAAGCACGGCAACAGAGTTCCCCAACTAGAGAACCTCCAGCATTGTCCGCTAACTTACAGCTTTTACTCTGTTATCTGTGAGACCAGTAACAAAATCAATCAAGGGTTAAAGCCTCGGTACTAAACGCATTTCATCAGCAGAAGATACCTGAGAGCCTCTGTTGATCCTTCTCTGCTAGACGTGTGCAATCCGAAGAAATTCCAAAGGGGAGGCTGCAAAAGCAACACCATCATTAAAGTATTAGGAAGCGAGTAAGACAAACCCCGCTCTTAGAAATGTAGTGCTAGGTTTGGCATAAGTAGTCACTCTGAGGGTTCGTTCCGCTCCGTCTAAATGTTCGTGATTTAAGGGTTAAGCCGATGGCTGATGTTATCGTCCATCAATCTACTGTTGAATCTCCTCCCCGATCGCGGGTCAGCCGCTTTGCTCTAGCAATGGCAGCAGAAACTCTGTTTCTAATGGCGTTAGGCAGTGCAACACGGGTCATGAACGCAGGGCTTGCCTGTCCCGATTGGCCTCTTTGTTACGGCGAGTTGGTACCACGACAGCAGATGAATTTTCAGGTTTTTCTAGAATGGTTTCACCGTTTAACCGCATCATCAATGGGCATTTTTGCGATCGCCCTTGCTGCGATGGCCTGGTGGTATCGTCGCTCATTGCCCCGTTGGGCACCCTGGACAACCACGTTTGCTTTAGGGCTGGTGCTGGTTCAGGGGCTTTTAGGCGGACTTACGGTAACAGAACTCCTTCGCTTTGACATCGTGACCGCTCACCTGGGCACCGCGCTGCTGTTTTTCGTGACGCTGCTGTCGATCGGCATGGCTCTGATGCCCCATCAAGGTATGGGAACTGCGGGTAAGCTGCCCTGGATTGGTTTGACGGCGGCAGTGCTGGTTTTTTGCCAGAGCATTCTGGGCGCTTTAGTCGCATCTCAGTGGGCCTTGCATCAATGCCTGAGCGATTCTGGCCTTTGTTTAGTCATGCACAGTCATATTGCAGGCGTAGTACCACCCACCATAGCAACGCTAACGTTGGTGGTTCTGGTATGGCGAACACCCGCACTCCATCCCACCCTGCGAAAGTTAGCTAGCATGGCAAGCGGGCTGGTGCTGCTGCAAATTCTTCTAGGCATCGCCACGTTCAAACTCAGGCTACAAGTCGAACCGCTCACCGTGTTGCATCAGGCGATCGGGGCGGCTCTGTTGGGAACGCTGGTTGCGTTTACAGTCCTGGGGCTACGTGACAATGTGACAGTGGAGTCTATTGCCACAGCTTCGGCACCCTCTGCACCAGTGGACAGCTTTCCAGGCGATCGAGCTACTGGTCAACCAGTCTGACTGCTTGCCTTGCGCTCTAAGTGAACGAGTTCAACGGTTTCTAGTCAGCGATTTGGACGACCGCAATTGAACGAATACGGCTTACCATCGGCGCTGCTTTGTCTTTTTAAGTCTGTCTCTTTAGGAAAGGGCGAATGCAAGAAACTCTCTTAACGACTCCCCCCCGTCAACACGACAACGCCTTACAGGTCATTCAAAGCTATTATCAACTCACAAAACCCCGCATTATTTTGCTGCTGCTGATTACAACGGCAGGCGGCATGTGGATTGCAGCCAAGGGTGATGTCAACCCCATTCTATTGCTTGTCACCCTGCTGAGTGGGGCTTGTGCTTCTGGAGCCGCCAATACGATTAATTGCTTCTACGATCGTGACATCGACTACATCATGGAGCGCACACGTCATCGCCCCTTACCATCTGGACGAGTGCAGCCCCGCGATGCTTTGATCTTTGCGATCGCCCTCACCATCACTTCATTTACGCTGCTGACTGCTTTTGCCAATCTGTTAAGCGCATGCCTTGCCATGTCTGGCATTGTGTTCTACGTGCTTATTTATACCCATTGGCTTAAGCGTCATAGCACCCTCAACATTGTGATTGGTGGTGCGGCTGGAGCGATTCCGCCACTGGTAGGATGGGCAGCCGTGACAGGTGATCTCAGTTGGGCTGCCTGGGTGCTATTCGCCATTATTTTCCTTTGGACACCGCCTCACTTTTGGGCCTTAGCCGTGCTAATTCGGGAAGATTACGCAAAGGTTGGGGTGCCCATGCTGCCTGTGGTCGTAGGCAACGAACCGACGGCCCGCCAAATCTTCTACTACACGCTGGTGCTCATTCCAGTTACCCTCTTACTGGTTTATCCCTTGCATGTCATGGGTGCGGTGTATGCAGGTGTGGCGCTGCTTCTGGGTGGCGTTTTCGTTCAAAAGGCGTGGCAACTGACGCAGAGTCCCTCAGATCTACAGGTTGCGCGATCGGTCTTCAAGTATTCCATTCTGTATCTCATGCTGCTCTGCGCGGGCATGGGGTTAGATAGCCTTCCACTAACCCATCAAATTGTGAGCGCCGTTGCAGACAACGTACAAACGTTTGTTGGGGTCTTGAGGGGGTAACGTGCAAATTGATACTGCAATACCGCTTTAGAGCAGGTTTAGCATAGGAGTCAGGAACCGGGGGTTAAACCTTCTGGGTTCTGGCTCCTCTAAACGCTTAGGGACTCGCCGGAAAATAATATCCCACGGTTGGTCTACCCATCTACCCATCCACTCCTACACCCTTCAATTTTGGGTTTTACTTCTTAGCAGATCCCTTACACGTCGCGGCCTATTAGGAGTCTACCCACTGAAATACGCACACGTCTCTAACTACGATAAGATTTAGGTGTGTTGAGATTTGTATAGCTTGGAGGAGTGCAATGGCTCCTACGGTCTTTATTGAAAAGCTGAAAAAGTCCTACGGCTCGGTTGCAGCCGTTAAAGACGTTTCACTGGAAGTTGAAGCAGGAGAGATTTTCGGTCTTCTTGGGCCAAACGGTGCGGGTAAAACGACAACACTACGCTGCTTGTGCACGTTAACCGAACCAGATGCTGGGAGAGTAGAAGTGTCTGGTATTTCGGTGGTTGATCAGCCTCGCTTGGCTCGACGGCATTTAGGCTATATTGCGCAGGAAGTAGCGCTAGATAAAGTGCTCACGGGGCGGGAACTGCTTCAGCTTCAGGCAGCGCTCTATCACCTTCCCAAGGCGATCGCCAAAGAACGAATTGCCCTCGTCCTCAAACTCCTGGATTTAGAAAGCTACGCAGATACAAAAACGGGCACCTATTCAGGTGGGTTGAAGAAGCGCTTGGATCTGGCGGCAGGGCTATTGCATCAACCCCAGGTGCTGGTGTTAGATGAACCCACCGCTGGCTTAGACATTGAAAGTCGGCGGGTGGTTTGGGACTTTCTGCGTCAATTACGGGCAGAGGGCACCACCCTCTTGTTGACTAGCCATTACCTTGAGGAAGTGGATGCACTAGCCGATCGCGTTGCCATTATTGATCAAGGTGTGGTCATTGCTGCTGGTAAGCCATCAAATTTGAAGAATAACGTGGGGGGCGATCGCATTACCCTTCGGATTCGTGAATTTTCACCCATAGAAGAAGCGGAAAAGGCAAAACAGTTGCTCCATTCCTTACCGTCTGTTCAAGAAATTATCATCAACAGCGCGCAAGGAAATTCGCTTAACCTGGTTGTGCAGCCTCAAAGCAATGCACTTGCAACCATTCAACAAGCGTTGCGAACAGCCGGATTGCCCACCTTTGGCATTGCTCAAGCGCGCCCTAGCCTGGATGATGTTTACCTGGCAGCGACAGGCCGCACATTGCTGGATGCCGAAATCGCCGCAACGGGCAATCGCGATACGAAAGCAGAACGAAAGCAAAATATGCGTTAAACGCCACCTGAGTTTCCATGAGTACTACCGTTACACCCCCCAAGACAGAGCCTTCCACCGCTCCATCAAAACAAGCGGCTACAGCGTCATCCACTTCAGCGCTTGACGATTTCATGCAAGAAACCGGGGCCTTAACCCGCCGTCTTTTTATTCAGCTTCAGCGTCGCCCCTCCACTCTTATCGCAGGCATCATTCAACCCATTATGTGGCTGGTATTGTTCGGGGCACTGTTTCAAAATGCGCCACCGGGCTTGTTTGGCACGGATGTGAGCTACGGACAGTTTTTGGGCGCAGGGGTCATTGTGTTTACCGCCTTTGGTGGGGCGCTTAATGCAGGCTTACCTGTCATGTTTGATCGTGAGTTTGGTTTCCTGAATCGGCTGTTAGTCGCTCCTCTAGCATCCCGCTTCTCTATCGTGATGGCATCAGCCATTTTTATTACAACGCTGAGCTTAATACAAACCGGCGCGATCGTCGCCATGAGCGCCTTCTTAGGAGCAGGCTTACCGAATGTACTAGGATTAGGGCTTGTTGGCTTGATTGTGCTACTGCTGGTACTGGGCGTGACGGCTTTAAGTCTGGGGCTTTCGTTCTCACTACAGGGTCATATCGAACTTATTGCCGTCATTTTTGTGACCAACTTGCCGCTGCTGTTTGCCAGCACAGCCTTGGTACCGCTGTCGTTTATGCCTGTCTGGTTACAATGGGTGGCAACGCTTAACCCACTGAGTTATGCGATTGAACCGATTCGCTATGTCTACCTGCACAGCGACTGGTCACTGAACAGTGTCGTCATGCAAGCTCCTTGGGGAACGGTTACGTTGGGAGCAGCCTTACTCTTGCTGCTTGCCTTTGATGCGATCGCGCTGTTGCTCATTCAACCCAAGCTGCGTCGGACGCTAGCTTGAACATTTCATGAGAACTGTCCTCAACCATTAAGAAGGCGCTTTTTGAGTTGATGCTAAAATAGGCAACATCTGGGGAGCATTCTGGCAACAATAGCTGTCTTAGAAAAGAGTGAGCGTAGCGAACGTTCGGATTGTCTTGATGGAGAGTCGCCTTATGGTTGGAACAAAGCATTCAGTAGCACGCACAGCGAAGCCATACCCTATCGCTTTCGTTCTGGCGGCGATCGGTCTAGTGATTGGAGTTTCTCAGGCAGCTTTGGCACAAGAGGTACAGCCTGCTCAGCCGCAGCAGATTTTTCAGGATCAGCAAACTCGTGATCCGTTTTCTAGTCGCGGAAATGACCAAACTGGCGGCGTTATGGACCTGATACATCGGGCAATGCAAGCAGGCTCTACCAGCAATGAGGATTTTGTCGGTGAGCAACAAGAAAACCTGGACTCAGCGACGGCTGCATTTCGAGAAGCTCAGAAAAAGCGACTCACAGGGACGTCAACCCCTCCCGTAGCAACTCCAGGTACAGCTACCCCTACAAACTAAAGCCAAAACCTGTTGTAAGTCAAAGGTTCCAAAGCGCTGCTTTCAGAGTTCCTGTAAGCGTTTAACGACTTAACAGGGGCTTAAACTCATATTTGGTTCGCTTGCCGACAGTAGTTGGGGCCACTACCATCAGGCGGACATTGCTCTGTCGATCGCCTGACGACAAAAAGCGCACCGATTCTGCTGCGCCAGGCGCTACAAAGGCAGGCTGAGCAAGCACTCTTTGCATGCCAGCACGGCTTGGGTTGCTGCGCAACGCTGCAATGAGGGCTTGAGTGGCATCATACGCTAGGGCTGTACGCCAAGTCACGGAAGCATTTTGCCCCCAAAGCTGCTTGGACTGTTGTTGAAACGGACGTCGAGCTAAATCAGCAGGCACGGCAACAGTCATACCGACAGCGTCTTTACCGGCAACTTTGAGCAGTTTAACCGTCGAGATGCTGTCTCCTCCAATGACTTTAAGCCGCCGCCGATTCAACTGCAAAACCTGAATCGCCCGATCCGAAACCTCACTATCAGGTGCCAACATAATCACTTCAGCACCCTTGGCGATCGCCGTCTCAACACTATCAGCGGCATCAAAATCGGGACGAGAAAAATCAAACTCGCTCATCAGTTCTACGCCGTTGTAGAACAGCGCATTTTTGAACTCAGTTTTGAGTGACATACTGTAAGCACTGGCCGCGTTAAAGAACACGACAACTTTGCGTTTCTTCAAGCCATTGAGCATATAGTTAGTCAACGCCTTCGCCGTTAGGCGATCGCTGGGCATCGTGCGGAAAATATACTGCCCAAAATTAGACAGTTGCACCGCTGAGCTAAGGGGTGAAACCATCACCAGTTGCTTTGCCTGGTAAATAGCAGCGGCAGATAGGGTTGTATCGCTAATGCCATGTCCAACCACGCCTAAAATTTCTGGTTGGTTCGCCAGTATTGTTGCCAACTGTTGAGCCGTATCACGCTTGTTATCGTCATTGGCAATCACGACCTTTAAGCGCGTACCGTTAATACCGCCTGCCTGGTTCAAATCGTCCTGCGCCTTTGCAACCCCTCTTAAAATTTCGAGCGCCGAACCAAAAGTATCGCCTAGCGGGACCGCCACGGCGATCGTGTAAGCTTTTTCAGTACCAATGCGTGCGTTATTGAGGTAAATCAAGGTTTCGGGATCGCCCTCGTTGCTCCGGCGAGCTGACTCTAAAGTAGCGATAGCTTTCCCGTATGCACCAGCAGCAATCTGCTCCACACCTTCTTGCTTCTTAGGATCAGCCTGCCATCGGCTCAAGAGCTTTTCGCCTACACTGATGCGATCACTCGCCAAAAGTTGCCCTGCTTTTGTTGAAGGCGTAGACGGTGAGAGGGATACTAGGGCAGTAGGAGAGAAACTGCGTATCAGTGCGATTAGTGCAAACGCAGCGACAATTGTGCCACCAGTAACCATCACAACATGCCTTCCCTTAAAGCGGTAGCGTTCCGGGAGTCGCTCATGGCGATCGGCTTGAAACTGAGTTTGAAGCGGCGGTGTTATGGTGAGCGCATTGGCCGAGAGCCTCCTTGGGATAGGGGCAGACTGGGGGCTTGCAGGCGTACTATCTAACACAACCTGATGCAGTGCTTGTCTTGCCTCTAAAGCCGATTGATACCGATGAATGTAGTGATAGCAAATCATTTTGTCCAAAAAAGTTGCTAACGATTCATCTACCTGTACCTGGTCTCGCCAAACAAGTTCAGACGTATTAAAGTCCTGCGGGAGTTGAGATGGACGCATTCCTGTAAGCGTTTGAATGGCAACCATCCCCAAAGAATACAAGTCGCTGCTGAACTGGGGCCTACCCAAACACTGTTCGCTAGCCGCATAGCCAGAGGTATAAATCGGGAGGCTCAAATTAGTTTCGCCCGTTGCCTCCGCGATCGTATTGCTTAGCGTTTTTACCGCTCCAAAGTCAATCAGCACCAATTTACTATCACGATCGCGGCGAATGAGATTTTCGGGCTTAATATCCCGATGAATCACACCTTGATTATGCACAAACTCCAGAACGCCCAATAGATCGTCTAGTAAAGCAACCACCTGACTCTCAGAGAAGTGAACACCCTGAGTCAATTCATCACTAAGAGGGTGCCCATCAATAAATTCTTGAACCAGGTAAAATTCTTGATCCTCTTCAAAGTAAGCAAGCAATTGTGGAATCTGGTCGTGCCTGCCTAATCGCTCTAAAGTTGCTGCTTCCGCCTGAAAAAGCCGCCTCACTTGCTGAAGTACCGAGGCTCTTGGGCTAGAAAACGTGAGATGTTTCAGCACACAACGCGGGTTACCAGGACGCTGAGTATCTTCGGCAATATAGGTATTACCAAATCCCCCTGCTCCCAAAACATTAATAACTTTGTAGCGTGCACCGAGGAGTTCACCCAACATTGCATCCACAGCTTACGGTAAGATTACCGCACCAAAGGGCAAAATTACTTTCTACTGACTTTACCGTGATGCTGTTGATCATGCTAGGGGGCTTACAGACATCCACCAGCTAGCCAGTCATTAACGGCTGTCTAGCGCCTACCATCAAGACTCCCAGTTTAAATCAAAGCTAAGCCTTGCCTATAAACAGACTAAAGGCTTGTCAGGTAGCTTAGCAAGTCCGCCATTTCTTGAGGACTGGGCTGAAACTGAGGCATTGGTGGAGTTTTTCCACTGATAACCTGTTGAATGATGTTCACTTTCGACTTCCGGCTTGAGACATCAATCAGGCTTGGCCCAACTCGGCCATCAGCCTGTGTCCCGTGACAACCAGCGCAATTCATCAGAAAAATGGCGTGACCTTGTATAGCATCTCCTTCGCGCTCAATCACATCACGCACATAGGGCGAAGAGGCACTTAACTGATAGATGCTAACGATCGCAACAAGGACCGCAACAAGGACTGCTAGGATGATCAGAGCAACCCTTTGAATCAAACTTTCTTGATTGAGAAGCTGGTTATCCAAAAGTTCTTAAAAAGTGCGTAGAACAAAAAGCATTCAGGTGCAAGCAATTAATTCGATAACTTCTCTACTTTAAAGCCTCTTTAGATAACTTCGCAATTCTCTCATACCTTGGAGCAGTAAAGAAATACCGCTTCTTCGCTGACGTCCACACTATAGGTAACGCGTTTAGAGCAGGCAAAAGGTATGAAGAAAGGTAAAGGCTTCCAGTAGCCAATCTTGTCAAGTATGCTGCGCTCAGCCACTGAACCTTGTACTATGTATAAGTAGAATTGGCTGCCTATATCAGCGTAGCCGACTTAAAAGGAGATTGAACTTGGTAGAACCACTTTTGTCAGGCATTGTACTTGGACTAATCCCGATTACTCTTGCTGGTCTTTTTGTCGCGGCCTATCTACAGTACAAGCGCGGAAACCAACTGGGTCTTTAGCGCCCTAACTAGTATGAAGCCGCTAGGTTTAGCTATCCTGGGTTTCCTAAGATGGCTAGTACACTCTAATTTAAACATCTCCACTGCAAGCACTTAAACTACTAGTCATAACCCAGAAAAACGTGTATTCAATTTCAGCGAGTACGCGTTTTTCATTTTTATGGCGTCAACATGATTCAGTCGTAGCCGATGTCCCCACCCGTACACCTGAATCATGTAGCTTGAAGGTACCTGAACAATTACAGAATTACGTTTCTAGCACGTCCGTCTACGGCTCTTTAGACCAACAAAGTAACCGTGATTGACAACTTCGTTAGCCAAGGATCATGAAACGATCTCAAACGCAACGCCGTGCTGCTCCAAAAGGTTGCAGGTGTCGTGATCAACTAGGTTAGTATCACTCAATTCAAGATTGTAAAAATCTACGCAATCATGGTCGAAAAAAGGCCCTGCATGCCATGTACCAACCGCAAGCTTAATAAAGCAATTTCCAGGGATACGAAACACTACAATGTCTTTCCAAGCCGGAAACTTTGCTAGGCTTGGTGGTGCCACTCCCATCAACCAATCCTTTCCTTCCAAAGAACCTAGACACTGAGTACAAAAGTGATGGCGAGTGATGTGATGAAATTTACGGCCTCGCTGATACAATCGCATAATATAAAAGCGAGGAATACCTTTATGGATCTGCAATTGAGCGTCCTTTTCACTAAAAGGTGTATGGTCATCTAAAGCAGCAATCATCTGACCAAAGGGAAGGAAATTTTCTGGATTAATTTGTTGTACGACGGCCCTTTTCAGCAAATAACTATCCATAGCCAGACTTAAGTTAATTCACCCAAATAGTACACAGCAAATACTACATTACCTGACAAAAGGAGGGCGACTAGGTGTCTCCTTCGCCTTTATAAACGACGTAACCGTACTTAGGCATCAAGCATAGAACAGCAGCAATTAGCTTTGGTCTTGAAGAGGGCAACCAACATTAAAGCAATTTCTACGCAAGTAGCACTCACTTTGTTCCAAATAAGCGATCACCAGCATCGCCCAACCCAGGAACGATGTAGCCATGTTCATCCAAATTCTCATCGATTGCAGCCGTAAAGATCGGAACATCTGGGTGCTGTTCATGAAAATTTTTGATACCTTCAGGTGCAGCTAGTAAACACACCAACTTCAGCGATCGTGGGTTAGTCTCCTTCAGCCGTTGAACCGCAGCCGCGGCTGAATTACCTGTAGCGACCATAGGGTCTACTACTAGCATGTCACGCTCCTCAATATCGTGCGGCACCTTAAAGTAATACTCCACCGGCTCCAAAGTCGTCGGTTCTCGATACAAACCAATATGCCCGACTCTTGCAGACGGCATGAGTTGCAGCATACCATCCAAAATGCCCTGACCTGCACGCATAATTGAGACAATAACAAGCTTTTTGTCAGGAGCCAGCACAGGCGCATTCATCTCACAAATCGGCGTTTTGATTGCTTCATACTTAAGTGGCAAGTCACGTGTTACCTCATAAGCTAGAAGCATACTAATCTCTGTCATAAGCGAACGAAACTTAGCAGTACTAGTTTCAGCACGTCGCATGAGGGTAAGTTTGTGCTGGATTAGTGGATGCTCAATAACAATAACGCCAGATGCCATAAATAAAGCCTTCAGTAGATGCAATGGGTAAATGTCGCGAGCTCAATCAAGTTGAACTGCTCATAGCCCGCACTTTTATGGATAGCTCAGAACAAACGCTCAGGGCAAATACTTTTGAACAGCCTCCCATCCTGTCAGTGAAACCCACAGAAATACAACAAGCAGAACAAAATTAGTGCTGATATGAAGCGATCGCGCCCAAGGTTGCATTAAGCTAATTTGCACAGCACTCCAAACAGAAAGAAATACTAGGCTCACCACACTCAATCCTGCAAGCAAATGCCATGAGTGTCCCAAACTGCCAAAATGACCCAAGGTGCCAACAATACCAATCCCTAAAAGAAGCAACACTAGAGCTGTGAGTATAATCCCTACCCCAAGGTGCAAAAAAAGTAGCCAACTAGGACGCGTTTGATAGTGCTGGCGCTGAGTAAAAATATATAAGCCAGAAACAGCTAGCAGCAAGTACGCCGCGATCGCAAATCCCATCGACCAAGCTGCGGCTTTCCATAACCAGATAAATGCGGGCAAATTCACATGTAATGCTCTAAATGTCTTCCCTAATCTGCGCAAGTGGCCTTAGTTCTCACATGCCACTTCTTCAATTATAAAACTGTTCTTCTCTTCTTATATACTCTGAAACATAGAGGGGACGTACTCAGATCTGAGTACGTCCCCTCTATGCTGGATTAATTAACCTGGCACCGTGCTATTTTTGCGGAGGGCAACCCCTCAACTATCTTTGCCGCAGTAGCGTTTCACACCTGAGTTCGAGATGGGTCAGAGTGGGTCCACCACGCCAGAGGCA
>JAHHIE010000072.1 GCA_019358945.1 Stenomitos rutilans HA7619-LM2 | reverse complement strand
TACAGGAGGCAGTAATCATCAATGAACCCAACGGTTGCAACGGATTGTCGTAACTCCATGCAATTTTCAGGTAGAACGCAGCTTCTTCCAGCTTAATTTGCTCTCGTTGAGGTAACAAAAGAGGGGTAATACCAATTCCTCAAGGTTAGGCTACAGATGGTATAAAATAGCTATCGGGTTTAATCAACAAACATGGCAGGCGTTTACAAGCTAGAGATCACTGAAACTGAAGCAGACCTTAAACAATTGCTGAGAACGCAAAAAACGGCTTCTGACAAAGAACGTATCCAACTGCTCTACCTACTCAAGAGTGCGCAAGCCAGCACGGTGGAGTCCGCCGCCGCACTGCACGGTCGTCATCGCGTGATCGTGCAGAAGTGGTTACGCCGCTATCGCAGTGGCGGTCTAGAGGTTCTACTCGGACACAAGCCTCGCACTGGGCGACGGCAGAGCCTTCCTCAATGGGCACAAGAGGCGCTCAACAAGCGTTTACACCAACCCGAAGGCTTCGAGAGCTATGGCGAGATCTGTCAGTGGCTAGAGACACAACTGGGCATCAGTGCGCCGTACAAAACGGTGCATCAACTGGTGCGTTACCGGCTCCAAGCCTCGCCCCAAGTAGCAAGACCGCTGATTGTGGCAGCCGCAGATGGGCGGGTGGAGGCATCTAAACAAACTCGCTGAGAACTTGGCAATGTTGGCATGGGTTGCCGTTGCAGTGCTAGGACTGAGCGGGCAAGTGCGCTACTTCTGCCAAGATGAGACCCGCATTGGACTGAAGACGATCAGTGGTCGCAAAATCACAGCCAAGGGGATTAAGCCTCAAGGCAAGGTGCAATGGCAGTTCAAGGCGACTTATCTTTACGGCGTGGTGGAACCCGCCACTGGCGAACACTTCTTCTACGAATTCACGCACCTCAATAGCGAGTGTTTCCAGGTGTTTCTGGATTTAGTGCGTGAGCAATACAACGACTGCATTCTCATCATCCAACTGGATCAAGCCGGGGCGCACAGAGCAAAGCGGTTGCAAATTCCACCGAACATCATCCTGCTGTTCCAGCCGTCGCACGCACCAGAGACTAACCCCATTGAGCGAGTTTGGCAGCATCTCAAGTTGGGGTTGCGATGGAAACTGCCGAAGCACTTGGATGAGTTGCGCTTGTTGATGCGCTCAAGGCTAGAAGCGATGACCCCAGGCGTGATGGCTTCGATTGTGGGCTGGAACTCCATTCGGACAGCACTATCTATAGCTAGTATTTAAGGAATTGGTATGACGAGGATTATCAACGAGTGCATTTCCGCTGATGATGCCCTCAGCTGGTTCGCTCACTGTGGCTTATTCATCTGAGAACCGCTGTAATATCACGATGAATGATCGGTGGCTGCTGCTGTTGCAGATACATCAGCACTTTCAGCAATTCTTCGGCAATTTGTCGAACTTCAATCAACGTCCATAGACGGCACTGTGCTAGTGCGGATGCTGGTTTATATTCCTGCACCAGGCAGAAGCCTGTTGGCGTTTCAAAGGATGTGAGAAAACGTGGGATACTGGGATGTCTGAGGCGTTGCAGCAGCTTAGTTTCTTGCTCATATTGCTGATAATCTGACCACGTAGACTTCGCTTGAGCAAACTGAAATTGCTTGATCACAACGGATGCTTGAGTGTTCTGGTCGATCGCCAAATAGGTCACTCGTCCATTGCCCCGGTTGTGCCCGAGTTCGCAATCGATCTCGTAACCATATTCTGTAAAGTCAGGAAAATCGCTCATGATGTTCTACGAGCTACACGGATTCATGGCAATGAAGGGCAAAAGATGTCATTGAAAGCCAGCTAGCTTTCTGGCTTCACAGGCTTCATCAGTGCGACATACAGCAAGAACCCAGGCAACGTACCGATCATGAGCGGCAGCACACACTCAATCTTGAATAACGTGTGCCGATGGAAAAGCAAAACATAGGCGGTCAGTGCTAGCGGTACGCCGATCCCCATCAGTGCCCCTGGGAAAATTGCCATTAAGCGGTTCCTGCGTCCTTTTGTGCAGATTACTGTGCCCAATGCCCCACCCATACTACTGAGCAGGAGCACCTTTGCAAGCGCATGTTCTCCCGGACTTAATCCACCAGACCTCAAGAACTCAAAGGTTGGAAGCAGAACCATTACGCCCACAATGAGCATCACCACAGCAGCAACTACGGATGCCTTCTGGTTATCAGCGTTCGATCGCTCTGTAGTGTCTATTTTGGACGGCTCATTAGATTGCTCTGTAGACATTGCACCGCTCCATGCATCGGTAAGGTTAAATTAACTGTGAAATAGCGGCGTTTGAATCGATGCGCCGCTTTGTTCTCAAGCGTTTAGATTTCTCCACAACGCTTCATTCAGTTATCCCTAAACCAAGCAGAATTTTAACTGTCAGGTAAGTTACCGCTAAACCTTCAATAACGAAGATTTGGGAGAGAGTCGGGCGAGGACTTGCTTGAGTACCATGACTGTCCAATCGATATCAGCAGGGGTTGTCTGTTTCCCCACTGTGAAGCGGATGCCAGACTTAGCAGCACGATCGCCATATCCCATTGCTTGCAAGATCGGGCTGGGAGACAGTTTGCCGCTATGACAGGCCGATCCTGCGCTGATGCCAATCCCTGCAAGGTTCATTTGGCGCACCAGCGTTTTACCATTCAGCACGTCGCCGTCCGCTGTTTGCAGGTAAAAGCTGGCGTGGTGGGGCAGGCGATTCCAGCGGTCGCCCGTTGGCAATAATCCAGGTACATCGGCTAACTGATCAAACAAGGCATCACGCAGTTGGATGAGTCGTGGCGTTTCGATCGCCATTTCTTGAGCTGCGAGTTCTGCCGCAACGCCGAAGCCCGCGAGTGCAGGTACCGCTTGTGTGCCCGATCGCAGCTTTGCCTCTTGCCCTCCGCCACCTAACAACGGTAGCAGCGTTACTCCTGGTCTTACATACAGTGCCCCTGCACCTTGAGGGCCATAAAGCTTATGGCTGGACAACGACAACAAATCCACAGGAAGTTGCTGCACATCCACAGGCAAGCGACCGACAACCTGCACAGCATCGGTATGAAAGAGAGCACCATGAGCGCGGGCGATCGTCCCCAATGCTTGAATGGGCTGCACCGTACCGACTTCACTCTGACCGTAAATGATCGATACCAGCACCGTATTCGCTTGCAGTGCGGCTCGTAAATCTAGGGGATTCACCTGCCCCTGCTGATCCACAGGCAAGCGCATGACCTGCCACCCCCAGTCTTCTAACCAACGCACAGGCTCGGCGATCGCAGAATGCTCCACGCTAGAAATAATCACATGTTGCGGTGTCGCATACTGGCGCACCACACCCATAATTGCCAGGTTATCGGCTTCCGTACCGCCTGCGGTGAAAGTAATGGCTTCTGGCGGCGCATTGATCAGCCGCCCTACTTGCACCCTGGCGCGTTCAACCGCGATCGCCGCCCGCTGTCCCCACGCATGCAAGCTGGATGGATTGCCCCACTGTTCAGTTAAGGTAGCTTGCATCGCTGCGATCGCCTCTGGACGCGTGGGCGTTGTGGCGCTGTAATCCAAATAAATCTGCATGGGCATCCGGGCCGTAGACGGTCTCAACTTCAGCATACAAGCCCAGCCACATCAGCCCATCCTCAAGTTGGGCTATTATTCAGTCTCGCCGGGTTCCAGAATGCGCTGGAAAAGGTAGCCTGTGCCGCGAGCCGTTAAGATCAACTCTGGGTTGCTGGGGTCATCTTCGAGCTTCGCGCGGAGCCGTGAAATGTGGACATCCACCACGCGCGTATCGACATGGCGTTCGGGCGTATAGCCCCAAACTTCTTGCAAAATTTCCGATCGGGAGAAGGCTTCTCCAGAACGGCTCACCAATAGTTCCAGCAGGCTAAACTCCATCCCAGTCAGGCGAATGCGCTCGTCGCCTTTGTAAACCTGACGTTTGTTAGTGTCAATGCGGATGCTGTTGATGTAAATCACACCCGAACTGGGAATGCCTGTGGTGCCTGTTTTCTCAACTCGACGCAGCACCGAACGAATGCGTGCTTCTAGCTCTTTGGGTGAAAAGGGTTTGACGACATAATCATCAGCGCCCAGTTCTAAGCCCGTGATGCGATCGGCCACATCCCCCAACGCCGTTAACATAATGATGGGCACATCCGATTCTTTCCGTAGCTCCTGGCAAACCCCGTAGCCATCAAGCTTGGGCATCATAACATCTAGCACAACGAGGTCAGGATCGGCATTACGAAAGGTGTCGAGTGCTTCTTCCCCATCAGCAGCCGTCACCACATCGTAGCCAATCATGGAGAGGCGTGTTTCTAGAATGCGGCGAATGCTTGCTTCGTCATCAACTACTAAGATCTTTTCCTTATGACTTTCCAAGTTGAAGACTCCTTAAGCTAATTCTAGAATCATTAATTTCTGTACTTTATCATTAAAGATAGTACCCAAAGATAGTACCCGATCTATCCCAATTTGAACCGCTAAAATTCTCTCCCTCACAGCACTTCAGACTTTCTTAAGCTTTAACTTCCCAGCGCGATCATTTCTGAAAGAATTTTTAACATTTCCTTACCAATTATGCCAAAACAGCGATCGCACTACGTCTGTAACCAATGTGGTGCAGAATCTTCGCAATACTTTGGAAAATGCCCCGCTTGCAATAGCTGGAATGCTCTTGAAGAACAGGTAGCACCCGCGACAACCACAGCGGCTCGTCCCGGTGCTGCGAGGCTCAACAGCCGTGCCAGTGCTACCCGCCAAGCACCCGCTCAACCGAAAGCGGCGTTAACGCTGGCACAAATTTCTGATCATCCCCAAGCGCGCTTGTCATCAGGGTATGTGGAACTCGATCGCGTCCTGGGTGGCGGTATCGTCCCCGGTTCTCTCGTCCTCATCGGTGGCGATCCGGGCATCGGCAAATCCACCCTGCTGTTGCAAACCGCCAATCGTCTTTCTCAGACTTACCGCACGCTTTATGTGTGTGCTGAAGAATCTGCCCAACAGGTGAAGCTGAGAGCGCAACGGTTGGGAGTGGGGGAGGAGAGGGGAGAGAGGAGAGAGGAGTGGGGAGTGGGGAGTCGGGAGTCGGGAGTCAGAAGTCAGAAGTCAGAAGCCAGGCGGGGACAAGGGGACAAGGGGACAAGGAGACAAGGGGACGAGGAAGCCTCATTACTAACAACCAACAACCAGCAACTAACAACTGCCTCAACTCAAAACTCAAAACTCAAAACTCAAAACTCACCCCCCCCTATTCCCCATTCCCCATTCCCTACTCCCCAACTCTACCTTCTGCCCGAAACCGATCTCGACACCATCCTTGCAGAATTGGAGTCGTTGCAGCCACACGTGGCGGTGATTGATAGTATTCAGGCGTTGTATTTTAGTGCGTTGTCATCAGCTCCTGGGTCGGTGGCGCAGGTGCGGGAATGTACGTCGGTGCTGATGCAGATGGCGAAGCGACAGAATATTACGCTGTTTATTGTGGGGCACGTGACGAAGGAAGGGGCGATCGCGGGACCCAAGGTACTCGAACATTTAGTCGATACGGTGCTGTACTTTGAGGGCGATCGCTTTGCCAGCCATCGGTTGCTGCGATCGGTGAAAAATCGCTTTGGTGCCACCCACGAAATCGGTGTATTTGAAATGGTGGATCAGGGCTTGCAGGAAGTCCTGAATCCGTCAGAACTGTTTTTGGGCAATCGGGATGAGTTTTCGTCGGGTAGCGCGACGATCGTCGCTTGTGAAGGGACGCGCCCGATCGTGGTAGAACTCCAAGCATTGGTGAGTCCCACCAGCTACAGTTCGCCCCGGCGATCGACCACGGGCATCGAATACAATCGGCTGCTGCAAATTCTCGCCGTGCTAGAAAAACGGGTGGGCATTCCCCTGTCCAAACTAGATGCCTACGTTGCGTCGTCCGGTGGCTTGAGCGTGGGGGAACCTGCTGCTGATTTAGGTGTGGCGATCGCCGTTGTCGCCAGCTTCCGCGATCGGGTCGTTGATCCGCGCATGGTTCTGATCGGCGAAGTGGGCTTGGGCGGACAGGTGCGCCCCGTTTCACAGATGGAATTACGGCTAAAAGAAGCGGCAAAGTTGGGCTTTAAGCAGGCGATCGTTCCCAAAGGCACCGTCGTACCCGATCTGGGCATCGAGATTTTTCCCGTTGCCAGAGTGGTGGATGCGATTGCGATTGCTCTGGCAGGCAAAAATACCAATACAGATGAAGCCGAGTAATCCTACAAAACCTGGCAAAGGCAAGACCGTCTAAAATTGGTTTACCTAAAACAGAAATCAGTATGACCGATCAATCCTCTTCACTGGAACAAATCGTCGCCCACCATAGCGCTGCCATTGCCCAGATCAACGAAATCCTGTTGCTGATCGCCCAACGGCAGCAGGAAACGGTTCAGATTCAACAGGAAAACGCTCAGCAAATTGCCACTAATACTCAAGATATTGCTGAGTTAAGACGAAGCATTGCTGAATTGAGAACCATCCTTCAGGATCGGTACGGTGGAAACGGACAACGAGGAGAGTAATCTCCAAAAAACTCTGCGTTGCATCAAACTTCTTTACGTTGAAATTAATTCCTTTTGTCATCTATGTTTCACATCCAACCTAACTCGTTAATAAACAACCAGACTAATTGTTAGACAGAAGAAATTGAGAAAAATTGATGTTATGCCAGAACAGATATTCTTCTCTCGTTATTTGGCAGGAGATCACAACAATGTTTGGAGAGAACTTCAAGCATTAGGTGAAATTGTTGATCAGCCCTTAAAAGCTGATGCTTTAGCTGTTGCACGCGAAACGATGAGGCGTGTCAAGATTAACTTAGAGATAATAATGCATCGTCTCAAGAGATTAGGATTTGAGTTTCCAGATCCCGATAAGGTTTTTGTTGTGGCTCAATCCCATTCCCTAAAAGTTCTAGATGCATTTGAACAACAGTGGGGAGTACTACCATTTTCTGTTCGTGCCTGGTATGAGTGTATCCATTCAGTTAATTTATTTGCATCAAAACCTATATCAAAAGATTTAATTCAGTCACTTGACCCAGCTTTGATAGCTGCAAGTTTTTCCAGTTGTGCAAATCTTTCTGATCATCTAGCCGATAATGACGAGCTACGTTGGTATATACAAGGAATTAACTTTTTGAGTTTAGAAGAGAGCTTGACAGAGGTTTTACAGGCGGCAAAAAAGTTTCAGGAAGCTTGGGAAGAAGGAAAAGTCGATGACTGGACTCGCAACTATTACCTTCAAAATAAAATTGACCCAGCGGTATTGACGGTAGGCTTTTTACCAATTGGAATGTCTATGAGCACCTGTGAACCAATGGGCTTTGAGGTTGGTATAGCTAAAGCAGATTGCGTTATCGCTGATGACGATGGCAGAATCAACTTGGTTGATTTCCTCAGAGCGCACTTACTTTCTGGAGAATTACTGCATGGGCACTGTGCCAGAAACCAGCAGTATGATTACGTCTATATAGGGAAAATGCCCCATCACTGCCAGGTAGCCTCTGAAGTTATGGAAGAATTACTATTGTTCTAGCTTCAAATCAACCACATAAAAGTTTGGCAATGTTTGAATTAACAAAAATCAGAATGGGCACGATCGCCCTGATCACACTCTCCAGCCTATGCGTGGCATCGATCGCAAAAGCTGAGCTTAAAAGCACCTTGACCATTGAAATTGATGGGTTGAAAACGCAAAAAGGTGCAGTCTGCTTTAGGCTATTTTCCAGAAGTTTTGGGTTTCCGAACAACGATAAAAATGCTGTTATCCGCCGATGCGTCAAACTGTCTGAAAAAAGTGCTGAGGATCCGCTGAAAATCACGCTTAAAGACATTTCCTCTGGTAGCTATGCCATTGTAGTTTTTCAGGACTTGAACGGCGATCGCAAACTCAACCGCAACACGACTGGCATTCCCACTGAAGGCTACGGGTTTTCCAACAATCCCAATACTCGTCAAGATCTGACCCGCTACGGCGACTGCGTCTTCCTTCTGGCAGGTGCTGAGGAAACCATCAAAATTAAGATGAAGTATCCACCCGCAAAGTAAGGGATGGGGTATAGAGTACAGAACGTAGGGTTGGAAGAGTTCCATGTTTTGAGTTGTTTTTGTCTCCGCGTCCCCGTGTCTCCGTATCGCCGCGTCTTCTCTCTCTACCTCTGCCCCCCTTGCTCCCCCTGCCTCCCCTCCTCTCCCATGCACATCATCCAACGTCACGAATGGGTGCTCACGGCAGAAGAGGCGATCGCCATCCAGCAAGACCTCCGCAAAGAGATTGTGACGATCGATGACTTCGATACCATTCATTATGTTGCGGGTGTTGATGTCGGTTTTGAATCCGAGGGAACGATTACTCGTGCCGCGATCGCCGTACTCAATCTAGACAATTTGCAGTTGCAGGATCGCGCGATCGCTCGTCGTCCCACGACCTTTCCCTACATTCCCGGTTTCCTCTCCTTTCGAGAAGTGCCTGCCGTACTGGATGCCTTGGAAAAAATCACCGTGATTCCCGATTTGTTGCTGTGTGATGGTCAGGGCATCGCTCATCCTCGTCGCTTTGGCATTGCGTGCCATATCGGACTTTTAGCCAATGTCCCCACGATCGGCGTGGCAAAATCTCTACTCGTTGGCAAGCACGCAGAACTGGCGGACGATCGTGGCAGTTGGCAACCCCTGATCCACAAGGGCGAAACCATTGGTGCCGCATTGCGAACCCGTCCCGGCACCAAACCTCTCTACATTTCACCGGGTCATCGGGTGAGTCTAGAAACCGCGATCGCCTACGTCATGCGCTGCACCACCAAATATCGGCTGCCCGAAACGACGCGACACGCACACAAGTTGGCATCGGGTCCGGCGATCGACCAAACCAATCAACCAGACGAACCATCTGCCCAACAAATGTCTCTAAAGCTTGATCTTTAAAGCTTGAGAAAGCTGGAGTTTGTAAGCTGAGGCTCTCCAGCAGCGCGCCCTCATCTACCAAACCGTTGAAAAGTGTACCCCTGATTTTGTACTCAAACAAACAGCACCTTTCGGGGGGCGTGGGGGAGTTAGGACCCCACATAGCGGGGGACCGGGGGGAAGTCCCCCGGCAACATGCATCAACGTAGCTAAAAATGTGTGCAAACGATCGCCTCAAGAGCGAGAAGAAATCAAGAGGTTAACCGATCAGTGCGTAAGTCTTAGAGGATAATAAACTCAAAAATGGCTGCGTATGGTCGCTTCTGGTTTCCCCGATACCCAAACCCACTGGGCCCGTCCTTTTATTGAAGGCTTGGCGCAACGCAACATCATGCGCGGGTTTGAAGATGGTTCCTTTCGTCCCGAACGCGCCATGAGTCGGGCAGAATTTGCCTCGGTGCTGCAAGCTGCCTTTAGTCCCACTGCCACTCGTCCCTATGTGCCGTTTGTGGATGTACCAACGACGCACTGGGCGGCAGGAGCCATTCGCCGCGCTTACGAAGGGGGCTTTTTATCAGGCTATCCGGGACAGCAGTTTCGCCCCAATGAGAACATTCCCAGAGTGCAGGCGCTGGCATCGCTGGTCGGTGGGTTAGGGCTGTCGTCTGAGGCTGATGTCCCGTTAGCACAGTTGTATCAAGATAACGCTCAGATTGCAGGTTGGGCGATCGCCGCGATCGCCTCTGCCACTGCCAACGAACTCGTCGTCAACCACCCCGATCGACGACGACTGCGACCCACCCAACCCGCTACCCGCGCCGAAATTGCCGCCTTTGTCTATCAATGCCTGGTCGCTCTAAGAAAAGCACCTGCGATCAATTCCAGTGCGATCGTGCCGTGGGTGAACACGATCACCGTCTCCCATACGCGAGAATTTCGCGCCGCCTGGGTTGCCTGCGTCTGGAACGGCGATTTTCCCTCCAAAGCCGGACTTTCCACCCAACAGCAGCAGGCAGAACTGATCGCCATTCTCGATCGGATGCAGGCATTGAACCTGAATGCGCTGATTTTGCAGGTGCGTCCCGAAGGCGATGCACTCTATCGCTCGTCGCTGGAACCCTGGAGTTTCTGGCTGACGGGCACTCAGGGCAAACCACCCGATCCGTTTTATGATCCGTTGGAGTTTGCGATCGCTCAGGCTCATCAGCGCAACATTGAACTACACGCCTGGTTTAACCCCTACCGCGCCCGCACGTCTGAACGCATCATCAATGTCAGCCCTCACATCGCGGTGACAAATCCTGACGTGGTGTATCGGTGGGATAAGCAGCTTTGGATGGACCCTGGTGCAAAGGTGGTGCAAGACCGCACCGCAAATGTCATTCTCGATGTGGTGCGTCGGTACGATGTAGACGGCATTCACCTGGATGATTATTTTTACCCGTATCCGATCGCCGGACAGACCTTCCCCGACGACAAAACTTATCAAGCATACAAAGCAGGTGGGGGAACGCTATCTCTCGCAGACTGGCGACGCGACAATGTGAATCGTCTCATTCAACGCCTTGCGACAGGCATTCGGGCTGCCAAACCCCACGTTAAATTTGGCATTAGTCCCTTTGGCATTTACCGCCCTGGTCAGCCGCCCCAGGTGCGAGGATTGGATGCCTACAACCAGCTTTATGCCGATTCCCTCAAATGGTTGCAGGAAGGCTGGGTGGATTACCTCTCGCCTCAGCTTTACTGGCGCATTGATGCAACGGCGCAAAGCTATCCCGTCTTGCTGCGCTGGTGGACAGACAACAACCCCAAACAGCGGCACCTCTACCCTGGTAACAATTTGGGCGCTTTGGGTGGGAACCAATGGGATCTGTCCGAAATTCTGAACCAGATTGATCTGACTCGACAGCTTACACCCCAACTGGCACTGGGCAATGTGTTTTTTAGCGCAAAGGCACTCACCGCAAACCATCAAGGGATTGGCGATCGCTTCCGCACCACAACCTACGCCAACCTTTCTCTACCGCCCGCCATGCCATGGCTTCCTGCCGATACACCCACGATGCCCAAAGGCGTTCACACCAGCAACGGCAAACTCACATGGAATGCCTCCCCGCAACCCATTCGCGGCTGGACGCTCTACCAGCAAAACGGTACAAATTGGACACTTCATCAGGTGCTTCCCGCTGCAACCACAACCTTAGCTGTTTCATCAGGGGTGTATGCTCTGTGCGCTGTTGGGCGATCGGCTGTCGAAAGTAAAGGCGTTGTGGTGAAGGTGTGAGAGGGACGATCAGGTTCACACCCTCTAGGGCATTCTTTTTGAGTTATCAGTGAGACAACTAAGCTGTGAGTACTAGAAGGAAGAAAAGTAAAGCAACAAGTTCAGCAGGGGTAAATTATGTTCGCCAAGTTGTAACAAGTGATAATTCAATCTTTCAAGCGGTGGAACTAGATAATAATATGGGCAATGATGCTTATATCGAATTTATTCTAGACGAAGAGACAACTGGCTGTTTTGTATGGGTTCAAATAAAATCAGGTGAGTCTTTTAAGCGGAAGTCATACTATGCACTTCCGGCAGATAAAGATCATTTTGAGTATTGGAATAGTAATATTGCACCAGTGGTTGGTGTAGTTTATGACCCAGAAATTAAATCCGCATTTTGGATAGACATTACTGATTATCTTCAAAGCAACCCATCTGCCATTAAAAATGGACCGTATACTTTACATATTTCGCTAGACAATGAGTTAAATTCTGAGACATTTTCAGAGTTCAAAAGACTATTTCTTAAGCGTTACGAAGGATACAAAAAACATGAGAACTTTGGACGCGCCCTTGAATATTTTGCAACAATGGATGAGTTGGATAAATGCTTGGAAGGATTAATATCTCTTTTTGTTAGCTACAGGAATGAGAGAGCAGCATGGTTCTATCTTATTAATTCTTTCTCAAGTATTGAAGATGATCGCATACTTTTTCAATTTATTTCATATTTATCTCTTTTGTCAGGACACATGGATATTTTTTGGCATAAAGACAATATTGTAAAGATTGAGGTTGAGAAATACGCGAGATCGCATCTAGCAAAAATATTTGGAATAACAGAGGTCGTCAAGCTTCTCTCTATCGTCGATGATTGGGGTTTTTCTAGAGGTTCTATCGGGTATGCTATATCTGCAATCATTAGTTTGATCTCTGATAAGGAAATGTTGTTGAAATCAATTGCTTTTAATAGCTCTTTTGACGAGAGAATGAGAAGTAATGCGTTGTTTCTTCTTATACATTTAGAACAATTCAGCTCAATTCAAGATTGTACTGAAGTTATAACTGAATATCTTAATCAGTATCCTTGCACAGAATATGAAGATCTATTTTTAAGCATGAAAAACACTTTGGAAACAGAAGGTTTCTTGGGTTATATCGGTTAATGTATTGTCCTCAAAATTTTTGGTGCATCAAAATACTCATTGGATCGCTGCTCTTATTGATTGGATGAATCACCGAAAAATTCAACATCAGCTCTGGAGCGATTTCCTCTTCAAGCTAAAATCAAGAGGTGAAGTCGCAGCGCGTTCAAATGAATGACGGTTCGACATCTTACCTAATTATTCTGCGAGGATCTATGCGATCGATTGAGCAGCTAACCGAAGAACTTCTCGCGCTCCCTCCTGCATCCAGGGCGCTTCTGGCAGAAAGGTTAGTTGAAAGCCTGGAATTTGATACCGATTCAACCGTTCAGGCAGTTTGGGTGACTGAGGCGAAGCAACGACGTGATGAGATCCGTAATGGCTCTGTGCAACTGATCCCAGGAGACGAAGCCTTAAGCCATCAGATTAGGATTGCCTTCGATAAACCATAGGAACGTATGGGTATCGAGCAGAAGTTTCATGGAGCATAGTCCTCAAAAGCCTCTAAAGGAGCATCAAAATCGTCAGACATACTCACCAAGCCTTTTCCACTGCCAAACTTGGGGTAAGGCTTAGGAGTGTTAAGTGGGACAATTTGAAACGAGGCACCGTCGCTGCGTGTAATGACAACCTTCTCGCCGCTGGCTGCTGCATCAATGAGCGCTGCCAGTTGAGTAGCGGCTTCCTTGAGATTAACCTGGTGCATCTATTACCTCCAAAAGACCTTTAGAGCATCTTTTTTTCAATTGCTTCCCAAATTTTAACCAACGGTGTAAAAACCGCGTTTTCTTTGAGATGCATCACTAGAGATTGTCGATCGCCACAGGTTCCACGTCATCTGCCATTGCAAAGCCAAACACTTTCGCGTAGAAGTAGAATTCACCGTCAAGCGTGCGCTTGATGTTTTCAGCCTTACGGAAGCCGTGCTGTTCGCCTGCAAAGAGGACATAGGCAACGGGCAGCTTTTTGGCACGGAGGGCGTTTACCATCATTTCTGCCTGGTTAGGTGGCACAATCTTGTCTTCATCACCCTGGAAGAAAATGACGGGGCAGGAAAGGCGATCGGTCGCATAAATGGGCGATCGCTCTCTGTAAAGTGCCTCTGCTTCGGGATAGGGACCAATTAACCCATCCAGGTAACGGGATTCAAACTTGTGGGTATCTTGTGCCAATGCTGCCAGATCGCTTACGCCGTAAAAGCTGGCTCCCGCTTTGAACACCTTGCGAAACGTCAACGCTGCCAGGGTGGTGTAACCGCCTGCACTGCCGCCATCAATCACTAGGCGATCGCCATCCACCCTGCCAGATTCGGCGAGGTCTTTGGCACCATTGGCGCAATCATCCACATCCACAATGCCCCATTGCCCCTTCAGGCGTTCACGGTATTCACGTCCATAGCCCGTACTGCCGCCATAGTTCACATCCAGCACGGCAAACCCGCGACTCGTCCAGTATTGAATTTTGAGGTTAAACACGGTTGAAGTAGAGCCTGTGGGACCACCATGACTTTTCACCAGCAGGGGTGGACGTTCCTCCGCTGGAGCCGTATAGTCCTGATTTTTGGGCGGGTAGAAGAAGCCGTAAGCGGTCAAACCATTCTCGGTGGGAAAGGCGATCGACTGAGGCACAGACAAATAGCCTGGGTCGATCGTCAAACGGCTGGAACGGCGCAGGACTTCGATTTGATTGGTTGCCAGATCCAGCCGAGCGATCACGCCCGGTTCCGTCGCTGACCCGGCATTCAAGTACACGCGTCCGGCTGCGACGTGAATGCCGCCCATTTCGGTGTAGGGCGTTTCGAGCACGGTCAGGGCTTTTGTTTGCGTATTCAGGCTGGCGAGGTAGGAAATGCCCTCTTTGCTGTAGGTGCAGATGAGGCGATCGGCAGACTCAAAGGCATAGTTGGATATGCCAAACACCCAATGCGGCGACCCAAATTCGGCTTCCATCGGGCACAGCGGCTCAATCTCTCCCTGCCAGCGATAAAGGTTCCACCAGCCAGAACGATCGCTCACAAAGTACAGCACGCCATCAGGCGACCACTGGGGTTCCAGCACCGCTTCTTCTACACCACCCGCAATTTTCTGTGAGGCTTCGAGGGAGCCATCGGAAGCGATCGTCGCCACCCAGAGTTCTGTGTTGTCCCAGGGCATGTTGGGATGGTTCCAATTAATCCATGCCAGGTGAGAACCATCCGGGCTGAGGCGCGGGGATGAGTAGAAATCGCTGCCAGAAACCAGGACGTGTTGCTCCATGCTGCTGTCCAGACTGATGCTGGCGATCGTATTCACCGCTTCACCTGCGCCCGTGTGGTCTTCTCGCACACAAATGAGCCGCTGCCGCTGAGCATCCATCACGCCATCGGCATAGCGCCATGCGGTTTCAGGCGTGAGGGCAATGGGTTCTGCGCCAACGGTTTGTCGATACAGTCGCTGATCGGCAAAGTTGGAGAAATAGAGCGTTCCCTGATGCACCAGATAGGAACCGCCGCCGTATTCGTGTACGCGCGTTCGCACGTTGAAGGGAGCGGGTGTCACGTCGATCGCCTGTCCATCCGATGTGCGCTTCACCACTACATTCCGTCCGGCTTCAGTGGGACGTAGTTCTGTCCAGTACACATCATCACCATCCAGCCGCACGCCGCCCAGCCCGATCGTGCCTGCAACAATGAGATCAGAGGTGATGGGAGATTTCCAGGAGCCGTAAGCCGCTGTACGTGGTTCAGTCATGAGGGTAGAGAGGGGGAGTAGGAAGCAGGGGAGGCAGGGGAACCGGGGGAAGCAGGGGAAGCAGACAGGAGGTAGGAGGCAGAAGGATGAGTCGTCAACGCTTACTGTAGCGCGATCGCATTCGGGATGTTTGCAACGTTCTCGCTCAATGCGTCATCCGTTCGCTGTTGAAAATTGTGAGCGATCGGGTTCGGAAGCTTTTGGTCGCGCGATTGTCCCTTCTATTAAAGGTTTGATGCCTGCGGTACGAATTGACTAATGCTGTAGCATCACATTCGCTCTATCTACGAAAGGGGCGATCGCGCTACATCAAGGAATGGCTATGGCAGTGGTTAGGTGCGATCGCCTCTGTAATTAGCGGACGCTGACCGTGAGGCTGTACTCTGCTGTTGTACCCGGTTTCTGCTCCTCAGGCACTATCCGCACGCGCACGCGATAGTCTCCACTTTGGCGCAATACATTTGACCAGTTACGGCTACCCGTGTAGACGTTGCTGCCGTTGGGAGCAAATACCTGTAGCTGTAAAAAGGAGCTGGTACCGACTGTACTGAGGTTGATCGTTTGACCTGCTCTCGCATTCACCAGATAGTCACGAGACTGAGCCCCTTGCACCTTGCCACCTACCGTAGCGGCTGACGTGCCAGGTGCAAATGAGACGCGTTGAGTCGAAGTGCCACCATAGTTGCCACCCACCCGCAGCAAATCGCCTCGAATCCAACCGCGTGCACCAGAATTAGAAAATTCAACGAAATACCAACGGTAGCCATCCGGCGCATTGGTTTGGTTGAGAATCGTCACTCGATCGCCGCCTAACCCATAGTGCCGAACACTAGAGCTGGTTGAAGGAGTTTCCCGTATATTCACACGACCGCTCCCCTGAATGGTGCCTATTTCTGCCAGACCAGGCAGCACTGTTGCAAACGAGATGACCAGGGCGGTAATCAAGGCTGAACCGTACTTAAACTTCATCACAATAGACTCTGTTGAAAAATATAGGGCTGAGACTATCTAAGCTTAGAATTTCTCAAACGCCGCAATTTCCTCAAGGCTGATAGTGCTCATACCAATGACGGGCAATATCAATACGGCGGCAGAGCCAGACGCGATCGTGCTTTTGCACGTAATCCAAAAATCTGGCTAGAGACGCTGCACGACCAGGACGACCGACTAGACGGCAGTGTAGCCCTACACTCATCATTTTCGGCGCGGTGTCACCTTCGGCATAAAGCACATCAAACGCATCGCGCAGGTAGGCAAAAAACTGATCGCCAGAGTTGAAGCCTTGAATGCTGGCGAAGCGCATGTCGTTGTTATCTAACGTGTAGGGAATCACGAGATGGGGTTTGCCATAGTCATGCACCCAATAGGGCAGATCATCCCCGTAGCTGTCAGCATCGTAGAGAAAGTTGCCCTCTTCGACGACCAGGCGGCGCGTGTGTGGGCTGGTTCTGCCTGTGTACCAGCCCAGGGGACGACTACCTGTAACCTGCGTGTGAATGGCGATCGCCTTCTGCAAATGCTCTCGTTCCGCTGCTTTGCCAAAATACTTGTAATCAATCCAGCGATAGCCGTGGCTGGCAATTTCCCAATCCACTTCCAGCATGGCCGCAACCGCTTCTGGATTGCGTTCCAGCGCCATTGCCACACCATAGACGGTTACAGGAATGCCGCGATCGGTGAACATGCGGTGCAGTCGCCAAAAGCCCGATCGACTGCCGTACTCGTAGCACGACTCCATATTCATATGGCGGATACCGTGAAATGGGACGGCTCCCACAATTTCAGACAAGAAGGTTTCTGACGCATCATCACCATGCAAAATGCAGGTCTCGCCGCCTTCTTCGTAATTGATGACAAACTGCACCGCAACCCGTGCCTGGTTGGGCCATTTGGGATCGGGAGTATAGCGACCGTAGCCAACCATGTCGCGTGGATAGTGTTCTGCCATAGCGTAGTGTGTGATGAATAGGCGCTGAACTGAACGGGTCGAACGCTAAAACGCGTTGGTTGTGAGCTTACCGCGATCGCCCCTCCCAAAACGCATCACCATAAGCACCTTTGCAAGATTAATGGCAATAGCTTTCAGCGATCAGCGATTAGCGATCAGCTTTTTAGCCTTTAGCCTTCATCCCTTCAGCCTTTAGCTTTCAGCCCTTCAGCCCCTCTTCTCCCTCTGTGTCAAGATTGAAATAACTTGAGTCTCTCTGGATGCACTATGGCTCTCACCGTTAAAGACCTGGAGAAGTTACAGGAGCAAATCCCCGATCACCGTCTGGAGTTGGTGGATGGAGAAATTATTGTCATGAGTCCGTCAAGCTACGAATCCGATGAAGTTGCGGTAAGAATGGCAGCCAAACTATTCAACTGGGTGGACGATCGCCGACTGGGGAGGATTACAGGTTCTAGTGCTGGGTTTACGTTACCCAATGACGATACCCGTGCGCCGGATGTCTCTTTTGTGCAGGCAGAACGGTTACGTAAAAGTCCGCGCAGTTTTGCGCCATTGACTCCTGATTTGATGGTCGAAGTGAAGTCACTATCCGACAGTCTGACCAAGTTGAGAGCCAAGATTGACGAGTTCTTGAGTTTGGGAACACGAGTGGGGATGCTCATTAACTCAGAGCCGCGGTGGGTTGAGGTGCGACGATCGCTCCAGGAACCCATCACATTGCAAGATGGTGAAACATTGACGGTTCCCGATGTGCTTCCTGGTTGGGAAGTGCAGATTACAGATCTATGGGCACCGGAGTTTGATTGAATGTCCACGGTTGCCAGCGGTTGCCGGCGATCGCAGAGTGAATGTCTCCTAATCTAACCGGGTGACGGCACAATCACCTCAAACGTTCGCCCTGGTAGGCGAAGGAGCCACGTCCTAGTAGCCAGTATCTTAAGAACATAGATCAGGTACTTCAAGTACAAAGGTCTAAGACCTGACAGGGGGCTGTCAGGTCTTTTTCTTATTTAGGACTTACGCAAAAGCGATCATCTTTCGCCCCCTAGCCCCCAATGCTGGGGGAACCGAGCCAATTAAAGCCCCCAGCATTGGGGGTTTGGGGGCAAATGCGTAAGTCCTATTATTTAATTTCTTGCACTCAAACGGAGAGAACTAGAGCTTCTAGACGAAATTGGGCGATCTGAGTAATCTCAGTGAGCGCCTGGGTTACTTCCGCTTCTGGTGTATGGTGCAAGCGCCGATCGAAAGCATCCAAAATGCTAGTTTTGGTATGCTTTTTGACCGCAATGATAAAGGGAAAATCAAACTTGGCTTTGTATGCCTCGTTTGCGGTGTGAAAGCGATCGTATTCTGCGGGTGTCAGGCGATCGAGTCCCACGCTGGCTTGCTCTTGTACGGATGCATCCGCCATTTTTGCCTTGCTGCCCAGGTCAGGATGCGCCCGAATCAATGCCAGTTGTTCTGCTGGTGTCATGTGTTGAACGGCTGCTACCATTGCCTGATGCAAGTCCGTTAAGGTTTTGAAAGGACGCTGCTTCCAGGTTTTGCGGGCAATCGTAGGCGTATCCTCAAAAACGGCACCCAGAGCGGCGACAAACTCATCCTGAGACATTTGATTGAGTTGGGCGATCGAGTAAGGCATGAGTTAAGACGCCGTAGCAAGCTTGAACAGGTTCAGCGGCTGAGTTTGCAGCGCACGTTCGGGTAAGGCTAAGCCAAAACCTTGTCCATAGTCCATACCCAATGTACGGCAAAATTCAATATCCGCAGGTGTTTCCAATCCTTCTGCCAGCACCTGAATGCCCAACTCATGGGCCGATTGCAGTAGGCTTTTGAGTAGCACTTGTTTCAGAGTCTGCTGCCCGCAACCGGAGATTAAATGGCGATCGAGCTTAATAAGATTGGGCTGAAAGGCCATGAAATAGTGATCAGCCGCCACATTACCACAAAGGTCATCCACAGCGAACCGAAAACCCTGTGCGCGTAAACGCTTAATGAGGCCGTACAAATCTGGATTGTGGATTAAAGTTTCTACCTCGGTTAACTCAAACACGACTTGCTGTGGCTGCAACCCCAGTTCAACCACTTGCTGCACGCTTTGTTCAAACGCCTTGGGATCGTGGAGAATCGTATTTGGCAGTACGTTAATAAAGAAGGAAGGTGGTTCTGTATTAAGTGCGTAGCCTGCTACGAGGTTTGGGCTTACCTGCGCGATCAATTCGATACAGAGCGTGCGCGCTGCATCATCAAATTCTCGCAGCAAGTTTAACGCTAGCGCTGCGTCAATCAACTGTTGTCCACCGTAGTAGCGTCCCTGGGCACAGCGCGCCCGCGCCAGACACTCGTACCCAATGACATGCCCCTGTCGCAAATCAAAAATGGGTTGGTACTTAAAGAAGAGGTTGCGTTTTACTAGCACTTGCAGAAACCAGGCGTAACGAACTGATTCTGTAATGGTGCTAAGTGGCTGTGCGTCTAAAAAATCGACTAGCAAGGCTTTAGAATCTAACGGCGATCGCGTCATGCAGTAGCGCGAATACAATTGACTTGTCTCCGAAAGAGTCTGACTCATCCACACGAACGTCTCTGTAAGCTGACGATGTGACGTCGTTAAATAGACAAGTCGTGGCACAAGTGGTAACGGCTGAAAGCCAATGAGACTAAGATCATGAGCTGTTTTCAGATCATGGGGCTGTACAACAAGGTTAAGCGGGTTCGTTAACGGAGTTTCAGGATGAATCAAGGGAGGGAACCTCAACGACCGGGGCAAGCAGGGGTAAACGCAAGCCTTACGATTGATCAGTGAGCGTGAAGTTGATACTAGGCTACTATACCGTTTCCAATAGCAAAAAATGGCAACAAATGCCACAGCAAAATCAATTGTTTCTCCAGAACTTGATTCTTAGGCGATGACCAGATGCCTTTTGAGGTCGGCAAGCATGATTGCATTCAGCTCTTTGTATGCAGAACTGTGTATGCAGTCATGCTGTGCTTGCCTCTGTTCGTCACTGTTGCCCCACCCTTTCTGGTGTAGACCCTTGCAAGGTGGGCATACTAGGGCGCGTCATCAATTAAGCTCAAAAACCTTGAGTATCCGCCTTACCGCGCCCGTCCTCACAAACAAGGCTAGGGGCTGGAACCCTTGCTGCAAGTCATGTGTATGAGTAATTGATGACAGCCCTTGCAACGTCAAAACGAGCTGAGCCAATGGACTATCAACGGTTTATACAACAGTTGCCCACCTTGTATGACAATTGGGGCGATGAAGTAGTACACCCTAAAGCGCCAGCCTTTCAAGCGATCTTGCAGCGCATTCAGGGCATGACGACTGCCAATGTGCTGCAACTGCTAAATTTTGCCGTCGCCTGTATGGAACCGGGTGAAGTGTACTGCGAAGTAGGTTGCTTCCAGGGTTCAACCTTGACGGGGGCTTTGCTCAATCACCCTGATCGCATGGCCTACGCGATCGACAACTTTTCGGAGTTTGACGCTACCCACGAAAATCAGTCAAAACTGCTGCAAAACTTAGCGGCTTTTGGTCTGGATGAGCAGGTGTTCTTCTGCGACCAGGATTTTGAAGCCTTCTTTACCGATTTGCGATCGCTTGACACACCTGATCGCATTGGTGTTTACCTGTATGACGGTGCTCACGACTATCGATCGCAACTGATGGGCTTGTTGCTGGCAAAACCCTTCCTCGCCGATCGTGCCCTCATCATCGTAGACGACAGCAACTGGGATCCTGTACAGCAAGCAAATTGGGACTTTATTGCAGCGCATCCTCAATGCAGCCTGTTGTTAGATTTGCCCACCCCCGGTAATGGACACCCCACCTTCTGGAATGGGCTGCAAATCTTAAGCTGGGATGCGCAAGCGACTCATCAATACGACTGGTCAACGCTACAGGCGGCAAGCAAACCCGCCTTTATTCAGGTGATGTCTCATCTTTCCGTGCCGGAAGCGGAGCCAAAGGCAGTATCAAAGCCGAATGAAACAACGCAGTCAGCCGATATGCTCAGACGGCTACAGGCAGAAGCTGTGCGCCTGCGGGAAGCGGGCCAACGTTTAGAAGCAGCACAGTCCTTTGAAGCAATTGTGCGGCAGGATGACCAACAGTCAGACAGTTGGCATGGGTTGGGTGTAACTTACTACCTGTTGGATCGTCAGGACGAGGCATTCAACGCGTTGTCTCACGCGATCGCCCTTCAACCCACGATTGCCCCCTACCACTACAGTCTGGGGCTGGTACTCGAAAAAATGGGCGATATTGCTGCTGCCGCTCAAGCCTATCAGCAAGCGATCGCGCTGGATGCGACCCTTGTAGATGCCTACAACAACCTGGGAAATTTGATCCTCGATCACGGCGACGCGCATCAGGCAGAGTTGTACTATCGGCAAGCCATCACGCTTCAACCTCACCATGTTGGTACTTACTTAAATTTAGGCAATGCGCTGCTAGCACAGCAAGAATTGGATGGCGCGATCGCCACCTATCAAACGGCACTGCAACTCAGCCCTGATGATGCAGACGTGCTAGAAAATGTATCCTTTGCTAAGCACTTGCAGCAGGATGCAACACAAGCAGCACTCTTTTTTGGCGATCGCTTATTTCAGCAGCAAAACTATCAAGCTGCCTTAGAACACTATCAACAAGTTGCGCTTAATCGAGTAGATGATGCGAGTTTTTATCAATCGTTAGCAGCCTGCTACGAGAAGCTAGACCAATTAGAAGCCGCGATCGAGATTTACCATCAGGGTTTAACTCACTATCCTGAAGAACCCAATTTGCACCTTGCTTTAATGCTGGTTTTGCACAATGCAGGTAGGTTAGAAGAAGCCTTGCAAGTCGCAACACACGCAACGCAGTTATTGCCTGAAAACCTGGCGTTAAAGCTTGAAAATCAACGTTTGTTGCCCTTAATTTATCAAACACAAGATGAAATTTCAGTGCATCGATCGCGCTATACACACGCGCTTGACGCATTGGTAAAAGAGACCAATCTTTTAACGACTAAATATATTGAAACGGCGTCAGAAGGCATTGGCCGAGGCACTAACTTTTTGCTGTCGTATCAAGGGCAAAATGACCTTAATTTACAAAAGCAGTATGGGGAGTTCGTGCATCAAGTCATGGCGGCTAACTATCCTCAATGGAGCCAACCCTTACCGCTAAAGCCCCTCAAACCTGATGAGAAAATCCGTATTGGCTATGTCTCAGGCTGCTTGTGGGAACATACTGTCGGTAAACTCATGATCGGCTGGTTGCGCCATCACAATGCTGAAGCCTTTGAGCTATACACTTACAATGTACGAGATTGTTACGATCGGCTGACTCAAGAGTATCGTGCTTATAGCGATCGTTTCTATCAGCTTCCGCAAAATTTAGAAACAATTTGCGAACAGATTACTGCGAATCAATTGCACATCCTGGTCTTTTTTGATCTGGGCATGCAGGGATTGATGACGCAACTGGCAGGATTACGACTAGCACCGATCCAATGTTCCACCTGGGCACATCCAGTCACGTCTGGTTTACCCACGATCGACTATTTTTTATCGAGCGCTTTGATGGAGCCAGAAGACGCTCAGAATCACTACTCAGAAACGTTAATCCGCCTACCAAAAACTGGCATTTATTATGCACAACCAGCTATCCCAGCGCCAACAAAAACGCGGGCTGATTTTGGGCTGCGTGAAGATGCCATTGTGTATTTAGCCTGTCAATTATTGTGCAAACTGTTGCCGCAGCATGACTATCTGTTTGCTGCGATCGCCAGTCAAATCCCAAAGGCACAATTTGTTTTTATTGCCCGTCCTTCCAGTGCTTATGTGTTGGAGCAGTTTAAGCAACGTCTGAAACGAGCGTTTGCCAGCGTTGGGTTAAAGAGTGACCACTATTGCGTTTTGTTGCCACCGCAAAACCAGGCAGATTATTGGGATTTAAATCAGCGATCGGACGTTTTTCTGGATAGTTTAGGCTGGTCGGGTGGGCACACCACGCTAGAGGCTATCGCCTGCAACTTGCCAGTGGTCACATGCCCTGGAGAATTTATGCGAGGTCGCCATTCCTACGGCATTCTGCAAGCGCTGGGTGTAACCGAGACGATCGCGCAGACGGAAGCAGAGTATATTAAAATCGCCGTGCGCTTAGGTCAGAATCCAAACTGGAGGCGGCAGCTAGTGGCAACCATGCGCGATAGACAGGCCAATTTATACGACGATCGTACCTGCGTTGAAGCACTGGAAGCGTTCTACCAGCAAGCGGTGAATGATGCTGCTAAGTTGAATCACAGCTAAACAATGGCTTGCAACGGCTTCAATCACACGTTCACAACGTCTAGAACAGCTATATGGGTACGGATTCTACTGAAACGAGTCTGCACGGGCAAACGTTAGGACAGGTTCTGGGGCTTGATCTGGGCGGCAGTGCCATCAAATTAGGACGATTCAGCCAGGATGGTCATTGCATACAGGCATTGACGGTGCCGACTCCGCAACCTGCGACCCCTGATGCGGTATTAGTCGCAATGGTTGACGCAATCGCCCAGGTTGATCCAGACCATCAGGCGATCGCGATCGGCGTTGGTACCCCCGGCCCAACCGATGCCACAGGACGAATTGCGCGTGTCGCCATTAATCTCGCAGGTTGGCACGATGTCCCCCTAGCAGACTGGCTCGAAGCAAAAACCGATCGTCCTAGCGTGCTGGCAAACGATGCTAACTGTGCGGGGCTGGGTGAAGCGTGGCTGGGTGCCGGACGCTGGTATCGAAACCTGATCTTGCTGACGCTAGGCACTGGAGTTGGGGGTGCCATTATCTTAGACGGCAAGCTGTTTACAGGGCACCACGGCTCTGCTGGCGAACTCGGTTTGATTACGCTGAATCCAGATGGTCCACCCTGCAACAGCGGCAATCGTGGGTCGCTCGAACAATATGCCTCTGTGCCAGCCATCCGACGACGCACTGGGATGGAGCCAGATCAGTTATGTGCGCTGGCGATCGCTGGTGATACTAAAGCACTGGCATTCTGGCAGGAGTATGGACGCGACTTAGGAACAGGGCTAACGAGTTTAATCTATGTGCTAACTCCGGAGGCGATCGTCATCGGCGGCGGAGTCTGCGCCAGTGCCGATCTCTTCTTTCCAGCCATCCAGGCAGAACTGGAACAACGCGTCTTACCCAGTTCACGGGCAGGACTGCAACTGCTGCGGGCAGAGTTGGGCAACCAGGCAGGGATGGTGGGTGCCGCTCGTCTAGCGTGGCAGAAGCATCTGGAGTCCAGTTGAGAGGCATTAGTAGCTGATGTCAGTAGATTGCTCCAAGCGATTTGTTATACTTCGGGCTGATTGCTTTTTATTTGCCGCGCACAGGAAAATAGATAAGAACAAATGAAATGATTCCTAACACTGTTCCGATGGTGCTTACAACCTGTATAAAAACGCTACTGAAACCCAAAATAAAAGTTGCTGCAAGCGTAACAGCTACAAACAAAACAGTCCCAACTACTGAAACTAATAAGGGAGTTGTCCTAATCAAGATTGATTTTTTGCTATCTCTAAATACTGGTGTCTCAACTAAGTTTGTATATCTGTATGTCTTGCCCTCTTCCAACTCGTGAATGAGTGTTTTCCAGGGCTTGTCAAAATCAGGTTTAACAAGTAACTCAAATGTATATAATTTATCGATGTTTTCCAGTAGAGAACAAGCAAAAATGTCACCTAAATAAACTTTAGATACTGATGTAACATCAACGATTGCGCTTTCTCTTTTGCCAAAATTAGATATATAGCGCCTCAAATCTAGGTATTGAACCCTGTCAACAACCCAATCGACACTATCTGTCAAGCACAAACTATATTTTGCCTTCAGTTTTGCTAAATCACTGTCACTATACTCTCCATCTAATTGAACTGTTTTATCTTTGGAAGCACCGCTATAATATTTGTAGAATCCTGTTGATAGATTCTGAAGCAAGTTGTATACACTAGTTCGAAGCAAGTTTAGTTGAACCTGCTCTGTTTTACTATCTTCAACCTGAATAAATACGACTCTTCTCGTACCTCTTTCAATGCCATGTACGATTGAATTGAGGTACTGATCTGGTCTATCAGTAGTGACAAAGATGTATAAGTCTCTCAATCTTAATCACCTCTAGAAAATCACTTTTCCCTTGCCTGAGACCTTTGCTCTTCTTAGAGATATTAACGCCTCAACTGATGTTCTTCCAACGCCAAAAGATATTGTTTTTCCAGTTTTTTTCAGAAAATACTCAGAGTAAGAAGCCAAAACATTTGAGATATTTAGATCATCTGAGACAATAAAACATATGTCATCTCCAGCAACATATATTAATGAAGCATTGATCTCATTCTTTGCCAGAGCAGCTATGTCCTCAAGAGCCGATTTTACTTGGAACGAAAATTTACTGGCTTCTTCAAGATTTTCTGAGAGCAAGTAAAGATCAATAACATCACCTATACTATCGCCGTCACCAATACAGACCAGTAAGTTATCAGACATCCTTGCTCCTTGGGATAACTAGATAGCTGTTCAAATCTTGAAGGCTGAACAACAAATTTTAAGAACTACCCCTACTGAAGACTTGAAAGCATAACAAGTTTGTCTATGTCAGGCTTAACTGCTCTAAGACTGATCGCGTGGAAACAATATGCCGATCGAGTCCCAAGGCTTTTGAATCAACGCCCAGCGCGAGTGAAATGAGTTGGGGCAGATGTAGCACAGGCAAACCGAGCTTTTGCCCAATCACGTTTTCGACTTCGGGTTGGCGAGAGTCCAGGTTGAGGTGGCACAGGGGGCAGGGGGTAACAATGCAGTCAGCACCTTGCGCGATCGCCTCCTGTATATGCATGCCCGCCATTTTGAAGGACTGATCGGTGGCATAGCTGGAGAGGGGCCAACCGCAGCATTGAGTGCGTCCGCGATACAGGACGGGGGTAGCTCCGATCGCACGAAACACGTTCTCCATTGACTGCGGATTGTAAGGATCGTCGTAAGGTAAGTGATCCTGGGCACGCAGCAGGTAGCACCCGTAGAAGGCGGCACATTTCAGCCCTTCAAGCTTGCGAGTCACTTTCTGTGCCAGAGCATCCAGACCATAGTCACCGACGATCGCCCACAGCAGATGCTTAACATCCGTACTGCCTTTGTAGGGCGAGCAGCCTTCGTGTTTGAGCAAGCCGTTGATGCGATCGACGTAGGCAGGATCGGTTGTTTGCCGTTCCTTTAGCCGCTCATCGACGTGTCCAATCACTCCTTGACACGTACTGCAATGAGTCAACAGCGGCAGGTTCAACGATTCTGCCAGGGCAATGTTACGAGCATTGACCGTATCTTCCAAAAACTGAGAATCTTCTTTGAAGGTGCCCGAACCACAGCAGGACGCTTTCTTGAGTTCAACGAGTTCGATACCGAGTGCCTGGGTTAATGCTTGCGTCGATTGATGCAGTTCCCGACAGGCTCCCTGCGCGACACATCCTGGGAAGTAGGCGTATTTGAGAGTGGATGCTGACATTATTTAACGAAGTACAAAGGACAGCCCCCTAGCCCCAAGTTTGGGGGAACCGAGCCAATTTAAAGCCCCCAGGGTTGGGGGTTGGGGGCAAATGCGTAAGTTCTATTCCTTCATCATGCCTTTTTTCGACAGGAACGGCACCTTCAACTTTGACCTTGTGACCAGAGCAGCAAAATCGCCACTTGAAAGGACTTTTGCCGTTGCTTGGTTTCGTTTTTGTCCCTGAATCTTCTATGCTTAGAGCTTGGCTCACTTAGGAAAGCGTCTGCGAATGATTCGGACGATCGCGCTTTCAGATAAGATCAGAGAATGTTTGTAATGGGTTGCCTGAGCACTGGGAGTGTTTAAACGCTCACAATGCTTACAGGTAGGCGTTCAAACAGGCTTTTCGCATAACCATCGCCGCTGCATTGATTGAGGAAGTTTATGACCGAGACAGAAATTTTTGACAAAGTTCAGAAAATCGTAGCTGAACAGTTGGGTGTTGAAACGAGTGAGGTCACGCCTCAAGCTAGCTTTGCGAACGATTTAGGAGCCGACTCTCTGGATACCGTTGAGCTAGTGATGGCGCTTGAAGAAGAATTTGATATCGAAATTCCTGACGAAGCGGCAGAGGAAATTGCCACTGTTCAGTCAGCCGTAGACTATATCAATAATAAAGTAGCGGCATCAGCTTAGATGCAGTCAGTAGCGAACAGTGAACAGTAAGGCTTTGTGCTTAATCATAGATTCGCAAGAATCACTGGTTATTGACAGCTAAAGACTGTTCACTGAAGGCTGAAGACTGTTCGCTGTATTTATATTCTTCTGTGTTCTGCATTCTGGGTAGCCACCCACAACGTTGAAGCCATGACAAGTATCGATCGGAAACGCGTTGTCGTCACAGGACTGGGCGCGATTACCCCAATTGGAAACACCCTGCCCGAATACTGGGAAGGGTTGATGAGTGGACGCAATGGCATTGGCCCCATTACCCTGTTTGACGCGTCTCGGCACGATTGCCGGATAGCGGGCGAGGTGAAAGGGTTTGACCCTCACGTCTATATGGATCGCAAAGAAGCGAAGCGCATGGATCGGTTCGCTCAATTTGGGGTCTCTGCGAGTAAGCAAGCGATCGCCGATGCAAAATTTGTTATCAACGATCTGAATGCAGAACAGGTGGGTGTACTCATCGGCACAGGCATTGGTGGGTTAAAAGTGCTGGAAGATCAGCAAGAAATTAACCTGACCAAAGGCCCCGATCGCTGTAGCCCGTTCATGATTCCCATGATGATTGCCAACATGGCAGCAGGCTTAACGGCGATTCACCTCGGCGCGAAAGGCCCCAACTCCTGCTCAGTGACGGCTTGTGCAGCAGGTTCAAACGCGATCGGCGATGCCTTCCGGCTCGTCCAAAGCGGCTATGCCCAGGCTATGATCTGCGGTGGCACCGAAGCAGCGGTTACATCTCTCTCCGTTGCTGGGTTTGCGGCTTGTAAAGCCATGTCCACCCGTAACGACGATCCTGCCCACGCCAGCCGTCCCTTCGATATAGGCCGGGATGGCTTTGTGCTGGGCGAAGGTAGCGGTATTTTGATTCTTGAAGAACTGGAGCACGCTTTGGCACGCGGTGCCCGCATCTACGCTGAGATTGTTGGCTATGGCGCTACCTGCGACGCGTATCACATTACCTCTCCCGTTCCGGGTGGTGAAGGGGCGGCGAGAGCCATTTCGCTTGCGTTAAAAGATGCCAACCTCACGCCCGATCAGGTGAGCTACATCAACGCCCACGGCACCAGTACGCCTGCGAATGACTCGACGGAGACGGCAGCGATGAAGAAGGCACTGGGCGACCATGCTTACAAGATTGCAGTAAGCTCGACGAAATCCATGACGGGGCACCTTCTGGGCGGTTCTGGCGGTATCGAAGCGGTTGCGGCAGTGATGGCGATTGCGAACGATCGCGTTCCCCCGACCATCAATCTCGAAAATCCTGATCCTGCTTGTGATCTAGACTACGTGCCCAATCACAGCCGTGAACAGATAGTGGATGTAGCCCTGTCTAATTCCTTTGGATTTGGTGGACATAACGTTACGCTGGCATTCAAGAAGTATCGCTAGTCTTTGCTCGTTACTCAACGTTCGCGTGTCAGCCCTTTGTGTGTTAGACCATTGTGTCCGCTTGCCTCACATCGCCCTATTCAGGATCTAAGCTATGACGACCACGACTACTCGCTTTCCGATCGACCTCGGCGCTTACCAACCGCTGACGCTAGACCCTGCTAGCAAAACGCTGACCACCGAACAGCGCGACACCCTCAAAGCCAACATTCAGCTTTGCCGGGATGCGATTATCTTTTTCACCGCAACGGGTGCAGCAAGAGGCGTGGGCGGTCACACAGGTGGGCCTTACGACACTGTGCCCGAAGTCATGATTCTGGATGCACTCTTTCGCAGCGCGCCCGATCAGTTCGTGCCCATCTTCTTCGACGAAGCCGGACACCGCGTGGCAACGCAATACCTCATGGCAACCCTGTACGGTGACTTGCCTGCCGAACAACTCACCCGCTACCGGGAAGCCCATGCCCATCTGCCCGGACACCCAGAACTGGGCTTGACTCCAGGCGTGAAATTTAGCTCCGGTCGTCTCGGTCACATGTGGCCCTATGTAAACGGTGTGGCACTGGCAAACCCTGGGAAAACGGTTTTCTGCCTGGGTTCTGATGGCTCGCAGCAAGAAGGGAACGATGCCGAAGCGGCACGGTTAGCGGTGGCTCAGCACATTAACGTCAAGCTAATCATTGACGACAATGATGTGACGATCGCCGGGCATCCCTCAAAATACCTCCCCGGTTACAGCGTGGCTAAAACGCTAGAAGGGCATGGCCTCAAAGTTTTAGAAGGCGATGGCGAAGATCTGGACGATCTGTACGCTCGGATTATCGAAGCGATCGCGACACCAGGGCCGATCGCCGTGGTGAATAAGCGCCCCATGTCCGTCGGTATTGAAGGGCTGGAAGGTTCCACTCACGGACATGATGTCATTTCGGTGAAACTGGCGATCGCCTACCTGGAAAAGCGTGGTTTAACGGCAGCGGTGGACTTTTTGAAGGCGATCGAAACGCCCAAAAATCCCTACAAGTTCATTGGTGCAGGCGACAAATGGGACTCTAACCGCAACGTCTTTGGCGACGCGGTGAATACGGTATTGGATGGCATGAGCGAAGCTGATCGCAAAGCTAATGTCCTCGTCATCGACAGCGACCTGGAAGGCTCCTGCGGTCTGAAGAAAATCCACGATGCCCACCCCGAAGTTTTCATCCCCTCCGGCATTATGGAGCGGGGCAACATTTCCGCTGCCGCTGGCTTTGGCATGGAAAAAGGCAAGCAGGGCATTTTTGCGACCTTCGCTGCCTTTTTAGAGATGTGTATCTCTGAAATCACGATGGCACGGTTGAACTACTCCAACCTGCTCTGCCACTTCTCCCATTCCGGCATCGACGACATGGCAGACAACACCTGCCACTTCGGTATCAACAACTTCTTTGCCGATAACGGGCTGGATGATGGCTACGAAACTCGCCTTTACTTCCCAGCCGATGCGGGTCAGATGAAAGCTGTCGTCTCCGGCGTCTTCAACGATCCAGGACTGCGCTTCATCTTCTCCACCCGCTCCAAAACCCCCAACATTTTGGATGCCAACGGCAAGGATTTGCACGGCGACGGCTACACCTTTGTTCCTGGCAAAGATGAAATTGTGCGCGAAGGCACCGCTGGCTACATTGTGAGCTTTGGCGATGGGCTGTATCGGGCACTGGATGCCGTGCACCGCCTGAAAGAGGAAGGCATTGATGTGGGTCTGGTCAACAAACCCACGTTGAATGTGGTGGATGAAGCGACGATCGCCAAAATCGGCGCAACCCCCTTTGTCCTCGTCGTCGAAGCGTTCAACCGCAAAACAGGCTTGGGCAGTCGCTTTGGCACCTGGCTGCTGGAGCGCGGCTTGACTCCCAAATATGCCCACCTCGGCACCCACAAAGAAGGCTCCGGCGGTCTATGGGAACAGTATCCCCACCAGGGCATCGACCCAGACGGCATCATTGCCAAAGTCAAAGAACTGATTGGCTAACTGAGCCTAACCAACCAAAACCTCGGAGGTTTGAGCCACTACACTGGTCGAGATGTCTGGTTCCCGGTTAAAACCTCCGAGGTTTGCATCAATCGTAATGGACTGAGCGCTGCGATCGACCACCCAGTCTCAGTCCATATTTTTCTGGTTAGGATATTCCATAAAGGCATATTTTAACCAGTCATGTTACGCAGAGAAGAAAAGCATCGCCGCATGGAAATTCGGCGAGACATGGGAAATCGCTACATCAAAGCGAGTGCTCAATCATTCATAAATCATTTTTACCCGTATCTAGGCGCTCATGCTTGTTTCAGTTGTCAAAAAAGTTTCAAGTTGAGTTACGAGAAGGATCACATCTGACTGCCTGACAAAACTTTTCTAATTGAGGGTAGAACCAGGTTTACAAACAATGGAACGAACTCGATGAAACCAAATGTGGTCATCGTAGTCGTGCTTAGACTTGCGGGAGGCAAAACAAGCTTGAGGATCGTTAGGCAACAACGGAAGGCAGGTAACAAAGGTCTTCCTTTATGAATCACTCCTTGCAACCAGCGGAGTCCGATTTTGAGATAGCTAATGCCACG
>JAHHIE010000070.1 GCA_019358945.1 Stenomitos rutilans HA7619-LM2 | reverse complement strand
CGGCTCAACGCTCTAGCAAAGCAAGCGGGGCAAACCATTTACCAACTCAAACACGGTTTACTCGATGACTACCTGTGTCAACAACTCAAACATCCATCGCTCAAAATGGCTTGTGCGTAAGTCCTATAACCGTGTCTTACAGCTACCCCGGTTCGTAACGTTGAGCTCTTCGTAGCATCTGCTTTTGCAACAGTAGACAGCGTAACAGTAGGCAATTTGCGGCATTGAGCTATGTACTGCGTTGAGCTTTTGTAACAATAAAGCGTGGTAATTAACACATTGGAAACACTGATTTGCTTGTTGTCATGCACCACTCAATCACAAGCAGACAAACCGATTTAGCACTGCCATGAGACCCATACTTTATGAGCACAATAGCGACGATCGGTAAGAAAAATTAAGCGTACTCCGAAAAGGCCAACGCCTTCTTTTAAGAAAAAACTTCATAAAGTTCTCTATGCTTTTGCCCCGCTTAACAATTATGTTCAGATGGGCTTTTGCACCAGGCTAAAAATTGAAACGCCTACCTGTCGAGCTTTGTAGCCTCCAGGCAATGATAAGTAATGATCGAAGACTGTAAATTTATTCTACAGGGACTCATCTAGCCTCGGCGTTCTCTTTATACTATGAGAACTTCCGATCCTGTGTGTGGGGATCGCTTAAAAGCATTTCGATTAAAACAACTAATTTTTAGCTTAGGAGCATGGATATGACGCTTTCTCAGAGCCAGAGCTTTAAAGATCTCTACTACATTTTGGCTATCAAAAGTTTCTTGATTTGGGTCTTTGCACTGACGGTTTGCCTCTTGATAATTGGCTTTCCACTGATCATTCTGATGGTGACGATCGGCTCTTTAGCAGCCGTTGTCTTGCAATCCGTCTTGCCAGTGAGCGCTGTTCTAGTCGTCGCCGCTACCATCCTTGGCTTTAACCTGCTTGGCGTTATGCTCGGCGCAGCGCTCTTAACCCTAAAGGGCGTGCACCCCCAAGAAGTAAGCTGGTTGCGTTGGTTGCATGGAGAAGCAGACCCCAGCAACACCTCCACTTATGCCGCTTGCCCCCTTACCTGCGACATCAAAGGATAAGCGAGCGTTACTAGCGCAAGACTCGCGGTTCTTATGCCGCTTACGTTTATCCAAACATGCGAGTGTATTAGCTTCGGAACCCGGTTAAGGCCGGGTTTTTTATTGGGATGATAGGTTTTTTGCACTCCAATATAAGCGACAACGAAGCCGTGCTTTGCTTCACATATATTTTTCTGCCAACCTGATCTTCAGCGCGATCCTCTTACCGTCTGCTTTCTACCCTCTGCCTTGTGCTTTTACCTTTTGCCTTTTACCCTCCCAGGTACCCAAAATTTAAGCCTGTGATGCAGTGCTCTACTCTGTAGAATGAGATGGCCTTACTAAATAAGATGACCTTTTCTAGGCGCTCTTGCTCACGTCACATATCAAAGCTCGATGCAGAAAACTCCCATCCCAGTAAGCATTATTTTGGGAACCCGCCCAGAGGCTATCAAACTCGCCCCTGTCATTCAAGCGTTTAAGGCATGCCCTCTTTTTGAGACGCAAGTCATTTTAACTGGGCAACATCGGGAAATGGTGGATCAAGTCATGGCGCTATTCCATTTGACGGCGGATCATGACCTTGCCATCATGCAGCCAGGACAAAGTTTGAGCGATATTACCTGCCTGAGTTTGCGAGGGTTAGAAACGCTTTTTCAGACGCTTCAACCCAAACTGATTTTGGTGCAGGGTGATACCACGACAGCCTTTGCGGCGGCACTGGCAGCGTTTTATCAAAAGATTCTTGTTGGGCATGTCGAAGCGGGGTTGCGTACAGATGATATCTACAATCCATTTCCTGAAGAGGCGAACCGCCGCCTGATCTCGCAAATCACCCAATTGCATTTTGCACCCACAGCGTTGGCTGTAGAACACCTGGAGCGATCGAGCGTGTTAGGCACCATTTACCATACTGGGAATACGGTGATTGATGCTCTTTTAACCACAGCAGCCCATCAGCCATCCTGCAACATTCCGCACTTAGAGTGGGAGAAATATCGCGTCTTGCTATCAACCGTGCATCGACGTGAGAACTGGGGTAAACCGTTGCAAGGCATTGCTCAGGGCTTTCTGAAGATTCTTGATCGCTTTTCAGATACCGCCCTGCTGTTACCGTTACACCGTAATCCTGTCGTGCGTGAGCCGTTACAAGCGCTACTGGGCGGCCATCCCAGAGTGTTTCTCACCGAGCCGTTGGACTACGCAGATCTGGTTGGTGCCATTCAGCGCTGTTACTTGCTGCTCACTGATTCGGGTGGGCTACAAGAAGAAGCACCGAGCTTGGGCAAACCCGTTTTAGTGTTACGGGAAACCACAGAACGACCAGAAGCGGTCACTGCTGGGACTGCAAAGCTTGTAGGGACGAATCCTGAACAGATTGCAGACGTTGCCGGAACGCTATTGAGCGATCGTGCGGCTTATGAAGTGATGGCAACAGCCGTCAATCCTTTTGGCGATGGGAAAGCTGCGGCCCGTATCCTACAAAGCGTAAAGGATTATTTCCAGCTTTAGCCTATTCGTCATCTGGTAATTGTGGTCTATCTCGCTCCACTTGTTCTAACAGTGCGTCTTTCGACTCTTTAAGCTGCTTCCAGAGCTTCTTAATCTCTTTGTAAGCATCACCTGGAGGCACTTTGCCACCTGTTTCCAGACCACAAATAAGGGAAACCCGTTGAGCAAATTCTTGCAAGTTGGCGTTAAAGGCTAAATGCTCAGGTGTGAACTCACCCCGGTAACGAGCCGTTGGGTAGAAGAACTGTTCCTTTTCTTTGCTGTTGTCTGTACTTTCTGACACAAGAATCACCCAATAAGGTAGAGGACAGCGATCGGCTAACCTAGTCCATAAACTCCACTCTGATAGTAATGCTCTCCCGATAGCTTGACCAGTTTTTGACAGATCTAATGCCAACAAAGTACATCGAGAAAGAGCGCTTGAACAAATGCGATGTATAGTGTCAAACTCAGAGTCCGTTTAGATAAACTCTAAAAGATTTTTTAGGATTTACGCAAACTCGGAGGTTTTAACCAAAAACACGCGTCGTAGCGCCTGTAATCGCTTAAACCTCCGGAGGTTCTGGTCAAAATACACAAATCCTGATTAAGAGTGGCGTCCTGGCCTGAAATGAGCTTGAGTAGGATGCATGGGGATTACATCCTACTCAAAATCACTTCATCTCTAAGCTTTACGAGACTTTTGTCAGTGCCGAAGGTGCAGCGATCTCAGCATGAATAGGATAGACTTCTTGCCGTTCCAGTTGCGTCCTCTCCGCGCGACTGTTGTCTAAGCCGCCCACATCTGGACTACCCAAGCAAAGCGTATTGGAAATGGATTGTGCAAGCGATCGTCGGTACAAATCGCTGAGGTGGGCAGCTACACCCGACCAGCTAAAGTTTCGCTGAACACGGATTGGCGCTTGTCGCCGCAGTTTTTTGGCCCAAAGTTCGTCTGTTAAGACGCGATCGATCGCTTGAGTGAATGCTTCAACATCCTGTGGTGGCACTAGCAAGCCTGTTTCATCAGGTACCACAGTAAACTTCAGCCCACCCACATCAGACGCAACCACTGGTGTACCGCAGGCCATCGCTTCGATCGCCACTAACCCAAATGGTTCGTAGTGGCTGGGTATGACGCAAACATCGGCGGCGGTGTAGTAAAGCGGTAGTGAGGCGTGCCCAATTTGTCCTGCAAAGGTGGTCTGGTCTGCCAAACCTGTTTCCCGCACCAATTGCTCAATGCGCGTGTATTCCACAATGTCGTCACTGTCTGGGTCACGACCACCGACAATCACAAGCCGCAGTGCTGCCGGGTTTAAGGCCGTGCCAGTAGCCCGGTTTTCATGCTCTGCGTTTGCCTTCAGTTGGGCACAGGCTTTTACCAGCGTTTCGATACCCTTACGCGGATCGAACCGTCCCACATAAAGCATGATCGACTCATTAGACCCAAACCCCAGTGCGGCTCTGGCCTCTGTTTTGGGCATGGTGTGGAAGTTGCTGACATCGGTACCACAAGGAATGACTTCAACATATCCCCGTTCTGAAACTAGAGTGCGCAGGGCCTCTTGCTCTTGAGGACTGGTTGCCACAATGCAGTCTGCTTGTTCTAACACTTGCTGCTCGATCGCCAGTCGCGTATCGGCGATCGCGGGTCGGGTTGGCACGGTTTGATATTTGATCGCGCCTAGCGAATGGTAAGTGTGGATCAGTTGAATATTACTTTGTTGCTTGAGCTGTAACCCAACCCAGGCAGACATCCAGTAATTGGTGTGAATCAAAGGGTAATGGGTGCCTTCCTTGCTCTGGAACGCTTGAAACGCAGCAACAAACTCTGGCATGTAAGCAAACAGTTCGTCGCGGGGAATAAACTGTTCGGGGCCTGCTACAAGCCGAATCGTGCGGCAGTGGGGTGCATGTTGCACGATCGCGGCATCATCTGGCTTGGTTTTGCGGGTAAACATATCTACCTGCCAGCCCAGCTTTGCCAAGGCTTCACCCACCTGCCGCACGTAAACGTTTTGTCCACCAGCCGCATCTTTACCAATCTCTGCGGCTGGATCGCCATGCTCCGAGATCAACGCGATCGCCTGTCGGGGCGGCACCATCTTGCGAGAAGACACATACGCCTGATTGGTCGGTATCACAGACGATGAAACGGATTTTGCGCTGTTGAAACTGATCATACTTTCACCTCACAACAAAAAGGTGGAAGCTAATGCCTCCACCCATATCACAAACGCGTTACTTACCGAGCGTCGCCAAACTGCGAACATGCCCATTTTTCGCAAAGCGGGCCTCAATGAGTTGCTGATAAACGGCCTCGTACCCATCAACCATCCGCTGTACGCTGAAATGGTTGACAACACGTTCACGGCAAACCCGACGGTCGATCGTCAAAACCTGGTCTAATGCGGCAATACATTCATCCACATTCTGACAAAGGAACCCTGTTTTGCCGTGCTTGATCACTTCTGTTGCGGAGCCAAGCTCCATCGCAATCACGGGTGTCCCAGAGGCCATCGACTCCACCATCACCAGCCCAAACGGTTCACGCCACGTAATTGGAAAGAGGGTTGCCACAGCATTACCCATCAGCACGTTCTTTTGCTGGTGGTTGGCCTCGCCAAGATATTCAATCTGAGTGCCGTCGATATGTGGCTTCAGCTGTGTTTCGTAATACTCCACATCGACCGGGTCAATCTTGCCTGCAATCTTTAAGTTCCAGCCTGTGCGCTGAGCGATTTCGATCGCGAGATGCGTGCCTTTTTCAGGTGACAGCCTTCCCAAAAATGCAAGATAAGGCGGGTCACTGGGCTTAGGGTAAAAGGTATAACTGTCGGTATCAATACCGTTATAGACCGTGGCAACGCAATTTAGCCCCAGTCTTGGCTCTCGCTGAGAATGAGAAATACTGACAAAGGGCTGTTCCTTCGCATGTTTGAACATCCGCTCGTTATCAGGTGTAAAGATGCCGTGTAACGTATGAACCGTAGGCGTTTTCACTAGTCTTGCATATGCCAGAGCTGCACAGCCCATGTGGGAGTGAATCACGTCAAATTCATTAGCGCGATCATAAACCTGGCTGAGTTGCAGCATTTCGTAGATGCCGTACTCTTTCACGCTATTGTCAAGTCGCAAAGCGCGAGGATGAATCGCTTCCAGTTCCGCAAGGGTCATTGAGTCGCCAGAGGCAAACAGGGTTACCTCATGACCACGTCGCACCAGCTCGTCCGTTAAAAGAGAAGCAACCAGTTCGGTACCACCGTACTTTGGAGGTGGCACCCGCTCCCATAGAGGAGCAATTTGAGCGATCCGCATATCTTAATACCTCCTGGAAAAAGGAACCTCAGGACTCTTCGTTGGCTTGCCGTACCGCAAACGATTTGGGTCAACTAGCTTCGAGCTGAGTGCAGGAATTCGAATTAAAAAGCAACGAATAGCAATGCTTAGCCAAGAATGTAATAGAAACTTTACATTTTGTCTAGACGGACTTCCCTCTGGACGCGGTAGAAATTACCGAACCTGTTCTATCGTCAAGTGCTGCTTCGTCATGTATTCGCTGACACAACTTTATCTTTATCAAAAATTATATCCATCCCCCTTCGGGAAGGCATGTTGAGGGAGTGATCTGATCATTCTCACTCGAATGAGACAGCATACATGTAGAGTGCAGCGCTTTGCATAACGAGGAGATGACACCCTTGAAGTCTGTTTGAAATGTATGCTACTTTAGCCCCTCCAGCATTCAGTAGTCAGCTTTTCAGGTTTTATGTGTAGAGGACGAAGACTGCTTTAGAACACGTTCGCCAAGCAACCTTAGATGGCTATATCTGGGGTCTGAATCTAACGTTCAATCGCTGGCACTTCAGCTAAGTGGCATCTGGATTTTTACGAGACAGTCCACGGCTGGGCTGCTCTTGTGAATTGAAATGATGGTTAGGTTAAGTTACATATGCTTTGCTAAAGGTGAATGATACTGTTTGGGTAGCCTTAATAGTGAGTAGGGTGAGAGCAGGGTGATTTTTGTTTGCGTAGAAAGATCGGCCTTTTCGCTTTGCCGCTAAGATAGGTTTGCAAAGCGGCTAGTATTTCTCTGTTAACGACAGGCTAATTTAGTTTCAGGTAGTGCCGTAAGGTGAAGCCGACACAATGAGGCGATCGGTAAGCACCCGTAAAGCGAACATCAATGGCGCAAATAGGCGCAGATATCCAGTCTCGTTTGCATTGTTTCGACAACAGAGTAACTAAGGTTAATTGCGGATGACCAAGCTTTCAGAAAAATTGCTCGAAAAGGTGTGCTGGCAGTCTTTAAAGTTAGACTTCAGCCCCAAGCGTGGAGAATGCTATGCAACTCACGAAGGCTCATTGAAAGTGAATGCGTTTGAAATCAAGTGCTACAAGTCTTCTGATGGTGTTGCGGCGCTTGATATTGAAGATATTGAACGGTTTTTGCGAGGGTGCCCTAACTGCAATGCTCCTAGCGAGTGTCGTCACTGCAACCAAATCTGTGATGCATCAGATCAATTCCGTACAGCGATCAAGTTAGAACCAGAGCCTTAACTATCGTCCGAGTCTTTAACTAGTTTATCCAGTCACTCTCATTAGTCTGTCAAGATCGAAACGATCGGTAGAGAGCGGATGTGTCGAGGAGTCTTTTCGTACAGCCACTCATCCACCTGTCTAAACTTCAACTCAAAGTTGACTATCTCCTAATATGCCTAATAAGTACGTTTAACAGAGTTCATACGAACTCACGGTAGTTAATGTGCCTGAAAGGGTTTCAGGTTGTAGTTCCGATCGTTGCAATCTTATCTATCCAACTCAGCAATGGTTGTTTAGGCTTTGGCTACTTCATACTGCGATCGTAGGGCGTGTTGAGCATCATCGTTACGCACCCTTAAGCTTGGTTTTGATGCGTGACGCTGTCGCTTTTCTTGAATGCCGAAGGCTATACGGCACCTCACAATTCATGTCAGACTTTTGATTGCCAGGTTAATAAAATCTGGTTAGAGCGCGCTTTGGACACCAGAACCACTTGCAAGGAGCAACGTGGGTCACTAGAGAGTGATATTTCAGGAAAGACCTACAAAACGAAATTTTCAGCACAGTTTCATACTCTTAGTAATTAACACTTACTTCTATGCATCCTCTAGAGAGTATTTCTTAGAAATGTCGTTGTACTGCTTATGCTGGTTTCACCGAACACAGCCCAATGTCATAAATTACGCCAAATTATTACTGCTTTAAAGCATACACAGTGGTTCTGACACAGTGGTTCTGATATTGATGCCGTGTTCAATAGGCTTCACTGTGTAAGGGTCTCGGACACTATACGATACCTCATCCGACGAAAAAATGCTGTACCTTTAGCTATGCGGTACGGCGACCTTATTTGTGAAGCTTTTATGAATTACTCATTTCTCTACGGAATGTATTTATTTTCTCAGAATTGATAAATGGCGAGAATAAAGGTTACGTCATGGATACCCTAAAAACAATTCGACTATCGATTATTGTTGCTTGCTTTAATGACGGGCAGTTTATCAAAGAAGCGCTAGCAAGCGCTGAAGCCTGTCCTGATCCTATCTATGAGATTCTTATTGTCAATGATGGTTCTACAGATCCATCGACTTGCCAGATACTGAACGAACTAAAAAATAATGGTTATAGAGTGATTGATCAACCAAATCAGGGGGTTGCTATTGCTAGAAACAACGGAATCAAGCTAGCACGTGGAGAATATATTCTGCCTTTAGATTCTGATAACTTACTTCGACCTGCCTATATCTCTAAAGGAGTTGAAATCTTAGATAGATTTCCCGATGTTGCTGTTGTCTATGGTGATGTTGAGCGTTTTGGTGAAGGAATTGACGCTTCACAAAAACTTCTAAATTTTAATTTGGACTACAGTAGCATTAGCTTTGACAATGGGTTTAGAGGTGTGCAGAGAGTTCCCGATTTCAATCTAGCCTGGCTAGTAAGACACAATTATATCGATGCATGTGCGGTTTTTCGCAAGTCGGCGTGGGAAGAATGTGGGGGATATGACGCAAATACACCTTTTGGATGCTATTCAGATTGGGATCTGTGGCTGAGTATCGCTAAGAAGGGATATCGTTTTTATCATGTTCCGGAAATTCTATTTGATTATAGGATTCGAGCGATCTCATTAAGTACAGCGGCTAGAAGCGAAGAAAAGTCCAAGGTTGTTCGTCGCTATTTTGCATCTAAACATATGGCTCTACTTCCAAAAGAGTATCGCTACTATTTCAAGCCTTATCAATACTTGCTTGAACGATTAACAAAGTTTCAGTCTTTTTTGGTTACTTTGATTGAATTTTTTATTGGCAAAAAGAATATCGCATAAAACAGGCATACCTATCTAGACATCTCAATTTTCTCAGCTCGACTTTATCCAAACGCTGTCAGGGCGTGGCATGTGGACAACCATTTTTCCGAGGACTGAGGGAATGGTTTACCGAATGTCACGCTAAACAGTGCCCATTTGGACTGCTGTGCCTCATGTGCCTCTAAAAGTGGGAAATTGACCCGTAGCGATTAAAAGAATTGTCTCGAAGCTTTGGCTGGCGAAGCCGTATGTCGCGTTGCTTATGGCAGTGAGGGACGCCTAATGCTTGCCTGCCAAACTTTTCATGTTTGAGAATAGTCCTCATTCGATCAGGAGCCGCTAGAGCTGATTGACTGACAAGAGTTTTGCAAGGCTGATGGCTCCGTTGCTCACCCACCCGTGATTGAAATCTGGACTAACGGTGCAAAACCCGTTGCAGGCTTCCCTTCCCAAAGGGTAACGGGTTGAAAGACGCTTGAAGCCCTCTACCTTTGGGAATGCAACGCCTACAGAGGACTTTCTTCTCTTAGCCCGCCCCTTGAGTGCAGAGCGGGGCAGATGATCGCTAAAAGTTTTGTCAGTCAACCAAACCGCTAAAACCAATCAAATTGTATCCAGCTTCTAAGCCTGACACTTGGCTTCCATTTATGCGAGGCAAAGCTGTAAACGCCTGCTTTAGAGAATGCACTCATGGCTTACAGCTATTTTTGTTGGCATTCACTACGCTCGATACCCTACATCCCATACTCGTAAGCGCAAAGCTGGAACTTGCCCAGCGAAAACGCTGTAAAGAAATCTTTCCTTGATCTTTTACTAAAAGTACCTTCTACTAGAAGACCAGCGCCCAACAATTGATCACTCGTAATTGATCGAGACAGCATGACTAGCAGCATTATTACAGGTGTAGCAGGATTCATTGGTTCTAACTTAGCAGAGGCGTTGCTGAGTCGGGGCGATCGCGTGATTGGGATCGACCACTTCAACGACTACTATGACCCGCTGCTAAAGCGCAAAAACCTGTCGCATCTGATCAAGCATCCCTCGTTTGACTTGGTGGAAGCAGACATTCAGCAGGTAGACTGGTCTACGCTCTTGGCGGGTGTTGATGTGGTGTATCATCAGGCCGCACAAGCGGGAGTTCGTGCCAGTTGGGGGAGCGGATTTCGTACCTATACCGAACACAACCTGAATGCCACTCAGGTGCTTTTAGACGCTGCCAAAGAGGCAACGCAGCTAAAGCGCTTTGTGTTCGCGTCTTCGTCCTCTATATATGGTGATGCCGAAACGTTACCAACTCATGAATTAATTTGCCCTCAGCCCGTCTCGCCCTATGGCATCACCAAACTGGCAGGAGAGCGGCTCTGTTTGCTTTACTACCGCAATTTTGGTGTGCCAACGACGGTGTTACGTTACTTTACAGTCTATGGCCCTCGTCAGCGTCCAGATATGGCATTCCACAAGTTTTTCAAGGCCGTTTTAGAAGGTGGCTCGATCGTGGTCTACGGTGACGGTCAGCAAACACGAGACTTTACCTTTGTGAGTGATGCCGTTGCCGCTAACCTCGCAGCCGCAGAGACTTCAGCGGCGATCGGAGAGGTGTTTAATATTGGCGGAGGCAGCCGGGTCTCACTAATGGAAATTTTGGCGACGATCGAACAGATTGTGGGTGAACCCCTCCGCCGTGACATGCTGCCATCGGCGATCGGCGACGCGCGTCATACAGCAGCGGATGTCTCAAAAGCACAAAAGCTTCTAGATTATCAGCCACAGGTCACGCTGCCAGAAGGGCTAACAAAGGAATGGCTGTGGGTTAAATCTCTGTATGCGTGAGTGAGGGGATAGGAGAGAGGGGGGATGAGGAGAAGGTAAAAGGTCAGAGGTAGCGGTGGCGGTTGGATGCGATGGCCTTTTGTCAGGATGAGGCCTTGGCTAGGGCGATCGCTGAAAGTCCGCTTAGCATTAAGCCCAGCCCAATCCAATGCAAGGTCAGAATTTTTTCCCTTAGCAAAATAGCGCCGCACAGGGTCGTTGCTACCAGGGTGAGACCAATGACCATTGGGTAGGCGATCGACAAATTGATTTTGCCCAGTACTAAGACGTAAAAAATGGTGCTCAAGCCGTAGGCTGCGATGCCTGCTATCAAGTAAATGTTAAGCGGGTTTTGGCCCGAACCAAGTTTGAGCAAGGTCTGGCCCAGGGTGTTGAGTCCAACCGATGTCAGAATCAGCAAGGCAAAAAAAAGTTGAGCGATCATTAACCACCTAAAATTGCGCACAAAATGTCATGCCTCAGAATAGAGCAAAACCAATCGTGCTGGTATGGCTTTCCTACGACGCGGGTGCGTCCTCACCGTTACAATCCTTACAAGTCCTATTCAAAGAGCGCTGTCTAAATGTGTCGTTTAATGGGGTATCTTGGCTCGCCAGTGCAAATCGATCGCCTGCTGACGAAGCCTGAGCATTCGCTGATTGTGCAAAGTTACCAGCCCCGCGAGATGACGGCTGGGTTACTCAATGCCGATGGATTTGGGCTGGGCTGGTACCACCCGCAGCAGGACGTTGAGCCGTTTACCTACAAAAATACGCTACCGATTTGGAGCGATGTCAATCTACCCAGCCTCAGCCGCTATGTGGAATCGAGATGTGTTTTAGCGAATGTCCGCAGTGCTACGCCTGGTCAGGCGATCGACCTTAGCAATTGCCAGCCTTTTCAGCATGGTCTCATCTTAGGCGTTCATAATGGCTACATTGAAAATTTCCGGCAAACGCTTTATCGACCACTGCGCGATCGACTGAACGACGTTGCTTATCAATCGATTGGAGGCAGTACAGATTCTGAACACATTTTTGCCCTGATCGTTGATGCGCTAGAAGCTAATCCTGCGATCGCCCTGGTCGATGCGATGCATCAAACGCTCACGACGTTATTTCATCTGGGGCAACAGTACCAGACCAGGTTTTCTGCCAATCTCATCATTAGTGATGGGCGGCAGCTAGTTGCCTCACGGTGTGCAAATCGTTCTAGCGCCCCATCACTTTACTGGTTACGCGACGATCCACTCTTTCCGCAAGCGGTGCTGGTCGCTTCTGAACCGCTGTTTTCAGGCAACTGGATCGCCTGCCCCGAATATAGCCTCCTTACGGTGACCCATGACCTCGACATCCAAAGCCACCCAATCTAACCGTCTGTTTAACGTCGATCGTGCCCCTGAGCGATCGCCCGATCCCGATGGACTGCAAGCATGTCGTCGTCAGATACGGCAGGGTATGGAACGATGTCGTCAGGCGACGCTCGCGCTGTTTCAGTCCATCAACCACGAGGCGTTTTGTCTTCAGGTGCATCCAGACTTTAGCCCAATCGGCTGGCACCTGGGTCATATTGCCTATACAGAAGCCCTCTGGCTTTTGGAGCATGCTGCTGGTTTAGTACCGCAGTTCCCAGAGTATCGACGGTTGTTTGCAGCCGACACCTTACCCAAAGCAGAGCGTGTCTATTTACCTGACTTTGCTGAAGTGCAAACGTATCTACAAACGGTTCGTACCGCTGTCTTCAACTATCTAGAAACAGCCCCGCTGGAGCAGCAAGAACGGCTCTGGCGCTGGTTACTGCAACACGAAAGTCAGCATGGAGAGACGATCGCGCTGGTAATGGAGTTGATGAAGGAGCGGTCAGGAGTCAGGAGTCAGGAGTCAGGAGTCAGGAGTCACCTTTTAGCCTACTTCCCTGCCTCCTCTGCTTCCCCTGCCCCCACTGCTTCCTCCGCTCTCCACTCTCCACTCCCCACCCCCATGCTCTGCATCCCCGCAGGTTCCTTTGAGTGTGGCAATGACTCGATCGAGGCGTTAGACAATGAACGACCTGTGCACCGGGTATATGTGGAGACGTTTTGGATCGATCGCACGCCCGTTACTTGCGAACAGTATCAGACCTTTATGACGGCGGATGGCTATCGAACTTCGCGCTGGTGGTCAGCAGAGGGGTGGGAGTGGCTCCAGATGGCCCAAGTGACGCAACCGCTCTATTGGTCAAACTCTAGGGATCGTGCCATGCATCCCGTTTGTGGAGTGAATTGGTACGAAGCTGATGCCTATGCTCGGTTTGTGGGCAAGCGGTTGCCGACCGAAGCCGAATGGGAAAAAGCCGCAAGCTGGAACTCGATCGCGCGCCAACGCCAAACCTACCCCTGGGGCGAGGCACCCAATGAGGACGACTGTAACTGTAATCATGCTGTGAGACAGACGACACCTGTAGATGCTTATCCTAGCGGGAGCAGTCCTTTTGGTTGCTATGACATGCTGGGGAATGTGTGGGAATGGACGGCTTCCTGGTTTGATCGCTACGCTGGCTTTGAAGCGTATCCCTATCGCGGCTATTCTGAAGCGTATTTTGATGGGCACCATCGCGTGCTGAAAGGTGGTAGCTGGGCAACGCAACCATCGTCTCTGCGCTGCGCGTTTCGCAACTGGTATCATCCCCATGTCCGCGAAATTCTTGCTGGCTTTCGGTGTGTCTCAGATGCTGATCAGGACGGAGTTTCCGTATCAGATGCCTGTTGATCAAGTAGTGACCATCGGGGTTGGCTCAGCAAAGTCTGGTTCTCGAAAAGTTTGCTAGCTGCGTCTATAAGGTGGATGATTAGGGCATTCTTTGAGGAGGCATTTGGTGCCGTATGGCGTGCTTACAGGTCGATCGCCAGACCATGCCTGGATAATCTCCTACCTTCAAGTACCCTGTACCAGAATGTCTTGTTCTGTTACTTGAGTAGCAGCGAAGTTCGCTTTTCTTGTGCATTCTAGATAGTATTGGGTTTCTGCGGTGCGATCGTCTCCATCATCAGCGGCTATGAATTTCACACCTAATAGCAAAGTCCTTATCCAGGGCATTACGGAACCACTGGGTGCAACGTATGCGCCGCTTATGCTGGCCTATGGCACTCAAGTTGTTGCAGGTGTTAGCCCCGGTTATGGTGGCACAATTCAACAGGGCATTCCGGTGTTTGACATGGTTGAGCAAGCGCTGTCGGTTGTTGGCTTGATTGATGCAACCGTAATTTTTGTGCAACCTTATGCAGCCTTGGATGCAGCCTTGGAAGCGATCGCGGCGGGTATTCGTCAGATCGTTCTAATCACCGAGGGCATTCCCCCGTTGGACATGGTGAGCTTACTACGCAAGGCCGAAGCAACTGAAACCCTGGTGGTTGGGCCGAATAGTCCTGGCATTATTGTGCCTGGTCAATTATTACTGGGGTTACATCCGGGTGAATTTTACACCCCTGGCCCCGTTGGCTTAATTAGTCGCAGCGGTACGCTTACCTACGAAATTGCGTTAGAGCTAACGCAAGCAGGGTTAGGGCAATCGATCGGCGTTTGCATTGGCGGCGATGCGATTGTCGGTTCCTCGTTCCCTCAATGGTTACAAATTCTAGACGAAGATGACAGCACAGAAGCGATTGTACTGGTAGGCGAAATTGGGGGCGATAGCGAAGAAGCTGCTGCGCACTACATTGCCGAGGCGATCGATAAACCCGTCATTGCCTACGTTGCGGGGCGCACTGCACCCAAAGGCCGACGGATGGGGCATGCAGGAGCCATTATCAATTCTCAAATTGCTGAACTCGGCACCGAAGTTGGCACTGCAGATAGCAAAATTAATGCGTTCCGACGAGCCAAAATTCCCGTTGCCGATCGCCCCTGGCAGATTCCTGAACTGGTGAAAAAAGTGCTAAAGCTGCCGACGCGGAAAAGCTAGGAGAAGGCTAAACGCTAAAGAAGACAAGTCTAAAGGCTGAGGTCTAAAGGCTAAATTTTTAGGACTTACGCAAAAGCGGTCATCTTTCGCCCCCTAGCCCCCAATGCTGGAGGAACCGAGCCAATTAAAGCCCCAAAAGTTGGGGTTTTGGGGGGCAAATGCGTAAGTCCTAATTTTTAGACTTCAGCCTTGAGCCTTCAGCTTTAGCTCCGACTTGCTGCCAGTAATGCCTTCATTTCCGATTCTCCGGCTCGTTGCAGTTGGTGGGTCAGGCGTAATGACAACGTGGTGAGAATAGCCAGGTGCCCCAAAAAAGCGGTGAAGACCATTGTGGTTGACACACCAGTCTCTAGCACAGCAAACGCACCGACCGAAAACAGCCATGCTAACGGTGCTTTCTCTGGATAGAGTTGCAACACACTCAGCACAAGAGGCGGCAGGACAATGACCGCCGCGATCGCACTCGCTGCCCAAACGGCCCGCTTCTGAGACTTCATCAACATGAGGAGTTGGGCAATGACGGCACAAATGAGCGCGGACATTGCACCCAGTAGCACCGTTGCGAACCCTTTAAACTGGTCTTCCCGACTCTCCCAACTCAGCACCCAAGGGACGACCACCACAAACGCAATCAGCAAATTGAGCACGATCGCCACCAGTGCTGGGCTTTTCTCACCCCAAAGCAAATCTTTAAAGATCGATCGGCTCCAGAATTTTTTAGCACTTGCCACTCGCTCACGTCGATAACGCGCCCAATCCAGTAGCGTTTGGCGTGATGGGCTGATCGCTGCAATCAGCACCAGAAACCACAGCAGATTGAAAAAGCCCAGTAAGATTAAGTCGTAAAAGGGGCGACTGTACTCAGACGAATCGCGTAAGGCAAAGCCGAGCAGCCACACCTCAAAGCATAGCGTCATGTAATAGCTCTGGCGCTTGCTCAACAGCGTCACAGCAGGGTTACGAAAGCGTCGATTGGTTGCCTGCCAAAGCCAGTATGTGCCAGCGCCCAGCATTAGCAATGCTACGACTAGCCCGAAATCGTAATAGTGACCGCTATCCAGGTAGAACCATTGCAGATGCCAATGCTCGGTCTCCGGCAGCACTTGGTAAAAAGACCAGTAGGCCACTGCCACCGCAACAGCACCCATCCAACCTTGAAAGCCCATCAAGGCATAAAGCAACGCTGCACAACAAGCACAGGCGCAGGCAGCCCCGGTGAGAAGATAAACGCTCAGAAGATTTGCAAGGGAAACACTGGCGCTCTTGGCAGCCATAAGATGTAGCGGTAACACCAGCGCTACTGCAAGATACGGAATTGCTGGTACACCCAAGAGCTTGCCCAACAAAATGGTCTGGCTTGTTTGTGGGGTCAGCCGGATAAAGTTCAGCGTTCCCCGTCGCTCCTCCTTGCTTAGATCGCCCATTAGCAAATAGACCCCTGCAACCAACAGCACCCCCGGCAAAGCCCAACTCAGAACCTGAAATATGTCCCACCACCAGGTTTGCCAGTTGATCTGTGGATTGCCCAGCGCATCATACAGGCATGTAAGTGAACGTCCGCTGCTACTTCCTGTGCAATACGGATTGTATTGTTTGGGATACTCTTCCAGCGACTTAGTAGTAGGTAACATGCTCCAAAAAGACAGCAGCACCAAAAGCTGCGTTGTCAATGATCCGAGCAGGGTGAGGATAACGTAACGTTGCTTCAGGCGACCTTTCAGTTCACGAAAGACTTGAGGATTGCGTGAACTGAATCTGTCAAACCACCGATCGAACCAGTTGAGTGTCATGACAATAAAGGCTCCAGGTAAAAAGCAGTGACGAGCGGGAAACATGAGACGGCTTTCTAAGCAGTGCCGCGATCGGCTGGCATTAAAGAAGATGCTCTTTCATACGTGAGGACGGCGAAAGCGCTTCACGCACTCCCACCAAGCAGTTAATGCAATCAGAGCAAACGCGACCAACCAAAAACTGACAACCAGCAGAAATTTGGCACTAGGCTCAAACGTCACAGTGGAAAACACATGGCGAGCCTTTACCAGTTGGTCTTGAAAGTAACCATACGTCTTGAGCAGATACAGCACCGAGTAGATAACGCAAGGAACAGGTAAGACATACCAAACCTGAGCTTTAGCACCCCGACTTAGCACATGAAGCACTGCAAAAGCATAGACAACACCGCAGGAAGCGGTAGCCAGTAGATAGGTTCCCCCGATCGTCAGTAGCGATAACCGCGCATTGCCTGCTGCCCAAAGATGAAGCGGAACGGTAGCCGCGATCGCGATGTACAACAAGGCTGGCACACCTAGTAACTTACCCAGCAAAATGCTGTGACTGGGTTCTGGACTCAAGCGCACAAACTCCAGGGTGCCTCGCCGCTCCTCTTGCACCAGATCCATGACGAGCAAGTAGCCTCCTACAAAGAGCAGGAACAGCAGTGCCACCGAAGTGGTCATGTCGAAAACATCAAACCACCAGCTTGGACGGAAAGCGAAACTAAAACTCCGCCAGTTGCGCCCCAGAATGAGCAACTGCACCACCAGCGAGACTGCCACTGCCACCAAGACACTACTCCACTTCACACGCCCTTTAACCTCTCGCCAAAGCTGAGGATTGCGATCGCCTACTTGAAACAGCCAGTTAGACAGCATGAGGTGAGGGATAAAAGTTTTGAGTTTTGAGTTGATTGAGCGGTCAGCTATCAGCGGTCAGCTTTTTAGCCTTTAGCCCTTAGCCTTCTGACTCCTGACTTCTGGCTTCCGCACACTAACAACCAACAACCATTACGACGTTTGCTGATGCCCCATTTTGAGAAAGATGCTTTCCAGGTTTTCTTGTGTGCGATGGAATTGAGTGATAGGAAAGCCAGCAGCAATGAGCGATCGCAGCAAAGCCGCTGCTTCCTCTACGCCACCCGAAAAGTGCACGCAAAGACTCTGAGTATCTGACAAGGCTTCTATGCCATCGACTTGTGGACAGTGATTTAATTCAGCTCGCAGCGCTTCTAAATCGCCGATCGTCGTCACCAGAATTTGTTGACGGCTGAGGCGTTGGTACAGATTTTTCAGCAGGGCACTTTCCACTAGATAACCCAATTCCATAATGCCAACTGAGGTGCAAAGCTCCTCCAGATCGCTCAATACGTGGGATGAAATCAGAATCGTCATGCCAGCTTCTTGCAGCACCTTGATGATGTCGCGGAACTGCACACGAGCGATCGGATCTAGCCCCGATACAGGTTCATCTAGCAGCAGCAGCAGCGGTTCATGAATAATCGTCCGAGCAAGGCTCAGCCGTTGCTTCATCCCCCTTGAAAGGGTGGCAATCAGACTATGACGTTTGTGGGTAAGCTGCACTAGTTCCAGTACATCCTTCAAACGTCGGCTACGATGCGGCTCTTGCAATTGATAGAGCCGCGCAAAATAGTCCAGATAATCCCAAACGGTGAGGTCGTCATACAGCGGAAAATCGTCGGGGAGGTAGCCAAGCTGCCGCTTGAGGTGAGGGTTGTCGCGATCGCGCAAAAGCTGTTCACCGTTGATATAAATCTCGCCAACGGTCGGCTCCTCAGCCATCGCCAACATACGAATCAGCGTGGTCTTACCTGCGCCATTAGGGCCAATCAAGCCATACACTTCCCCTGCATGCACTTGCAAATCAACATCATTCACAGCAATCTGGCGCTCGAACTGCTTCGTTAGCCCGTGGGTGGAAATTGCAAGTGATTGCGGCATAGGGAGTGTGGGGAAAGGGCGACAGAGGGGGTGGAGGGCAGGGGAAGCGGCGGGAGCGGGGAGGCAAGAAGGCTTTTGATTTCTGAGTAGCGATCAGTCACGAGTGACCGATTTGTTAATCACTAGGGGCTGTCATCAATGATTCATGACATGGCTTTGTAGCAAGGGTTACAGCCCCTAGCCTGGTTTGTGAGGACGAGCGCGGTAAGGCTGATACTTCAAGGTTCCTGAAATTAATTGGTGACGCGCCCTAGTGAATCGAGATGAGTTGGACTGAAAGTGTAGATTACTTTTGCCTTTTGCCTTCTGCTTTCTTTCTTGCCTCAGAAGTTACCCGTTAGCCTAGCTTCTCTCTACAAATTTTGGTGGTTGCATTACGGAAATTGAAACAAAAGCCCGATCGCTATTTGATGCAGACGCGTTGACTAGCGCTGCTTCTGCTCCAAGTCTGACCTTTTACCTGAACTTGTTTCAAAGTTAGTGGATGCAATTTGCTAGCTTGGCTCGGTTTACTTTGCCCCATCAAAAGGGCAACCTAGTAGTCTGTCAAGGGTGAAATGAGGGGATGAGAGGTCGATGGGTCGCTGCGTCAGTGAGAACGATCGCCCACTCACTCATCTACTCATCGACCTCTCAACTCAAAGCTGACATTCTATTAGCTTATGACGCGCCGTCAATCAAGCCTGAGTACTGGTTAAATGGTTAAAAAGCATTGCACGTTTAAAGTAGTCAGCGATGAGTGCAAATGGATGGCTGATCGCTCTAGACAGCACATGTTTGCTTATTGGCTTTTTCGAGATGGCGCAATTTAACTGAAAAAACGTCATGCAGCAACGTGGAATCATCTCTGGTTGGGTGTACCTCAAGCAGAGTGTTCTTAAAACAAGTAGGGTACTCCTGACGGCGTCGGGTGTCGCAAGCTGTGTCATCATGCTACGACTTGCTGGCGTGTGGCAACCGTCAGAGCTAGGCAGCCTGGATCTGCTGTTTAATCTGCGTCCGATCGAGCCGATCGATCGCCGTGTGGTGGTGATTGGCATTGATGAAGCTGACCTTCGCCGCGTGGGCAAGTGGCCGATTCCCGATCGGGTCATGGGGCGACTGCTGACAAAGCTCCAGTCTTACCAACCGCGTGTAATTGGCTTAGATATCTACCGAGATTTGCCTGTTGAGCCGGGTCATGCTGAACTTCTGCGCCTTTATCGCACCTTTCCTAACCTGGTTGGGATTGAGCAAATTAAGGATCAGACGAATGTGGGCATTCCAGCACCGTCAGTGCTGGCCGAACGGGAGCAAATAGGCTTTAACAATCTGGTCTCTGATGTTGACGGTAAAGTCCGTCGTAGCTTGCTCTACTGGCATGTCGATGGGAAGACCCATCAAAGCTTTGCGCTGACGATCGCCCTTGCCTACCTGAAGCGTGAAGGAATCACCCCTCAAGCCTCCACCCGTGATTCCCGCTACTTGCAGCTTGGCAAAGCATCCTTTCGCCAGTTTGAGCCAAACGATGGGGCGTATGTTCGTGCGGATGATGGTGGCTATCAAATCCTGGCGAACTTACGGGGTGGAACGGGAACGTTTGCAACCGTCTCGTTAACAGACTTCTTAGCTGGGCGAGTGCAGCCTGAGTTGCTACGCGATCGCATTGTCATCATCGGGTCTACTGCCATTAGCCTGCGAGATTTTTTTCAAACGTCTTATAGCAACAGCTTGCTGGGTTCCTCGCCCCAACCGATCACAGGGGTTGAACTACAGGCTAATTTTGTCAGCCAGATCCTTAGTGAAGCATTGCAAGGGCGTGTAGCGCTTAATGTCTGGTCAGAGCCTTTAGAGTGGCTATGGATTCTGTTTTGGGCCTGGGTTGGTGCCAGGGTCTGTTGGTCGTTACGCTCGCCTCCACAGGCTGCTTTCACGCTTTTATTGGCGAGCATTAGTTTGAGTGGTCTGTGCGCACTCGCCTTTCTGCTGGGCTGGTGGCTCCCCCTGGTGCCATCGATGGCTGCTATGGGGGGAGCGGCGATCGTGATCCTGGCTCACATTGCTCATTTGCAAGAAGAACTGAAGCGCTCCAAGGAATTTCTCAGCACCATCATCAACACCATTCCCGATCCAGTCTTTGTGAAAGACAAGCAGCATCGCTGGGTTGTGCTCAATCAAGCGTATGCAAGATTTCTCGACTGTCCTCTGGATGACCTCCTGGAGAAGTCTGACGCAGATGTGTTTTCGCCCGCTGAGGCCGAAATCTTTCGCCAGCAAGATCAACTCGTGTTTCGCAGCGAACAAGAACAGGAACACGAGGAGAATTTTACGGACAAACGTGGGGTGACGCACCAGATCGCTACGAAGCGATCGCTCCACAAAGATGCAGCAGGTAATGTGTTTCTCGTTGGCGTGATCCGCGACATCACCGAACGCAAACGCGCTGAAGAAGAACTGAAACGCGCGGCGGCTGAACTGATGCGATCAAACGCTGAGCTAGAGCAATCTGCCAGTCAACTACGCCACCTGGCTAATCACGATGTTTTGACGGGGTTGCCCAATCGCAAACTGTTTTATGAGCGCCTGGGTCAGTCGATCGATTGGGCAAAGGATAACAAACAGGCTGTAGGCCTGCTGTTCCTCGATTTGGATGGGTTTAAGCTCATCAACGATACGCAGGGGCATGATGTGGGTGATTTGCTGCTCAAGGCTGCCGCCAAGCGCTTAACGGGCTGTTTGCGTAGCAGTGATACGGTTTCACGCTTAGGTGGCGATGAGTTTACCGTCATTTTGCCAGCCATTCCCAGCAGCGAAGATGCAGCGCGAGTAGCCGAGAAGATTCTCACCACGCTTGCTAGCCCGTTTCAGATTGAGCAGCACACGATCTTTGTCTCGGCAAGTATTGGTATCAGTCTTTATCCCCAAAACGGTGAGACAGTGAATGCACTGACCAAAGCAGCAGATGGTGCGATGTACTCAGCGAAGGAATTAGGCAAAAACCGCTGTGAATTTGCATCTCTCGACGCGACTGCTCAAGATTAAGCAACGATCGCCAAGATTGCCGTTAAGGTTGCGCCTTTTCTAGCGATTGGAGTGAGTTTGAGGACGGGATGTAGTGAGGCAACACGATCGACCCCCCCCACAGCAAAATGACTCCGACCAAAAGACCTGTGAGCCAGCGCACCTGATGCTGTAACTGCTGAATCTGGCGATCGCGTTCTACAAGCTGTTCCGGTTCGACAAGACGGGCAGATGCAACAGGTTGAGCTGCAACAGGTTGAGCAGACGCTGCACGCTCAACAGGGTCTAACGAGGGTGTGAGTGACGGCGTTGCCTGAGCTTCAAGCACCTTGGTCGCCGTTACAGCAGGTTGGGCATCGGGGGTATTGAAGCGAACTTTGCGATACAGCCAGTTTGTAATCAGGCGCGAGCAGTTTTTGTTGAGCCAGCGTTGTGCAAACACTTTGAAGGCAGGTTTCGACATGACCGCGATCGCTTTAGTGAGCTGATTGAGCGGCTGCGATCGAACCTTTTGGTTAATGAGGTTGACTGAACCGACATCATAGAGGCGATCCAGAATGAATTTAACCGTAACGGCTTCTTGCCTCAGCAAATGGTCTAGTAGAAGGCGCACGTCTTGCATGCGTTCGGCTTCCCGTTGAGCTTCTGCGACTAGTTTCGACTTTGCTGTTCGTCCTGAGAGTGCCAGTTTCGCCATCACAAATTAAGTTAAATCCGTGAGTACATTTAACCAGTATGTTACCTGTGTATTTTCAGCATGGCAGAGATTGTGCCTATTTTGCTTCTGTCCAAAGCAGAATATCTGGTAAAAGGCACAGGGAGTGGGGAGTAGGGAGTGAGGAGTGGGAAGAGTTTTGAGTTACCTCCTCTGCCTCCCCTGCCTCCCCTGCTTCCCCTGCCTTGAATCACCCACTACTCCATCACGGGCAACAAAATGTGGGAGCCCCCACTCGCGATCGTTACGGTAATAATCTGCTGGTCGATCAAACGTGTTTTATCCGCCGACATCCCTGTTCCAGCATTGACGGGATAGGCAGGAAAGCAAGCTGCACTCAGGCTCAGGCGCAGTGCGTTGCCTTTGGTCAAACAAATGCAAGTGGGTTGAAGCTGTACCTGTACAGGATCGGTTGCTTGTCCTGGGTTTATACGAAGATACCCTTGGGTGAAATTGTGGATAGTGCCATTAGGTTTCACTTCAGATAAAATAGCGCAGAGGTCAAAACTAGGCGTGTCCGCAGTGCAGGCGATCGACACCGCAACATCACCGACCAGATGCAAGTTTTCTGTTAGTGGCTCGGAGGTGTAGGTGAGAATATCAGTACGACAATCAAGGCTGGAACGTTCTTGAGGGCCAGAAGGAACAGAAGCATGACCACCATGTGCGGGAACGGGTCGCCAGGGATCGTGGACAATGGCATCAAAGGTTTGAGTAGCACTTCGTGCCGCTATGCTAGAAAGTTTTGAGTTTTGAGTTAAATCCTGCTGAGAGACAAGGGTACCTTCACGATCGCTGATGCTGGCGAGTCCGTTACTGGCGAGGTAGCAAGGCGTTGGGTTGGGCGTAGGCCATTGGGCAAAAGTGCGCCAGCGATTGCTGCCCATTTCAAAGAGGGCGATCGCAGGTTCCTCCAACAACCCGGTGTCAATGCCTTTGAGAAACTGATCAAACCAGCGGATTTGTAGGCGATCGCAGGGACTGGCGGCTTCTGTGCCAAAGTCGATCGCGCCCACCTTCCGCCCCCAGGGTAAATGTGCCCAGGGGCCTACCATCAATTGCTGACGATGGGCACTTCGGACTGCTATCTCCTGATAAAGATGCATTGTCCCCCGCAAAAACGTGTCAAACCAGCCGCCAATATGCAGCATGGGTAAATCCACATCATGCAGGTAAGATTTAGGCGACAAATGTTTCCAATACGCATCTGGTGCAGAATGCTCCAACCACTCGTAGTAAAAGGAACCGGGATTTAGCGTTTTGAGGGCAACCGAATCGACTGGTACAAACTCAGAGAAGGTCAGATTCTTAGCAGCGGTGGTCAGCGTTTGATGGGCTGCAACATCGCCTTCTAACCGAGCCGTTTCAGCCGCGATTTGCAGTGCCCAACCTAAATTGGCTTGTAAGCAAAAGGCTCCACCCTCATAGGCCCAATCGGTAAAGAGGTCATACGCCATCATGGCAGGGCAGATCGTTTTCAGTGCTGGTGGCTTGGCGATCGCGGCATAGAGTTGCGTCATGCCCTGATACGAAAAGCCATACATCCCAACCTGCCCCGTACTGCCAGGAAGATCGGCTGCCCAGTTGACCGTATCTTCGCCATCGTCGCTTTCATGGGCAAAGAGCTTGAATGTACCTTCTGAAGTGCCACGTCCACGCACATCTTGAATCACGACGATATACCCGTGAGCGGCATACCAGGTGGGATGGGCATACGCAACTGTTGATGCGATCGACCTTCCATAGGGCTGACGCATCAACAAGACGGGAAACGCCCCCTCTGCTTCAGGACGATAGATGTCCGCATCTAACCGCACGCGATCGCGGGTCAGCATTGATGCAGATTCTTTAGGGCGGAGCTTCAACATTGGAAGTGGTTTAGCTGTAGAGATCGACTAGTTGCTACAGTACCGCGCTCGTTGCTTTAAAACCGTGAGATGCAAGCAGCATTTGCGGAAAATTGGTTTTTAGACAGGGAACTCAGGCAAACTGAAGGTTTAACGTGCATTGTCTAAGGTGCAGCTTCATGCCTTCCCGCAAGTCTCGCTTGTTCTCGTGGCTACCTGATCTGAATTATCAAGTGTGGGTGCTTGCAGCCGGACGGCTGCTCTCTCAAACAGGTTCAGGGTTTACGCTTTTTTATGCCCCAATCTTTTTTGTGAATCAGGTTGGCTTGTCAGCCACGCAAGTCGGCCTGGGTTTGGGCAGTGCAGCCATTTCGGGTGTTGTCGGTCGCTTGTTGGGTGGCTCGTTTGCTGATTCACAGTTTTGGGGACGACGACGGACGCTGCTGCTATCGGCGATCGTCTCGGCGATAGCATCCTTAATCCTTGCCATTTCTCACAATTTTCTTGTGTTCGTAGCGGGCAATTTGATGATGGGCCTGAGCATTGGACTGTATTGGCCTGCCAATGAAGCGATGGTGGCTGATCTAACGACATCGGCCCAACGGAATGAAGCCTTTGCCTTAACGCGCCTTTGTGACAGCCTTGGATTAGGGCTGGGGGTTGTTCTGGGTGGGTTGCTGGTAGGTACGGGTGCCTATCGGGCGCTCTTTGTGGTGGATGCTGTTTCGTTTTTGGTGCTGTTTGCCGTCGTTTACTGGGCGATCGCCGAATCGAATCAATCTACTGTGAGCCACAAAGCGGTGAGTGGTTGGCAACAAGCGTTGCGCGATCGACGCTTACTCACCTATGTGGTTGCCAATGTCCTGTTCACGACGTATCTGGTGCAGATCAACAGCACCATGCCGCTGTACTTTACAAATTTTTTGGCTAACTTGCCAAAAGGCTTCTCGCCACCCACACTGAGCGCTCTATTTACCTGGCATATGGTGGTATCCGTCCTCTGTCAATTGCCAGCCGCACGACTGCTTAATCGCTTTAGCCGCGCCTGGGGGTTAATCCTTTCTGCTGCCCTGTGGGGCGTCGGCTTTCTGCTGGTCTGGGTGACAGGCGTTGTCTCGTCAAGTCATTTACTTTGGGCGATTTTGGCGTTGGGCGTTTTGGCACTAGCAACCGTTACCTATATGCCATCAGCCTCATCTATTACCGTTGAAATGGCTCCAGAGTCGTTGCGGGGCGTGTATTTGGCAGTCAATTCGCAGTGTTGGGCGATCGGCTCGTTTATTGGCCCACCATTGGGCGGTTGGGCGCTGGATCAGTCTGTATCTGTGGCTCACGGCTTGTGGCTTGGACTGGCGCTGAGCGTGACGATCGCCATGCTAATTCTGCAACGGCTCGATCGCATGATAAAGCGACATCCACCACAAGCTTCACTGCTCTTGTCTAAGAAATCAATGCGTTAACCTTCAGCAGCGTTGCACAGCACAATTAAGCGCCATGCCCATCGCTACGATGGCGTTGAAACTCCGCAATCAAGCGCTCAAATTCTGCTGATGAATCGTAGCCACTTGTAAGAGTGCTACAACAGACGATCGCAAGTCTGTTGTAGACGTGCGTAATTCTGCCATCACTGGAATTTGTCTAGTCAGTTGCGACTGGGTTTCTTCTTGCCGCTGCCGTAGTTCATCAAGCTGTTGTTGGCTTGTCTCTTGCCGCTGCCGTAGCTGGTCGAGAGCAAGTTCAATGCGGTCTAATCGATCGCCTCATAGCAACCTGAGAACTCACTTCATTTTAACTGCTTGTCTTCGTCTACAACCTTCTCACCGTCGTCGTTCTTGTAGCTTGCGATAGACCGCTTTCAGGTCAACGTTGTGATGTGCCAAGGCTACAAGGGTATGATAGAACAGGTCAGCCACTTCACCCACGATCGCGTCTGGGTCGTCATCCTTGCACGCCATCACCACTTCAGCGGTTTCTTCCCCTATTTTTTTGAGAATTTTGTTGTCGCCATCTGCCAGCAGCTTGGACGTGTAAGAGCTTTCGGAGGGATGATCCCGGCGATCGCAGATCACCTCAAACACCTGTGACAGCATATCCGCTGGTGGTGGCGTTACCGAACCGTTAACGCGATGAAAGCAACTCCGCTCTCCGGTGTGGCAAGCGATCTCGCCCATCTGCTCGACTCCAATCAACAACGCATCGCTATCGCAGTCGTAGCGGACGGAGTGGACTCTCTGGAGATGTCCTGATGTCGCGCCCTTGTGCCAGAGTTTCTGACGCGATCGACTCCAAAACCACGTTTCGCCTGTATCCAGCGTTTTTTGCAGTGAGTCCTGGTTCATCCACGCCATCATTAACACGGTGCCATCTAGGTAATCCTGTACAATGGCCGGAACCAACCCGCGATCGTCGTAACGGATCACTTCTACCGGAATCGCGTGCTGTAAAGCCATTGTCCCAAACGCTCCTAAAGTCGGTGTCTTCATCTTACCGACTGTCGGACGCTTTCCCCATTATGCATGTCAAAGTTCCGCCGATCAAATGTCAGGGCATTAAAACGAAGCTTGTTCCGTTTATTTTGAGTCACATTCAATGGACTGAGCAAGAACACGCTCGTTGGATTGAACCCTTTTTAGGATCGGGCGTTGTAGTGTTTAATCTGGCACCGAAACGCGCCCTTTTAACCGATACCAATCAGCATATTATTGCCTTTTATCAAAGCATTCAGAAAGGTGGAATTAATCGCTCGATCGTCAGTAATTTTTTGAAGGAACAGGGCGATCGACTGCTCAAGAATGGAGCTGATCATTATTATGAAGTGCGCGATCGCTTTAACCAATTCTCTTCCCCTCTAGATTTTCTGTTTCTTAATCGTGCCTGCTTCAATGGGCTTATGCGATTCAACAGTAAAGGTGGCTTTAATGTCCCTTTTTGTCATAAGCCTCAACGCTTTGCCCAAAGCTACATCACCAAAATCGCGAATCAGGTTGATTGGGTTGCCAAGCAAATGGCAGGCAACGATTGGGAATTTCGAGTTGCAAATTGGCAAGAAACGCTAATCAAAGCGCAACCAGATGATTTCGTCTATCTTGATCCGCCCTACATTGGTCGCCACACCGATTACTACAATGCCTGGAATTTGGCAGAAGCAGAAAGATTAGCGACTGTCACAAAACAACTTCCCTGTGGTTTTGCCGTGTCCATGTGGCTCGAAAACCAGCATCGCCAAAACAGCCATATTCAAGCATGTTGGTCAGATTTAGAAATGCACATCTGTCAACATTTCTATCATGTTGGATCGAGAGAAGCATTGCGTGGAGCGATCGAAGAAGCACTCTTAATTAAACCTGGCTTTTCCGCAAACCTTGATACAATACCCAGCCGATCATTTGCCAAACTGTGCCAATAATCAAGCCAACAAAGCAGCAGAATAAAACAAACGATAATGCAAAGATTGTATTTTCATCTGTCCCCGCACCGATGACTAGAGAGCCTGTTGCAGCTCCAGTGAAGATGCCGCTAAGAGAGTTTAGAAAGATCTCCAAACCAACTAGCACTCCCTTGTAAAGAGAGCGTTTTGTGATGGTAGCGAGCGTGCCAATCGTCAGTCCGATTATGGCAGAAGCCGTTCCAAAGAACTTCAAGGTTTTCCAAGAGGAAATTAATAGTATTAAAACTAGACCCTCTATAGAAGCACTTTGGGTTACCGACCACCAGCAAAGAAGCAGACTCACTGCCAACAGTCCTAACGGCAACCCAACTCTCCAAATGCGCCAAAAAAGGGTGCCGTTTCTTGTTCGCATACCGTGAATAGGTTTGTCTTTATGCATTCCTGGCTTGCGTATCACGTTTTCTCACTCCGCACCTCCAATCTATCCCAGCTAAAATTGAAGTATTCCCGTTGCGCTTGGTCAGGCTATGGTTCCAACTCCAAGTTCGCCCGCTGCACAAACGCCAGTTGTACAGACGCCTGTTGGTAAGACCGCCCCGCCTCTGGTCATTACCTGGGAACCTTTGCCTGACGATGTACCCTTAGACGACGAACCCGTGGAGAATACTGGTCAACCTCTCCTTGCGGGTGCACTCCGCGAATCTTTGGAACTGGTTGGCTTTATTCAACCAGAGATGCTGATTGCTTCTAATTTTGGACTCTGCGCCACTGTTAATGATGAGTTAATCATCAAAGCGCCCGATTGGGTGTACGTGCCGTCTGTGCAAACGCCAGCAGTCGATCGCAGAAGCTACACGCCCACACTGCAAGGCGACGTACCCCTTGTTGTGATGGAGTTTTTGTCTCACAAAGAGGGTGGCGAATATTCGGTGAAACGCACCTTTCCACCCGGTAAATGGTTTTTCTACGAGCAGATTCTAAAAATTCCGGTTTATGTAATCTTTGAGCCAGCGGGTGGCTTGCTGGAAGTGTATCAGTTAATAGAAGAACGGTACGAGTTGCAAACCCCAACGACAGAAAACCGCTTTTGGCTGGCAGATATGGGGCTGTTTCTGGGTATTTGGCAAGGGACAAAGGAAGAACGCATCGGCTACTGGCTACGCTGGTGGGATGAAACCGGAAACCTTCTACCTTGGGCAGTGGAGCAAGTGGAGCAAGAACGCCAAAGAGCTGAACAGGAAAGCCAAAGAGCTGAGCAAGAACGCCAAAGAGCTGAACAGGAAAGCCAAAGAGCTGAGCAAGAACGCCAACGGGCGGAAAAATTGGCGGAGTATTTGCGATCGCAGGGGATCAACCCAGAGGCGCTTTAAAAACAGCGTTCACAGACCTCTTTCTTAAACTTCTTTGCCTTGCTACCAGCTAAGATAGAATTGTTAAGGCTTCTTTACCAGAAGATACAGAAATTTTTTGGGAAAACTTTCTGAAGAATCAGTAGCTTACACCTTCAGGCAGTCCTTGCTGGACTGTGGATAGTCTTAGCGTCTCTATCCCATTTTTACGGCTCGTCTAGAGTCTTTTGCCCACTCTCCCTTTCCCATTCCAATCTCACCGGAACCCGTTATGACTCTTCCTATTCGCAACGTTGCGATTATTGCTCACGTTGACCACGGCAAAACCACCCTTGTGGATGCTCTGTTAAAGCAGGCAGGTACCTTCCGTGAAGGAGAAGAGGTTCCAGACTGCGTGATGGACTCCAACGATCTGGAGCGGGAGCGGGGTATCACCATCCTCTCGAAGAACACAGCGGTACGCTACAAAGATACGCTGATCAATATTGTGGATACACCTGGACACGCAGACTTCGGTGGTGAAGTTGAACGAGTGCTGGGCATGGTGGATGGCTGCTTGCTGATTGTGGATGCCAATGAAGGCCCCATGCCTCAGACACGCTTTGTGCTGAAGAAAGCGTTAGAGAAAGGCTTGCGCCCGATCGTGCTGGTAAACAAGATCGATCGAGAACGAGCCAATCCCCACACTGCCGTGGATAAAGTGCTGGATCTCTTCCTGGAACTCGGTGCCGACGATGATCAGTGCGAGTTCCCCTATCTGTTCGCGTCTGGTATGGCAGGCTTTGCCAAAGAAAAGCTTGAAGACGAGTCGGTGGATATGAAGCCGCTGTTTGATGCGTTCTTGCGTCATGTTCCACCCCCCGTTGGTGATTCCGAAAAGCCGTTGCAGTTACAGGTCACGACACTCGACTATTCCGATTACCTCGGTCGGATTGTCATCGGCAAAATTCACAACGGCACCATTCGTGCAGGTCAGCAAGCCGCGCTCATTACCGAGAGCGGTGCGATCGTCAAAACCAAAGTCACAAAGCTCATGGGCTTTGAGGGGCTAAAGCGCATCGACATCGAATCCGCGTCCGCAGGAAACCTGGTGGCAGTCGCAGGTTTCGCTAGTGCCAACATTGGCGAAACGATTACCGACCCTAACGATCCCCAAGCGCTACCGTTGATTAAAGTAGATGAACCTACTTTGCAGATGACCTTCCAGGTAAATGATTCACCGTTTGCAGGACAGGAAGGCAAGCTGGTTACCTCTCGTCAAGTGCGCGATCGCCTCTTCCGCGAACTGGAAACGAACGTCGCCCTGCGCGTCGAAGAAACCGACTCGCCCGATAAGTTCCTCGTCTCAGGACGGGGTGAACTTCATCTGGGCATTTTGATCGAAACCATGCGTCGAGAAGGCTACGAGTTTCAGGTGTCGCAGCCACAGGTCATCTACCGCGAAGTCAACGGACAGCCCTGCGAACCGTTTGAAACGCTGGTCTTAGATGTCCCCGAAGAAGCCGTTGGTAGCTGTATTGAGCGGCTGGGTCAGCGCAAAGGCGAAATGCAGGATATGCAGGTTGGCGTAGCTGGTCGAACGCAGTTGGAATTTGTGGTTCCCGCACGTGGTTTGATTGGCTTCCGGGGCGAATTTATGCGTCTGACTCGTGGGGCTGGCATCATGAACCACAGCTTCCTGGAATACCGCACCATTAGCGGCGAGATCGAAATGCGCCGTAATGGTGTACTGATCTCCTTCGAGGAAGGGGTGGCTACGTATTATGCCATGCAAAATGCCGAAGACCGGGGTGTCTTCTTTATCACCCCTGGCACGCGCGTTTATAAAGGCATGATTGTGGGCGAACACAACCGTGGACAGGATCTAGAACTCAACATCTGTAAGAGCAAGCAGTTGACCAACCATCGCGCCTCTGGCGGTGAAGAGCTAGTGCAACTGCAAGCCCCGGTTGACATGAGCCTGGAACGCGCTCTGGAATACATCGGTTCTGATGAACTGCTCGAAATCACACCGCAGTCCATTCGCTTACGGAAGGTCGATAAAGCGAAGAAAATGGCAGGGAGAAAGTAGGGGCAAGGCAATGCCTTGCCCCTACTCCTACCAAGATCTAACAAAAACCAAAAAGCTCAGGGGTACATCCTCCTGAGCCTTTTGGTTGAAGCATTACTATTGCTTAAGCATGGTTAAATTCACGGTTGGACGATCGCGCTGGGTCAAAGCCCTCATTCCGCACTCTCCGACGCAGATCCCCAGCATCGGGAGAGGCTCTCACGGCATCATCTGGGCTAATCTTGCCGAGCAGCACCAGATCACATAACGCCTGGTTCATCACCTGCATACCCTGATTGGTATCCGTTTCCATAAGCTGGAAGGCTTCTGTTTCTTGCCCTTTCAGCAGGTAATCCTGCATCGCGGGGGTGTTGATTAGAATTTCGTGAACAGCCGTGCGTCGTCCGTCTGTGGTGGGGATCAACTGCTGTGCGACGATCGACACCAGTGATTCTGTAATCTGTACCCGCATGGCTGGCTGTTCATCTGGGTTGTAAATGTTAAGCAAGCGGTTAAGGGTGTTAATCGCACTGCGAGTGTGCAAGGTTCCTAACACTAAATGCCCTGTTTGAGCGGCTTTGAGCGCTGTATCGACCGTTGTCCGATCGCGCATCTCCCCAATCAGGATGACATCTGGATCTTCCCGCAGCACGGCTCGTAACGCCTGGTGAAATTCATGGGTATGTAACCCGACTTCCCGTTGGCTGATCAAACACTTTTGGGAGGGATGGACATACTCAATAGGGTCTTCGATCGTTACCACATGTCGTGTCATGCTTTCATTAAGCTGCCGCAACATGGCTGCCAGCGTCGTTGATTTACCAGAGCCTGTTGGGCCGGTAATCAGAATTAAACCCTGTGGTTGACTGACTAAATGCTTGAGAACTTCGGGTAACCCCAAGCCATTAATCGACGGCACTTCTAGCGAGATGAGTCGGAGCACGATCGCGCCGCCCGTCAAGGTCTCAAAACAGTTCACCCGGCAACGCAAAAAGCCTGGATAGAAAATGGCTGTATCCAGTTCTTTATGCTGCTCAAATTCCTCTCGCTGTTTGGGTGAAAGAATTTCCGCCAGGTACTGCTCAAACAGGTCAGGCGTCACTTTGAGCTGATCGCGTGGCTGTACCATTTGCCCACGAATGCGAAATCTTGGCAACTCGCCAATCCGAATATGAATGTCAGAAGCCTGTCTGGCGTGAGCATCACGAACCATTTGCTCAATGGAGCTAGTCTCCTTTTGCCGACCCTGCGCAGCCATTGAAAGAGGCGGTGGAGGCGGTGCATTGAGTGGTTGATCTTGAGGGCGAGGTGCGGGTGAGCCGGACATTGGTATCTCTCTGGTAGGTCTTTCGTTATGCAGAGCCATCACATTGGCACAATGTAGTTCAACGAGGAAAGCCTGGGTAAACTAGCCTGAGCGGCTAGGCAACCTTGCTGCTATTGGCTAAGCTGCTATTGGCTAAGAACTTAACTGGCACGCCTGACAAATATCCACTTATTGTATCGAGTAAACTTGCAGCGATCGTCTTTTTAGCGCTTCTGTTGCGAAGTTGAATAATTCACTCTAGCCTAACGACGATTGCAAACATTAAAGCAGCCACAATAATCTTTATTTGGTAGTGCGTCAAAGAATGGTGGGTCGAGTAAAGTAGGGAGACCGCTACTTTTACGTACAAATTATGGAATGTCTGCTCTGCGGTCATCCTAGCACCCACAAGCATGGAAAAGCTCCGAATGG
>JAHHIE010000069.1 GCA_019358945.1 Stenomitos rutilans HA7619-LM2 | reverse complement strand
AGCGAGTTGCAACCAGGGACGAGATGTTGAAAAAATTGTTTGATCTCAGCAGTCATCAAGTTGGAAATCAGCAGTCTCTCATGCTATTTCTTCCATTGTAGCGTTTCACCAAAAGCTCGGAAGAGCCCATCCTCATTGTCATCTGATAAAAGGGATTGACGACTGGGTCAATGTGAAATAGGTCGCCAATGTATGTCAGGAGGCAAGCCAATTCTTCTAACTCAACCTGTGAATAAGGTGCTATCGGAAGTTGTGCCATGGTTGTCTGCAACTGATTCCTAATCTGCCGCCATTGTTGTACCCTCCCTGTAATCTGGTCGTCAGAATCTACACTGGATGATGTCGGGAGGGTGGGAATAGTGAGGGTTTGCTGCCAAGTTCCTAGTTTCACTCGAAGGTGAACGGAATTTGCTGCAGACTCACCCGGATCGGATTCAATGGTTTCAAGAATGTGCAATTCCAGCGGAGTAGAAAGGCGATGCAATTGCCAGTCAGCAGGACTCGGAGCCACGTCAAATGAGCCTGGAAACTCAATTTCTTGGGTAGCGATGCGATCGCACATCGATCGCACAAAGGCTGCAAAATCAGGTCCTTGCAAGAGCAATCGTGCATCTGCTGCTAGAAGAAGGCGGAGATGACTCAGGAAGTTTACTTCAGCGTTTGTAAAAGCCAGTTTCTGGTGCTGAATTCCTTGCATTTGTTCGGCAAGCTGTTGTTGCAGATGCGCCGCCAGTCCTTGCCCCATGGCGAATTTAGTTGTGGCGTTGACATCTGCTACTGCCGTTGGCGTTTCATCCTCTGAACCAACCCAACGGGTTCTAGCCTGGAAAGCATCCAGGGATTGAATCTCGATCGACTCAATTCGCAGCATCTCAGCATAGTCAGCTTCCAAGGTGGTTTGGTTCAGCAGTGCCAAGAGTGCCTCGGGTGTGAGGACATCCGCTTGCATCCGATGCCAGACACTGCGCCGATCACCGTCAGCAGGCTGGGCATCGGTTAATAGTGGTCGCCAGGGAGCGGGATGATCCAGAATGTGTTGGGCGATCGCCATTAGGGAGGGAGCCGCAATCAGGGTACAGCTACCGGGGTGCAGTCCCTCAGAATTGCAGTGCAGTATAGCAAACAGTGGCATTCTCATTCCTCCCCGACTTTTTAGATACCCGTGATTGAAATTAAAGCCTCATAAGGCCACCACATTCCGGGGCAAGACACCGGCAGGTGTCTGCTCTCCGTCACCAGGACACCACCACGACAGGAGGTCCTTTGGGTATCGCCAACAAGCGCGCAGTTTCTGGGCTATCAAGAACCGTGACGGTTTTGCACGCCCAGTTTTGACTCAGGTTTTGCAGCCCAATAGCTGCATCACGGTTGCGTGACCAGAGGTACAAACAATCCCCACTCCAAACGTTGGGTAACCCACATAGCACCTGTAATCGATTAGCTAATCCGGTTTCCGGGTTGGGCAAAGCCGGTCCCCAAACAAAGCTATACCACCACTGCCAATGTGTCTGTAAATCCTGCAGAATGGTCGGCGCACAGAACCGTTGGGAGCCATGCCGCAGCAGTAATCCTGCCATCAGCAGTTGCGGTGAACACTCACCGAGTTGCGGCAGCGGATCGAACTGAGGGGGTTGGGTCAAATCATAGGTCGTGGCGAAATCCATCTCCTCTGTCATAAATCTGGAGCGCTGCCAGTATGCCACAATCAGACTCTGCCTGCGCCTCCTGCCTAGTAGATGCGCGGTCAACTGAGTGGGGAGAAGGGTGATCTGGGTGCAGTTCCAGGTTTGAGCCATCGCTTTTAAAGATCGCGCGAACTGATGACCGCGTGCCAGCACATATAAAGTATTGGTATTCCACTCCATACCCAAATCCCGTAAGCACACCAAAGCGGCAGGGTCGGCGGCTTGACTAGTTGTGGGAAGTGGAGGTTCCATGGCAAACGCATCCCACCAATTCGGCTGATGACTCAAATCCCTCAAAACCTGACCCATAGTAGGGGAATCAGGATGATGCAACATCAGGGTCGCCATAATCTGTTGAGCCGTGCAATGAACGAGGTCGGTTTGGAGATTGAGAATGTCATCAAGTCCTGTGTCTGAGAGGGTTCGTTTCTGGAATGGATTCATGCGGGATGGTGCAGCTCAAATACGGGGCTGCATTTCATTGAAGAGAATTGTCAGGATGGACGCAACCCATCTCTGTCGCCGCGACATGGATTTGTGAAGTCGGTGTATTTCATGCCAGATCCAGATCTAACTGTTCGACTCGACAAAAAGAATCATGCACTTGGATCGCTGACTCAAATTGCGGGAGAATTGCCATCTGTCCAACAATCTTGAGTAAATGGCAAACCGCGTAAGAGGTTTGTTCTGGCAACACCAGTCCTGTGGTGCGATCGTAAGTGAACCGTCCTGTCCCCTCATCCATTTCCACTCGCCACGGTTTGGGAGTCAGGCGTGCTCGAAAGGTTGCCTGGAATTTGCACAACCGACCATACAACGGGTCAACGTAAAGATTGTGCATCAACCGATGGGTTGTGCGGCTTAACGGGTCGAAGGGTCGGGTTGTGCAGAGGTAGCGCAAGCCATTTAGGGTTCGGTAGGCACGAAACCCTAAATGGGGGAACTGTTGAACGATCGCGTCCAGAGTTGCAAGAGCTTGCTGCACACTTATGGCAATCTGACAGTTCGCCGCACAATCTGGATAGTCAGCCGGATCTAGACCTCCAATGTCTACATCGACAATCAGCAAGTTCCTAGCATTCAGGATCAAGCAATCGTAGCGGTTACGGGTGATGATTGCCTGTGGCACTCCTTGATGACAAATTTCATGCAGTACAGGTTCGCCCATGACGCTGTACTCGCCTTTTTGCAGAGCGTACCAGCCTGAGCCACCTGGATAATCTCTGATTAGAATTGGACTGAGTTGCGCCAGAGTGATCCGCTCCTGAGGGGAAAGCACCTTTGCCCACTCCTGGAGTATGGCGGCATTATCACCCTCGATATCGGCTTGAAGCACCAATTGGGTGAGGTATTGATTCACCTGTTCAGTTGGGTCATCTACCCCTCGTTTGCCTGCCCAGAAGCAAAGCTTTTGGTAAAGGTAGGGTTGGCTTCTAACGAATTGCTTTAATGGGAGTGGGAGTTGAACGCGCATGGATTTCCCTTGAACTATTCTCCCCTTCATGAATCTGTATCTTTCAGATTCTGGTGACAAATTGTTCTTCAAGCAAGCAAGTTCTGTTGTTACGGCACAAATTTGTGAAGTGAGCGGATGGTTTAGCTAAACTGCTATTAAGCTGACAGATGACCTGTCAAATGAACAATTACTCGCGTTACATTGCTTAACTTCTGCGGCTAACTCTGCCAAACGTGCTGCACTGTCTCGCCGTGCATCAGCAAGAAGTCAGCTACAGCGAGTAGCTTTTGGTAACTATCAGCGGGCGATCGTCGTCCAGTTCCCTCACTAAACCAATGCTCAACGGTTGAAACTGAGCAGCAGCAAATCTGGCTTACCTCTAGATACGTTAAAGTCCACCGCGCTAGGAAAGCATCCGGCGACAACAACGGCAGATCAAGAAGCTGCCTCAGCAGTTGATATTGAGCCTCAGTTAGCCTCATTTAAATTCTTCTGCTCAAGGCATTCAAGGTCTTCTTCAAAACCATAGTCCAACTTACAGTGAGCAAAGGAAGGACTATGAGGATCAAGCTGAACTTGGTAGTGCCACCCTACAGCTTGCACACTGCTCTCCAAGCAATAGAAACGATCGCGCACTACCCCAAAATCTTGGGTTGGCACTCGAAACCAGCGAACGCGATCGCCTAGGTTAAATCTAGGGACTTGCAACGAATTGTTGTCTGATACCGTTAGGGATTGTGCTGGCTTAGCTCGATTTTGCATTTTCTCCTGTACAAGCTTTAAGTTGGCAATGCAAGTTAGACTAGCTTCTTAACTATATCTCTTAGGTGTATTAGATGCATTTGCATCTAATACACCTAAAACTAAAACTATCGAAATTTAAGAGGATAATTGCACCTAAAGCAGTAATAGGTGCACGACCTGTGAGTTGCCGTGTCTACAGATGAAGAAAAAGAGAGAGCTATTCTCAAGGTTTACCTGCCCAGTAAATCTTTGCGAGATCGCTTCAAAGCAGCTTGTGCCTTAAACGCAACGAGTATGAATGAGGCGATCGTAGAGTTCGTTCAGCAATACGTTGAAGAAAATGAAGCGACCCAACGAACTGGCTCGAAACCACGCCGTTCTGAAGGAGAGGCGCAGTAGTACTGGAGTCGCTTCTACCCCTCTGTTGGTAGTGACTTAGGGAATAAAGCAAGCTCAACCCGACAAAAACATTCCCTAAGTTAATAGACATTGTGCAGTTTTAAGGAATCACCTTCCGAATCACGCCACACCGCTCAAGTTATGTCCTCGGGAGTAATGCCCAATGCTGCCAGTTGCTCAGAACTGAGCGATCGCAGCTTCTCGGTCAACTGCAATCGCTTCTGGCGCTCTTGCTGAGCGGCTTCTTGTCCCGTTAGCAGCAGATTGCCCTGCCCATCCCACCACCTCAGCCAAGGTTGTTCGGGCTGATTCTGGTAAACGCCTTGCCAAACGCCCAACTCCACCTGCATTGGGGCAATTCTGTAATGACCTCGCTCATTCGGACTCATCCGTTGATAAGTTGTGTCAGTTAAGTGATACAACTCAAACTGACCACTGGTGATCAGGTAAATGCCGTAGTACGGGATTCGCATCACTTGTTCGTAAATCCAGAACTTACCAGGCTTACCAGATTCTCTCGCCTCAAAGCGGGATAGTGGGGTTTGATCTCGTTCCTCGCTGCCGTCTCCCGATGCAAATTCTAAAGCAATGATGGGCGTGATGTACTCTCGCCATAGCACATACGAACGCCGAATCTGACTGCCTAACCGAGGTGGAACATTCGGGACATAGAACCAATCGGGGGCTTCTGCCCCACGTTCCGGTGGGTCTGTCTCCCGCCAATAGATGCCGCAGTCTTGCCCGATCGCGTACTGTCCATCGGGGTGCAAGCGTTGCAGAACGGGCGCGATCGAATCGGTCAATATCAGGCTTTGCGGATGCTCCTGAAAATTCTTCACAAACGTCCCATCCGAATCTGGCAGTTGGGTATGGTCAGGAAACTGAGGTGGAATCTCCTGTTTAGTTAGTGTCTGGTCCATAATGGAAGACCGAGCAAACGTTATTCCTTATTCTAGGACATTGGCTAAACCGAAAAAGGAGTCTTTGTCCGGCTCAAAGCCCAGTTACCTTTTGGTGGCGATTGGCAGCCACTCACTTGCAAGCTAATGCTCACAGCCACCTCACTACTATAATCGGGGAGGCATTTGGGACATTCAGCAATCGAGCAGCTTCATCTCCAGCGATCGCTGTAACCTCACCACAATACCAATTCTGAGCTAGCAATCGCAGATTTCTGGCAGCGGTGTCATCCCATGCCCAGATGTAAAGGCAATCATCACGCCAGGCTGTGGGCAATTGTTGCAGTATATTTAAACGATTAGTCATGCCTGTTTTTGTGTCAGGGAGTGGCGGTGCCAGCACGAAGCTGCGCCACCAATGAGAATAATCTTGCAGTTCCTTTAGGATTGTTTGTGCGTGGAAGCATTTAGAGTCGGCTTTTATCATTAACTCTGCCATCAGATGTTGAGGTGAACACTCTTCCAAGACAGTCATTTCATCTAGTACCCACTTTGGAGAGTCAGGATGAGGGATTTGGTCAAAATCAATCCTGGTCTCAATATTCTCTGGGAAATGCCAACGCGTCGAAATTAAGCGCTTTGCGCCCTCTACCCCTGTTAACCGTTTCATCCGTTTGGGAGGATAGAGGGTGATATCTGAGCAATTCCATGCCTGAGCGATTGTTTGAAGCGATCTTGCAGTATTGGCATTTCGAGCCAAGATGTAAAGTGTATCTGCGTTCCAGCAAGTCTGTAAGTCTCGCAGACACATCAAACTTCCTCGATCGGCGCTGCTATCGACTGTTGGCAAGGATGGTGCCAGAAGGAATGCGTCCCACGTATGAGCGTTCGCTTCAAGGTCAGTGAGCACCTGCTGCATCAACCTTGTATTGTGATGCTGTAACATCAGCGCCGCGACAATTTCTTGAGCAGTGCAACAGGCGAGAGGTAGTTCCAGGTCAGGCAGTTCAGGCGGGTCCTCAGGAAATAGTTCAGGGGAGGAGAATCTTTTGGATTGCTTCATAACTGGAAAAAATAAGGCTCAGAGTGCAGTTGCAAAAATTAGCTGCTGTTCATTGAACTCGACTGGTTGCCATCCAGCAATCGATCTGTGTCGCCACGACATCGATTTGTCGAGTAGTTATGCGGTGATTGTCAACTTTCTCAATTACTTTGACGGTTCGTCTGTTGTCTCTGGCTCTGTTAGTATCTCTGGCTCTGCTGGCAATCCACACCATTCATCCAGCAACTCGTAAGGAATACGATCGCGATTGCGCCAGAGGAAATCAATCGTCGCCAATCGACGACGGTGGTGTTCTGGAGCAGGACGGCTTCCGGCTCCCGTGCTAAACCAATGCGCTACAGTATGTCGGCTCACACCAACTAATCGAGCAATATCAGGATAGTCAATCTCCCAATTCTGTAAAAACGTTTGGGGTGACATGGGGGGTGGACAGGTCCTGTAACGCTCAAATAGTTGCCACTGCTCCGTCGTTGGGTACATACTTTATTCACCTAACTATGGACTGAGTGGATGTGAGGTGAGACAAGTTCCAAGTCATCCTCAAATGCCCAGTCTGCTACACAGTCAGCCCGTGAGGGGCTGTCTTCATCCAGAGCGATCGCGTAATGGTAGCCAACTGCAACAACGGAAACACTTTGGGCAAACACAAGTCCAACGATTCTGCCAAACCCATTGCTCGAAACCTGTGACCACATAACCCTTTGTCCAATCCCAAACCTGGGCAATGCAAATTGTTCTGGCAGATACGCTGGGAAACAAATGGAGGTGATAGCCAGTTGTGGATCGGAATAGATAGGAAGAGGCAAAGGGGGAAATGATTGTTGATTAGAGTCACTCATAACAGCACGATGAAACACGCCTGTCGTTATTAAAAGCTGCTTGGGCGTCAGGGAGAACAACACCCAAAGAATCCCTGTTGAGACGACAAATGGGCTGTTATTCTGACAACCTCCAATGCAACATTCCTTAACTTATTACCAAAGCCGCTGCCAATAACGAATAGACTCGCTGTTAGTGAGTAGAAAATCAACGATTGCTAACAGTTTTTGATAACACTCGGCAGGTGCCCTCTTTCCTGCGCCCTCGCTAAACCAGTGCTCGACGGTTGAAGTTGAACAGTGGCAAATTTGGCTGATTTGTCTGTAGCTAAGGGTCCAGCGAGCAGCGAAAGCCTCGGGAGGGAGCAGCGGTAGCGCCAGAAACTGTTCCAGCAATTGAACCTGAGCTTCATTCAACCGCATCAGCCCCTCCACGCCCCATCAAGGACAAATCATCCTCAAAGCCATAGTCAGTTTTGCAGTGATCAAAAGAGGGACTATCGGGTCTAGCTGGATGGCGTAGTGCCATCCCAGTGCCTTTATACTACCTTCCGCTCCGTAAAATCGCTCTACTATGATGCCAAAATCCCGACTAGGAACATGGCACCAGTAGACGCGATCGCCAATATTAAACTTGGCTGGGGTCTGTACTGTTTCCTCTTCTTCGGAGATAGGAGTCCAAGGAGGTTGGTGACTAAACATGAATCGAGAAGTTGCTTCCGCTAGCTGTATTTATTAAAATAGTATACGACATTTGCCGCAAAATGGTAAATATCGCAAAATGTTATTTGCTCAAAATGCCATGCGAAAATTGAGCCTGCTTATTAGGCTGCAATTGCTATGGCGGATGAAGAAAAAAGGGAGATTCGTGGGAGATTGCCTAGATCCAAGAAAATAGCGTTAGATGTCGCTTGTGCTAAACGCGAAATGAGTCAGCAGCAAGGGGTTGAGGAGGCTATCGAATTCTGGCTAGGAATTCAAGATCAGGTTGAGGTGCTAATCGAGAAATGTGAATCGATGGGAATTGCCCCAGAAATAGCTTTACAGCAAGCTGTAGCCTCATGGTTAGAGAAACATCATTAGGAGAAAAGGGGCGAAACTTCAGTATTAACAGCTTAGAGGGAGTTAATCTCTGCTTGAATTAGGGAATGGTTATAAGCTAGTTTAACCAAAAGCATTCCCTAAAAACTGCCTGAATCAGTTGAGGCTCATCTAGAAATCCGCTACGCTAAATCCAAACAGTTGTACCAGGAGAGGAAGCGATGGCACAGACTGATGTAGGTTGTTACACCTTGAACAGAGAGGAACTATTCCGCATTCGTGAGCTGAAACTATTGACAAGCGATCACGACTATATCTTCTTTGCCCTCCAGCTTGATTTTCCTGGCAAACTGAACCCTAAAATTGACGTTCATGCCTTTTGCAATCGCTGGGAACTGGACGAAGGCGACCTCTACAAAGCCCTGGGTGAGTTACGGAAAAAGGGCGTGGTCGTCTCGATCGCAAGCCAAATCAGTCTTCAAATGCCATCTTAGTACCGTTTAGGCTGCCAGATTGCAGTTGGTTAGCTTAGGGAATAAAAAAGTCTCCAAAACACCCTAATATTCCCTAAATCTCATCGGATTTCAAATATGGGATGAGTCGGACTAGATAGGTCGTTTTCGCGATTACGAGTTAACCTAGCTTATGCAATCAGTGCTGTGCTCCCAAGCCTCTGCTGTCTTGAGCCTGTTGTTGAGAGTGAGCGCATTTGACTGTGGAATCGCTCATCCTGCATCTGTCGTTACCTGTTCTTTCCCACAGTGAATAATCGCCAAGACTCTTGGGACAATAGCATCAGCTAGGCAGTATGGGTGAAAATCAATAAAACCTCACTGGAAGCCTTCCGAGTAATGACTGCAATTCAACCGAAACCAACACTACTGCGTGCCACTCTGCAATCTACCGCGATCGAGAACCGTCCTGCCCAGGTGGCTTGGACAATTGCTCGAGTGGCGGTGGGCTTGCTGATGATCCACAACGGATTTAGTAAACTGGCGGACGTACAGGGCTTTGCGAGCGGGGTTGTAAGTTTTATTGGCTTGCCTTACCCAGTTTTCTTGACCTACTGTGCTGCTTACGCTGAAATTGTGAGTTCGATTCTGCTGGCAGTTGGATTATTCTCTCGGCTCAATGCCTTGATCCTGCTATTCACCATGCTGATTGCGATATTCTTTCATCTCAAGAAAGACGGCTGGCATATCCCTCCGCTGGAAACGGCTTCTCTGTATGCTCTGTGGTTTAGCTTCTTCTTGACCAACGGGGGTGGCTTATTCTCTCTTGATACGGCGATCGCAAGTTGGTTGGGGAGATCCACATCTCCGTAAGGTAGTCAGTGGGAATTAGTATCGGCAGTTGATGGATCGAAGCTGTATTTCCGAATCAGGCAACCAAGAGCGCATTCTTTAGACAGGCTCCGCTGTCAGGAGCCACCGTTGCTCGTGCAACCGCTGCCACGCTTGCTTAACGTGCTGTGGCTTAAAAGATTTTCGTTGCCCTAGTTGCCACTCTTCAACCGCAGCGATCGCTCGTTCGACACTCGCCGCTGCCTGCGGATCTGCTTGCATCACCCAGTGGACAATCGCCAGCACTTCCAAACTATAAGGACTCTCATAACCTTCGATTAGACGAGTCACTCGATTTAGAATGGCAGTCGCCGGAGTATCCGCCAAGTAATCCTGGGCAGCTTGAGCAACTCCTGGTCGAAGTCTAATTTCTGCCCCCTCATCGTCAGGGCGGTAGCCCTCAATCATATGTCCTTCTAACTGGCGCAGAACCGGATGTAAATTGGCGGCGTAAGGTCCTTGCTCTCCCTGAATAAACTGCAAGCGCAATGGTTCACCTGCTGACTGAAGCAGATAGGCTAGCTTCTGGATTTCCAGCGTTGTGAGCGGGTAATCCAGCGACAGATATTGCTCCATCAGCGCAATTAGCAAGGCACGAGCACGGGTGAATGGTGGAAAAGAGGTGCTTGCCGTAACTGTTTCTGATTTCGCTGCTGGGGGTTCAAAGATTAACACTCGTACCTCTGGCACTTGAGCAAAGGCTGCTTCAATCAATGGAGCAACTCGCGACCACGCTAACCCACCATTGCCACAACCCAAAGGTGGAATAGCGATCGAGCGAATTCCAAATCGCTTGACCGTTTCAATCAGTGCCAACAGCCCAGTTTCAATATCTTCAATGCGGGATGGATTTTTCCAATGGCGTTTGGTAGGGAAGTTGATGATGTAGCGGGGATTTGCTAGCTGACCTGTGGGCACAATGAACATCTGCCCTGGCTTCGCCTCACCCGACTGGCACGCCCGTCGATACTCCTGGAAGTTTTCTGGAAACGCCTGCTTGAATTGCAGCGCCAAGCCCTTCCCCATCACACCGACACAATTGACGGTGTTGACCAGGGCTTCTACGTCTGTCTCCAGTAAATTCCCCAAACAGGACTCCAGCATAATCACCATTTCTCGGTTTCCTCAATAGTACCAATTGGGTCGCAGGATGACTCCTGGTTGATGGGTTGCTGTCTGTAAGCACTTTTCCACCTCGGCTTTGACCAAGTGATGCATCACACCAATCTCGGTAATGAGCTGCCAGGGGAAGAATTGATGCACTAGAAACTCGGCTTGCCGCCGTCGCTTACGATCGCTGTCCTCCGGAGTATCGAACCAATATTTGAGGGTCATCACCTGCCAGTCCACCTGATTTAGATCGGCGGATCATCAAAGAACTGGGTCAGTGCCATAATCCCATGTCCATCTGTGAAGGCGAACGAAAGGTTGGCTTGCTGCACAGCTTCAACCGTAGAAACCAGGTAGACTACACTCTCCTGCCCTTCAAGGTAGGTTGGGACATTACCTTGATGAATGGCATACAGCATCGGAGAACGGGGCGCAAAGTAGAACGGCACGTAATCAGTCAACGTTCCCCCTGCGCCGCAGGGCACCGTTACTCTCGCTCGACGTGACTGAATGCTTTGATTTGCCAAATTGGTATAGCCAATTCCCTGTTGCTGCATTGTGCTATTTGAACACAAACCAGCGATCGCCAAAATGGAGGTTAAGTTGCTCAGATGCGTGATGTGGTAGATGGGAGTTGGCATCAGGAATTGAACGAAAAGTCAAAATCGCGTCCAGCTTTGCCTAAGTTCTGCTGCGTGCGACTCTAAGAAGGAAGGCACTCACTCTATCAAGAATTGAGGCTACCTCAAACAAGCGAGATACTTCGTCCTTTGACCACCTCACCCACCCTGCCAGAGTGTCCCACTGGTGTAGAAAGGGCACTATTCTGAAAATTTAGGGAACAAAAATGTCTAAATTTACTCAAATTATTCCCTAATTTTGAGAGATGTAATTAAGACTAAGCGCAACAGGGTGGAGAAGGATCTAACCCTGGCACAGCTTTGGACTTAGGGAAAAGAGTTCCCAGGTAACCCTCTTTTTATTCCCTAAGTGAGGATTAGCTGGAGAGACTGAAACACCTGTATCTTGGGCAATTGACCACTTTAGGGAATACTGTTGCTTTTTAGGGAATAAATTTTCCCTAAGTCGTCAAGCAAGGATACCAGGATGCCACGCCGAAGCCGACCAGAACATCTGATTGGGGAACTCCAGGATTGGCGTGATGATGAATTGGAAGATTTAGCAGCCATGATCACGGGGTTGCTAGAAGCCCAACAAAGGAAAGCATCGGATGTCTCCCAAGAGCGGCGGGAGGATGGCACACCGTTGGGGCGACATGGCGGTCGAGGGCACATTGAGTTGAAGCTGATTCCTGATGCGAAAACGGGTAAGACTTATGGACCCTACCGATACTTGCGCTATTGGGGTGTGACCAAGAAGGGAACGAAGGGATTGAAAAGCGTATATTTAGGGAAAGAAACTGGGGCAAATGAATAGTTTGCAGCCGTTCAAGTTGGTGGAGCGATCCACTTACAGGTATCTCACATTCACAGCTTCCCAGTTGGCTTTTGGTTCGCTGGTAATGTCAAAGAACACTTCAACTTGTCGCCCTTCTGCATCCAAACCAATAACCAATAGCCCTCGGCTCGTTTGTTCCTGAGCAAAAATGCCGTTCAGATTCGAGAATTTCACACCTCTACTCCTGTTAAAAACCTAGACTTTTGGCGGCAGCGATTTCAGAGCGTTCGTACTGCTCGCGGTGGCGTGCGGCTAATCGCACATATTCTGGGTCAGTCTTTGCCAATTGCCACTGTTCATAGAAAATCATGGCAGATTGCGCTTTGATTGGATCTTCTTCGCGGGGCAAAACCGTTTTGGAACCTGCTGCATACTTGCGTCCTGACTTGTGATTGGCATAGCGGCGAGAGCGGGTGTAGCCCATCTGCAAAAACTTTCGCGCCATGTCCATGCCAACGAAATCGCCTTCGGCTTTGTACTGAAGAAACAGGCTGTAGATCTTGTCGGCAGACTGACGGGCAATGTCTGGGGTTTTGAACTTCCAGGAGGGCAAAATTTCGATCTTGTAGGGTTCAACCAGCAAAACGCCCTGTTCGCCTCGACCAATTCGGTACAGTTCTGGGTGCTGGCGAAAGTCGATCGCCTTGAAATCGAGTGAGTAATCAAATTCCTGCATAGACTCAAGGTGGAATCGCTGTCACATCTACCGCAATGATTTCTGCACTGGGCTACTCCTTAGCAAAACCAGCGATACGAGCCATCGCTCCAGCGAAATAACGCTTGTCCCTTAAGCGATCGCTACATCGGCTGCTCTGTGGGACGGGGTGGCTCCTCTGGCAGGGGAATGAATTCTGTCTCCTGCGGCACTGAGGCAAATCGTCCCTCACGCCAATCCTGCTTGGCTTGCTCGATGCGCTCCGGGCGACTGGAGACAAAATTCCACCACTTATGCCGCATGCCCACTGGTTCACCGCCGATTACAATACATCGCGCCGCTTGCTCAGCCGAAACGGTTACTGCTGCACCAGAAGTGAGGACTGCCAGTCGATGTTGGTCGATCGCCACTCCGTTAATCTGCAACCCTTCGGTGACGCTGTACACTGCCTGCTGAGAGTAAGCATGTGGCAACGTGAAGTGGGCACCAGGAGACAGTTGAATGTCCAGGTAAATCATCAGTGAGAAAGTTTGTACTGGAGAGGTGCGATCGTAAGCTGCACCTGCAATCAGCGTGAAGGAAACGCCATTGTCTGTCCAGGTTGGCAAGTCAGTTGCCGGATGATGTCGAAACCAGGGGTCGGTCTCCTCATGCTCATCCGGTAGGGCGACTCAAGTTTGGATACCGTGCAGGGTTGCTTCTTTAGCGCGATCGTCATCAGGCGTACGCTCAGAATGCACAATACCCCGTCCGGCAGTCATCCAGTTCACGGCACCAGGGCGAATCTCTTGCACGCTACCGACACTATCGCGATGTAGCAGAACCCCTTCAAACAGGTAGGTGACGGTTGCCAGATTGATATGCGGGTGCGGTCTGACATCTACGCCCTTGCCTGGAGGAAACACGGCTGGACCCAGATGGTCAAAGAAGATGAACGGACCTACCAGGGGGAGCGTGTCCGAAGGCAACAGGCGACGGGCTTGAAAGCCGCCCAAATCCTGAATATGCGGCTCGATCAAATGTTGAATGGCATCAGTCGTCATCGCTGTTTGAAGATTGGCTTAAGGGGAAAGAGTAACGGCGCTGGTGGAGCCTCTGGAGAGTTGCTTCTCCAGTGAATTGGCACTCTTGAACGCCTCTCATTCTAAGCGAGTTGCTTGCCGGGTAGTCCTAAAGGTGTAAGGATAGCTAACCTCTAGCTTGAGCAGGGTAAAGCGCTGGCGGCTGGAATGTTAAACCTAGTACGTTGCCCTCTAAAGTAGCCATGCCCTTGACACTCCCTTGCTGCCCCAGTTGCGACTCAAAGAATGTAGTCAAAAACGGCAGAATCCACAACGGCAAGCAAAACCACAAATGCCACGACTGCGGTCGCCAGTTCGTCCAAGACCCGCAAAACAAGGTCATCGACGCAAGCACGAAACGCCTCATTGACAAGCTGCTGCTCGAGAAGATTCCACTCGCTGGTATTGCCAGAGTCGTCGAGGTGTCAGAAGTGTGGCTTCAGCAGTACGTCAATGCCAAATATGAGCAGGTGCCCCGCCAAGTTACGGTGAGTGCCAAAAAAAGGGGCGCTTGACCCTGGAATGTGATGAGGCATGGTCGTTTGTCGGCAACAAAGGAAACAAACAGTGGCTCTGGTTAGCGCTGGACCGCAGTACACGTGAGATTGTGGGCGTACATATTGGTGACCGTAGCCAGGAGGGTGCTCAAGCCCTTTGGGAGTCTTTGCCAGCGGTCTATCGCCAGTGTGCCTTCTGTTATACCGACTTCTGGCAGGCATACCGTGCGGTCTTCCCCAGCCAACGGCACCGCTCTGTCGGCAAGGAAAGCGGGCAGACCAATCACATTGAGCGCTTTAACTGTACGTTACGGCAACGCATCTCACGCTTGGTTCGCAAAACCCTTTCGTTTTCTAAGAAGCTGGAGAATCACATTGGAGCGATCTGGTTTTTCATTCACCACTACAATGCATCCTTACCTCTTTAGCACTACCGCTTGCCGGAGGTATAGCGAACTTGGCTCAACTACTAACGATCATTCCCCCTGCCGTCGCCGAAACTTGACCCTCAGTCCATCCTGCGGTCGTGAGAAGGGCAGCACGACGCGCGTCAAGTCCTGCCCTGGCAAACAGCACCCAGTCATAGTCGCGGATCAGCAGGGCAGCAAACAGCTTTATCTCCAGGCGAGCAAACTCCCTGCCCAAACATTCGCGCATACCGCCACCAAAGGCAATGTGACTAAACGGTGGCTTGTCTTCCGCTCGGTCAGGCGCAAACCGCTGCGGGTCGAAGCGATCGGGCTGCGTGTAGACATCGGCATCTTGATGCGTTTCGGAAATCTGGTAGAACACATCCCAACCCTGAGGAATTGTGTAGCCACCAAACTCACAAGTTTCCAGCACTCGGCGCTGACCACTTCGCACAACGGGTGGAGCTAATCGCAACACCTCCTTCAGCACCTGCTCCAAATACGTCATTTGTTTCAAATGTTCCTGTGTTAGCACTGAGGGCAGCCCCAATTCCTCTTGTTCTGCCCGTGCTGTTTGCAACACATCGGGGTGCTGAGCCAGCAACAGGCAGAAAGAAGTCAGCGCCGAGGTGAGTGTTTCGTGTCCGGCAATCAACAACCCCAGGATGTTGTCTTTGATTGCAGCGCAACTGAACGGCGCACCTGCTTCATCTCGCGCTTCTAGCAAAATGTCCAATACATCGTGGGGAGCCACGGTTTGATGTTGGCGCTGTTCAATCAAAGCATCAAAGCGATCGAGCAACTGTTGCCGCGATCGCACCGCCCGATCAAACGGACTACCTGGAAATCGTATCGGGATCGTTAATAGCCCCTGGCTCCAGGTTTCATACAAGTCCTTCAATGACTCATCCTCCGCCGTATCCACGCCAACGAGCAGTTTGTAGGCAATCTCCAACGTGTATTGCTTCAGTTCGGGATACCAGGTGAATTCTTCCAACCGTTCCCATTTCTGCAAATATCGCTGAGTGATGGTGGTCATCGTCACTACATACTGAGCTAACGATCGTGGTTGGAATGCTTGAAATAGCTGCTTCCGCAGCAGTTGATGCGCCCCACCCGTAACCACCCCGATCGAGTTTTTGCCCAGCAGCACTTCAAAGTTTCGCGTGTTGGTCATCTCAAAGTGCTGCCCTTCGTGGGCAAACAGAAAACGAACGGCTTCCGCACCGATCAAGACGAGCGTCGGACGACCAAACAAACGGGTTTTGAACAGGTTGCCATACTGCTGCTGTCGCCCAGCAATAAAGCCTGCTGGATCGCGCAAGTAGGCGATCGATTCACCTAGAACGGGCAACCCGAAACGACCGGGTGGTAATTGCTGAGCCAAAGAAGTCATGGTTGAGTCAAGTTCGCTAATCTTAATTCGTTACGATACTGTTTCGTAAATTATAATGAGACGCATGAGCAATAGCAACCCATCTCAGCCCGGACGACCCCGCAGCCTAAAATCTCACCAAGCGATTCTGCAAGCTACGCTTGATCTGCTGGCGGAAGTGGGCTATGACCGCATGAGCATCGAGGCGATCGCTCTGCGTGCTGGGGTAGGCAAGCCTACTATTTACCGCCGCTACACATCCAAAGCGGAATTAGTGGCAGATGCGATCGAAAGTCGTCGTGACGAGTATGAAATTCCTGACACGGGAAGCTTTTGGGGAGATATTGAATGCCTGATCGCCAGCGCTGCCCAGATTACGTTTAATCCCCTGGGGCGACAAACAGCAGCGCTGATGCTCAGTTCAGCCATGAGCAATCCGGAATTTGCTCAGATTTATTGGCAGAAGTATCTGCAACCGAGGCGACAGGCGTTTGCTATCGTGTTTGAGCGAGCAAAAGTGCGCCAGGAAGTGTCAGCCGATTTTGACTCCAATCTCGGTTTTGATGTGATTAGTGGCTTGATGATGTATGCGCTTGTGTTTCCAGAAACGACCGAGTCGTGGGAAAGTTACATTCGCCGTACTCTTCATCTTCTGGTTGAGGGGGCTAAGACATAGCCGCGCGGTTCGTCCTTCTGATCGCTTGAGCAGTCGAATTCTGATTAACCGCCTGCGTTAAACTGTGAAAGCTAGAGACGCTTGTGCTGCCCTGCTCATGACAGATAAATTGCCGCAAGTTGATATGGCGAAACACACTGCTCCTGCACTGGCAGAGTTTCCCGTTCTGTCCAGTGAGCAGTCAGGGTGGAATGGGATCTTCTTCCATCACTATGATCACGCGGCTCATGAGAGTCCAGAACACCAATGGATGCAGCATATCATCGGCATTATAGGACGCAGTGGGCATCCGGGGCGATCGGAGCATCGAGTGGATGGGCAAATCCAGACCTGTTGCTGCAAACCGGGCGAGATGTTGTTTGTTCCTGCTGCAAGGCAGTATGCATCAAATTGGCAACAGGCAGGAGAATTTTCCTTGCTAGGCTTTTCTCCCGGATTTTTTGCACAAACCGTGCATGAGTCTGTTCGGATCAAACAGATTGAACTGATTCCACAGATTGGGATTCATGATCCTCTGGTGCAGCAAATTGGGCTGGCTCTGAAAGCGGATGTGGAGGCAGAGCATCCCGCAGGGCGACTGTTTGGGGAATCGTTAGCCACTGGGTTAGTGATTCACCTGCTCAAGCAGTATGCGGTTTGGCAACCTCAGACCGATTTTGACGACAAAGGCGGCTTGTCTCAGTTTCAGTTGCAAACCGTGTTTGATTATATCCACGCTCATCTTGAGCGAGATATTGCGTTATCTGATGTTGCGGCTGTGCTGAATTTGAGTCAATATCACTTCTGTCGTCTGTTCAAACGATCTACAGGCATAACGCTACATCAGCATTTAACTCAGTGTCGCATTGATCATGCCAAACAGTTATTACAAACGACTCAACTCACGATTACTGAGATTGCTTTTGCTGTGGGTTTAACCAACCACAGTTCTTTTACCCGACTCTTTCGCCAGTACGTCAATATGTCGCCCAAAGAGTTTAGGGCACTACGGTAAGACATTCAGCAAGATTCGCACAGTTTGAGCAAATTTGGTCAAGCGTTGGATGGAAGCCGATCGCTACACTGGGGTCATTGATAACGCTGGAGAATTGAATGACAACACTCAAAGCAGGTGAAGAAACACCAAACTCTGACAGAGCTAGAAAGCCATTCAAATTGAGCCTTGAGCAAAAGAACTGGGTGCTATCGTTTCACATTGGCTTTGCGGCACTGTGGACTGGAACGGTTCTCAGCATGTTTCTGATTGCGCTCAGAAACAAGGACACAACAAACGCTGACATTCTTTTTGCGCTTAATTCAGCCATTAACTTACTTGATGATTTTATTGTCATTCCTGCGGCGATCGGGTCAGTGGTGACAGCAACCATCCTCTGCTGGCAGACCAACTACGGCTTCTTCAAATTCTACTGGGTGATTACCAAGTGGATTCTGACCACAGGACTGATAATGTTTGGAACCTTTTGGTTATTTCCCTGGGGCAACACAGCAGAAGACATCGCATTGAAAGAGGAATTAAATGCATTCAAAAATCCCATCTACTTATTTGATGCTAGAGGAGTCTTGATCGGTTCGCTAATTCAAATCTCCTTTCTCTTTATCATCATTGCAATTTCGACTTTAAAGCCGTGGGGAAGAAGACTGTTCAAGCAACCCCAGAAAACGCATGAGCAAAAATCTTCGTAAACTAATCATTCTATTGACTTGCTTTTATGTCACTTTGTAGTTCGGCAAGATCATCCAGAATTTTGACAAACCGGTGTCCGATCGCGGTCAGTTCATACTCCACCCGTGGTGGGACTTCTGGGTAGGCAACTTTCTCCAAAATACCCAGGTTAACCATTTTTCGCAGGCAATCACTCTGCACTTTTGTCGTGAGTCTATCCACAGAACGCGCGATCGCCCCAGGACGATTAATGCCCCGGTGAATCAGAGTCAGGATGCAGACCGACCACTTACAACCCACGATGTTTTCTAAGGTTAGGGTTTCAGACTTTACTTTGGAGGGCTGACTAATCGTTATCTTGCTCAACTCACCATCTGACGGATTCTGCTTAATTTGTACCAAAACGTGCGTACCTCACTAAAAAGTGCAGACTTCCGTTCGTTGTCCTAACCTCCTACGATGCTGACCAGGATCACTCACAACCAATTCTAGTCAGGAACAACGATGTACAACGAGTTTAAGCAAAAACAAGCCCTTGTCCTGGGTGGCAGTAGCGGCATTGGTCAGGCGATCGCCAAATCCCAGAATCAAAATGACTCGACTGCGAGAAACTTCAAGTCGGCGTACAGGATGGCTTACAGCTTCTCGGTAACCGCTATAAGAGCACGCCCAGTCCTTTAAGCGATCGCAGGGTGTTCCTATTACATAGTCTGAGATGGACAAATTTGTGATTGTCATTAAAGTTCATCTTGGTTGCTACTGGAAGTTGTAGAGTCCGATACGTGCAATCGCAACCCGTGTTTACAGTTTAGTCAATGATGAAGCCTGTCATTTCAAAATGTTCACAAACACTAAACGAATTCAAGATATAACAAAGTAATCAAATCTGGAAGTCTTTCAAGAAGAAGCTGTTATCTACTTGGAAAGATTCGGCTCCACAACGTCAGGAAAACTCTGAAAATTACGCCGAACCCAGTCCATCCCGACTTCATTGTTGAGTTTAATTTTCTGAGGCGTATTGGGATAAATCTTCCCTAAAATATCTGCATCTTGATCCACCACAACTTTGCCAAACTTGAGGTAGGTGCTGCCAAATAGCTTGAAGGCTGGATGTTTTGCTTGACCAAACAGCAAAATGTAAGTCCGGGTGCGGTGCTCGGCTTCTGGCACAAAAATGTGACACTGCGCCGCTTTGCCTAACGGCATTTCACCATGAAAAATCACCAGGGACGGAAAGTGGTTTTCCAGATGGGCTTTAATCGTGCTGGGCAACAGCATTAAATCCGGTTTCCTCAGCTTTTCGGTCAGACTATAAGGTGCAGTGGGCATGTCATAGAAGGCATGGGAATGATGCCCATCGTCAATAAACTGATGAAACTCCACCTCAGTAATCCGAAACAAATCACGGTGGGTGCCGTTTTGATGATTGTAATCATGCATATTCAACAGCATGGTGAGTAAATCGGTTTCCACACTGCGATCGCCCGTATGCCCAACAAAGTAATAGGTGTTCGCAACCTGATTCAGCATCGTGGGAATCGGTATCTTCGGTTCGTGTCCTCCATAGGACCAGATGAAGTCTCCTTGAATGACTAACTCTAAAGGTTGCAACTGGGATAATGTTTTCTTGCCTGATCCGGGCAACACCGTGCAGCCTTCTGCATCAAACTGCAAGGCATGAAAGGGGCAAACAACTGTACTTGCACTATCACTCTTGACTTCACACCATCCTTCTGACAGCATCGCTCCCATGTGCGGGCAAGCATTGGGTAGGGCATGGATGCCTCCAGTTGCATCTTTCCACATCACGTAGTCATTGCCATACAAGGAAATTTTCCGGGGTCGATTCATGGTCAGCATGGACTTGTGCGCCAATAACCAGGGCGCACCGGGAAGCATTGACTGCATAGTGGTCTCCGTGAGAGTAGAATTGTGAAAAATCCGTCGTGTTTCTAAAATATGACAGAACATTCACGTTCGTCAAGCGCTCAGTCATCCAGTACTCTCCGCCGTCAACCCAAACAGCAGCGAGGCAAAGAACGGGTTGAAAAAATTCTGGATGCAGCGGCAGCCGTGTTTGATGAGATGGGGTATGAAGCGGCAACGACTCATTTGATTGCAGCAAAAGCCGGAACCGCGATCGGCTCCCTTTACCAGTTCTTCCCCGACAAAGCTGCCATCTTTAAAGCAATGGAGCTACGCCATGCGGAGCGGGTGCAGGCTTTCTGGGCAGGGGTAGACATTCCATCCATTGTCCAGTTGCCATTGCGTCAAATGATTCATGCGATCGCGTCCGCTGTTGCAGAACTGTTTGAGCAACCTGTGTCGCGAGTAGTGTTTGTACAGTTTTATCTAGCACCCGAGATCTTCCAATCGATCGATGAAAGCATGACGCAAGAGGCGATCGACTTCATGGCGAGTATTTTAAGGCAACGAAATCCCGCCTTAACTGAGGAACAGTATGCTCTATTGGCAGAAGTGTGTGTGCATAGTAGCAACGCGGTGATGCTAGCGGCACTTCGCAGCCCAGACCAGGAGCATCGCCAACGGTTAACTCAACAAATTGAAGACTTGCTGGTGTCATATTTAGAACCACATATGGGAGATCATCGGTCGAGCAATGTAATGAAAGTAATGATATGCCCACACTGTCGATCGCAGCAGTTGTCGAAAAATGGGTATCGTCGAGGAAAGCAGTGCTACCGCTGTAAGGAATGCGGGAAGCAGGCTGTGGTGGGCGATCGCTGAGACGGTAAAGCGGTTGAAACGATCATCTCAAGAAACATTACGATCGCAAAATTGCTTACCGTGCAGATGGAAATTGTTCAAAATTACGCCGCACCCAGTCCATCCCAACTTCGTTATTCAGCCTGATGCGCTGAGTTGTATTCGGATAGATCCGGCTCAAAATCCTGGCATCTTGCTCTACCACCACATCAATTAGCTTCAGCAGATTGCCTTTCAGTAGATGAGCGATAGGTGAGTATGCCTGCATGTACATGAGCACAAAAACACGCGATCGATTCGCAAATTCTGGTAGATAAAAGTGGCATTCCTTCAAACTCAGAATTTTGTTGTCACCATGCATCACACCCATAAAGGGAAAGTAGTTCTCCAGATGGGCTTCTAAAACCTTAGGCAGCGCCAGTTGCGCTGGATTTTTCAGGATCTCGCGAATCGTCGGTCGTTTTCTCGGTTGAGCCAGGTAAGCGTGAGAGTGCAAACCCTCATCAATAAATTGCTTGACCTGAACGTCCTCAATTTCAAAGAGTTCCCGGTGCGTTCCATTTTGGTGATTATAGTCGTGCATATTCAGCAGCAGGCTCAAAATATCTGTAGGAATGCTCCGTTCACCCGTCACGCCAATAAACTCATACTCGGACGCGATCGCATTCATCAATTCTGGAATGGGCACCTTCGGCTCATGGCCTCCATAAGTCCAGATCAAATCGCCCTGAATGATCAATTCAAGCGGTGGCAGCAAAGATTTAGTCTGCTTGTGGGAACCCGGCAATACCGTGCAGCCCTGGCGATCAAACTCCAGCGCATGAAAAGGGCAGGCAATCCTACTGCTCCCTTGAGGTTGAGTCACACACCACCCCTCCGAGAGCATCACGCCCATATGCGGGCAAGCATTTGGTAAAGCAGCGATCGCACCCTGTGGATCTTGCCAGAGCACGTAATCCTGACCGAGCAGAGAAAACTTTCTGGGCTGATTGGGTTTGAGCGTCGAACGATGCGTCAACAGCCAGGGGGAACCTTGCAAGTGCTCCATAACGCTCCAAATTAACTTACTAATTAATTAGTAAGCTTATCAATCGCCTTCTCTTTCGTCAATCCGCTCTGCTAAGATGGCTCTTGATGGTCTCATTACGGCTTGAGGTGTGGTCGGTCGGTCGGGTAAACGAGCAGCAAAATCAGTCCGGCTCGTGCGAGATGCACAAGCAACCCAGCAGCAAATTCTCGATGCTGCTGAACAGGAGTTTGCCCGAAACGGCTTGAAGGGGGCACGGATGAGTACGATCGCGACAAATGCCCAAGTGACTTCTGCAACGCTGCACTACTACTTTGAGAATAAGGAAAATCTCTACAAAGCTGTCCTTCAACGTCCGGTCAATGAAGTGCAGGCGATGTTGGCACAACAAAACTTTGATGCCTTAACTCCTGAAGAGGCATTGAAGCAAATGATTCGCATCGCCATCGCCAATGAGGCGGCTAATCCTCAGCGCCAAATGCTGTGGTTTCAAGAATCCAGTCAGAATCAAGGCGCTTATTTTAAGGAGTGTAATGTTTTAACCCTGCACGAACATCTATTAAAGGTTCTAGAACGGGGCATGACAGAAGGCACCTTCCGCTCGCTCAATCCCTTTCTGGCACTGACCCACATTCTCAGCGTTTGCCTGTTTTACTTCACGGTACATGAAAACTGGAAACACCTCACCCCAGAGATCGATCGCCTCACCTCAGAGATGATCGAAGAACATACAGAAGCAGCGATCGCGTTTGTTCTGGCAGGCATCCGGCGATAACGATAGCTGAGCAGCGGTATTGGCTAATTCGGCTTCAAATCAAAACAAGTAACTTTCAACATCAATAACCATGTAGCTTTTGGAAACCGCCAATCACTTTATCAAGTTCCTGAGCGATCGCCAATAATTCCATCTCCTTCCAGCGTTTTCCGACAATCTGCATTCCAATCGGTAATCCATTCTGAGTTTGCCCAATCGGAATGACCACAGCGGGATGCCCACTCAGGTTGAAGGGCATGGTGTAAGCCCCATTTGCCACCCCGTGCGGATAGGAGCTGCCATCAATCTCGATCGCACTCCAAGCAGGACGATGGGTAAAGGCAGGGGTCGCAGCAACGGGAGTTAACCAGACATCCCAAGCGTCTAATGCTGCATCCATTTGGGCAATGAAGCGATCGCGCTCTGTCAATGCTTCAAAATAACCCTTTAAGCTGGGATTCAAAAGTTCAGGGAGATAGCGGCTAAAGTTGCCCAATCGCCGCAGTTCAGGGTCGCCCTGGGTTGCAGTGCGAAAGAGTAAGGTCAAACTGCGGCGGATGCTGTAGCGATCTTTAGGCTGGGCATAGTTATTGACATAAGCTGCCATGCGACTGTAGAGATTCAGCATCATCGACAAATCAAAGTCGGGCGGCAACCAGTGGTTAATTTTGGCTCCTGCTTGCTCTAACGTTTGTCTCACCGTTCGCATAGCAGCACGAGTTTCACCACTCACGGGAACTTCTTGCCACTGGTCAATCCAGGCAATCTTGAGATCCGGTAAAGATTTCTCGGACGGCACATCCAGCGGTATCGGTGGCACGTCGGGACGACGCGGATCAGCACCTGCAATGAGGGAAAAGCAGAGGCGGATGTCTTCGAGCGATCGCGCTAAACAGCCCGTGGTCATCATTTGTCGCAAACAGTGGGGCATTCCCGGTACTTCGGGAATTTGTCCAGCAGTGGATATGCGGCGATCGGTCGGCTTCAAGCCATACACCCCGCAGAAATGAGCGGGTTGCCGTATCGAACCTCCGAAATCATTACCCAAATCGAGCGGCGAAAGCCCCGCCGCAACCGCCGCCGCACTGCCCCCCGAACTGCCGCCTGCTGTGTAATCTACATTCCAGGGATTATTCACTCGTGGAAACAGAGAATTGGTACTTTGATAATCGCCTGCCAATTCCGGCATGTTGGTTTTGCCGATGATGATCGCTCCCGCTGATCGCAGCCTTGCAACTACCGTTGCATCTTGCTGAGGCACGTAATCTTTGAGGGGAATGTAGCCTGCGGTCGTGCGGAGTCCTGCCGTTTCAAAGATGTCTTTGATGGTGATGGGAACGCCATGTAACACACCCCAGTTTTCCCCTTTGGCTAAGGCTTCATCGGCTTGCTTGGCTCTGGCACGAGCGTTAGCTTCGTCGAGAGTGCAGATGGCGTTCAGTTTCGGATTGTGTTTGGCAATCTGATCCAGGTGAGCATTTAGCACTTCAACCGATGAAATGGTGCGATCGCGGATCATCTGGGCAAGTTCAACGGCGGACTTAAACACAAGATCGCTCATGACTTTTCCTAAACTTCGGTGATAAGGTTAATCATACCTATATTTAGTTAACTGTATTAACTAAATTCGCTTAAATTCATCATGAAAGACCTGAAACAAACCCTTCGCAACGAGTGCTATGGTAAGGATCTGGAACAACGCAAACACTGGTATTCGCCAATCGCCGCCGCCTATCAACAGGTCAGACCGCGCTACCCGCAGGTAATCATCGATCGCGTAATCGACATCGCGCGACTTTCCGCCGACTCGACAGTGCTGGAAGTTGGGTGTGGTCCGGCGATCGCTACCCCTGCGATCGCTGCGCTGGGTTGCAGCATGGTTTACGTTGAACCGAATCCCGATTTTTATCGTCTGGCGCAGCAAACCTGTGAACCCTATCCAAATGTGGAACTGCGAAATTGCTTGTTTGAAGAGTGGGAATTAGAACCTGGAAAATTCGATGCCGTATTAGCAGCCAGTTCATTTCATTGGATTGCGCCAGAAGTGGGTTATCCCAAAGCAGCGGCAGCATTGCGTCCAGAGGGAGCACTCATCTTGCTGTGGAATAAGGAACTTCAGCCCCGCTATGAGGTCTACCAGCAGCTATCCGAGGTCTATCAAGCTCATACACCCACTCTCAATCGTGCTTATGAGGACAGCACGACACAAGCCGAGATTCTCGACCAGTTGGGAAAAGTGGCGATCGAGTCTGGTTACTTCAAAGACAGGGTGTCTGGACAGACGAAGGTAGAAGTAACCTATTCTGTGGATCAGTATTTGCTGTTGTTGAATACTTATTCGCCTCACCTGCAACTGGAGCCACAGCAAAAGCAACCATTGATCGAGGGGCTGCGACAGGTGCTGGAGCAGAACGGTGATACGGTTCAACTATCGTATGTCTCTGCTTTTCACATTGTTCGACCAAAGTAAATCCCTATGGGTCGTCCGACGAAGGAAAATTCATTGACCAAACAGGATGTGATTGCAGCGGCGATCGCCTGCCTTGACCAAGAAGGAGAATCAGCACTGGGTGTGAATCGAGTGGCGCGAGAATTGGGCATCAAACCACCTGCGATTTACAAGCATCTAGAGGGAAACGCCGGACTGCGACGAGCGGTAGCTTTAGCGATTTGGCGAAATTATTTAACCCAGTGTCGCCAGCAAGTTGAGGGCATTACAGAGCCGCAAGAATTGTTCCGCGTCAGTGCTCGTGCCACTCGCAATTTTGCGCGATCGCATCCCGCCCAATACAGCGTTATGATGCATTACCAGATGCGACCGACTGATCCAGAAGAAGCTGAAATGATTCAAGACTCACTTCACCTATTTCAGAAATTTCTGCAACTGTATGAGTTAAGTGATGAGGCATTGATCGATGTGATGCGCATGGTGAATGCTGCGACTTATGGTTTTATTATGCGAGAGCAGTCAGAGTTGATGACGCTTGATCGCTCTGCTGATGCCAGTTATGAAGTCATGCTCGATGCGCTGCTTGTGGCGGTCGCGCACATCAAAGCTACGGAGTGAACTGCCAGAGAATCGGCTCCCATTCATAATGATTGTCGCGGGAGCGAACATGACCTAATGCTGGAAACGGCATGTGATAAGCAATCACCATCGTTCGCTGCTCCACAATTTGGTCTAAAAGCCTGCGCCGTGTCGCTGCCGCTTGTTGGGCATTGAGGTCGAATCCGGTTTGCCAGTCAGGATGTTCTAAATCAAACGCTGGATTGAAAAAGACATCGGCTGCCACGATCAGTTGAGCAGTCCCAGAAATGACCCGAAATGCTGATTGCCCTGGTGTATGACCGGGTGCTGCGATCGCCCGAATGCCTGGAATAATTTCTTGATCAGGTTGAAAGCGGTTCACTCGATGCTTAATCGCGCTCAAATGCTTGCGTGCCGCTGCCGTAATACCCTGCTTGAATTGATCGGGAATTTTTAAGGGTGATAGGTCGATCGTTGGAGCTGTCCAGAACTGCCACTCAGCGTCTGAAATGTAGTACCGAGCATTGGGAAAGGTGAGTTGACCATTGGCGGCGACAATGCCGCCGATGTGATCGGGATGGGCATGAGTGATGATTACCGTATCAATATCTTGGGGTTGAACGCCTGCACTGCGAAGATTTTGCGTGAGTTTTGCGAGTCCCGATCCCAATTCCACTCCTGCACCTGTGTCGATTAAAACCTTGTGTGTTCCTGTATCGACATAAATGGCATTGAAGTAAAGTGCCAACTCTTTAGGCGACCAGAATCGCTCAACCATTGCCCGTTCCACTTCTTGAGGGTCTGCGGTGGGGGCATAAGTGGGTAAAGGAGGCAACTTCAGCAAGCCATCAGAAACGGTGGCAACGTTGAAGTTTCCCACTTTGAACCGGTAAACGCCTGCATTAGGTACATTGCTTCCATCAACCGCTTCAACCGCAGGAATTCTAATCGTTAAGCTGAAGAGCAACGTCAGGACAATCACACTCAACAGTAATGGAGTTAGCTTGAAGCGCGATCGGCGCAAAAACTGAACAACGGAAACGACAGACAATTTCATAAATGCTTCATCTTGAACGACCGTCGCTATCGTAGAAGGAAAGCTATCCTATAACCAGAAGTCAGTTTATCCTAGTATCAAAAACACCAGGATCATCGAATCAATCAGCATGGACACCCAAGAGCGCCGTCAGGAATTGAGTTCATTTTTAAAGCAACGGCGCGATCGCATCACTCCAGAAGCAGTGGGACTGCCATCAAGAACGCGACGACGTACACCCGGACTGCGGCGTGAAGAGGTGGCTCAGTTAGCGGGAGTTGGGGCAACCTGGTACACCTGGTTAGAGCAGGGACGGGATATTCGAGTCTCCGCCCAAGTGCTAGACAGCGTTGCGCGAGTGCTTCAGTTGAATGAGGTCGAGCGCACCTACCTGTTTGAACTCGTCCGGGATGAATTGCCTCCCATTCAAGGAGAAGACGCGGCTCAGGTTAGCCCAACTCTGCAATTGGTGTTAGACAATCAGCAATGCTGTCCTGCTTACGTGATGGGCTGGCGCTGGGACGTTTTAGCCTGGAATCACCTGGCATGTTTAACGTTGATCGATTTTGAAACCCTACCTGAACACGAGAGAAACATCCTGTGGCTGATGTACCTGAACGATGAGTTTCGATCGCGACAACCCAACTGGCAGAGAGCTTGTCAGGAGACATTGGCGCATTTTAGGGCAAGTTGTGCGCCCTACATCGGCAACCCAGAATTTACCAATTTGATTGAGCGCCTCAAAGACAAAAGCCCTCAGTTTAAGGAGCATTGGCAGCAGCTTGATGTGTCCCAAAAGCGGGATTCGTTCAAGGAATTCAACCATCCCAGTTTAGGACAACTGAAGTTTGAGATGGTGATGCTTCAGGTGAACGCTTTCCCTGGAATACAGCTTGTCTTGTTTGTTCCCGTTGCCGATGCAACTCGCCAGAAGCTGAAACAGTTAGAGGCAAAGGGGCGATCGGCATGAATCGAGCGACGAATCCACCGACGAAGCTTTGGGTGCTGCCTCAGTTTGATAACTTAGAGGTGTTTCGAGCCAAAGCAATTCACTACCACTACGCGCGTCATTTTCATGCCAGCTATGCCATTGGCGTGATTGAAGCGGGCGTGGGGGGAAATTACTATCAAGGCGCAACCTACTTGGCACCGGCTCAAAGCATTGTGTTGATGAATCCAGAATAGGCACACACGGGTTTTTCGGCGGAAGGTTTGCCGCTCACCTATCGGATGCTATACCCCAGTGTGACTTGCACCGCCGCGATCGCCAGTGAGCTTCAGGGGAGCGGCACCCCTTACTTTCAAAATTCAGTGGTTCAAGACAAACGGTTGGCTCAGCAAGTTCTAGCCCTGTGTTTAACGCTAGAACAGCCCCAGGAGTTGTTAGTTCAACAAACCCGGTTTGTCGAAGTTCTGTCTACCCTGCTCAATCGATACGCCAGGATCAACAGCCGTTTGCTTGAGGATAGACAGGAACATCGAGCGGTTAGATTGATCAAAGACTACTTGCACGATAATTTCAGAGCCAGTATTTCCCTAGCGCAATTAGCAGAGGTTACGAATCTGAATTGCTCCTATTTAGTTCGTGTCTTTCGCGATGCGGTGGGAATGCCGCCTTACACCTATCTCAACCAAATTCGAGTCGAAAAAGCAAAGCAGTGTTTAAGACAGGGGATGGCGATCGCAGAAACAGCGATCGCGGTTGGCATGACAGACCAGAGCCATTTGAATCGCCACTTCAAACGCATCGTCGGAATTTCGCCCGGTCAGTACCGCACGATGTCAACATCGTTCAAGACAGAGCAGGCTTAACTGGTAGATACTTTGGGTCATCGTTGTTTGAGCAGGAACAATGACACCAGACATGAAGAATCTCCAGGAGTTTCATCTCGCCCAAATTAACATTGCTTTGATGAAAGCTCCGCTGCATGGCCCGGTTATGACCGAGTTTGCAGAGGCACTGAACGAGGTGAATGCGATCGCAGATCAAAGTCCTGGCTTTATTTGGCGGCTTCAAACTGCCTCTGGCAACGCGACAGACATCCGCGCTTATCCCGATCCGCGAATGCTGGTGAATGTCTCAGTCTGGCAAAGCGTTGAGTCACTCAAAGCCTATGTTTACAAGAGTCTGCATGGGGAGTTTTTTGTGCGTCGTCGTCAATGGTTTGAGAAATACGAGGGTGAGCATTTTGCCATGTGGTGGATTCCAGCAGATCATTACCCCACCGTCGAGGAAGGCAAGACAACGTTGGCATACCTGACGTTGCATGGGGATTCACCCGCAGCCTTTACCTTTGCCAAGCCTTATCCATCTCCAGTGTCATCCCAGATTGCCTATTGATATATTCCACATTGTCCCGCTCGATCGAGCGTAGGCTACCCCCAAACCTCGCTCGCTTCCAGTAATAATCGCGACTCGATCGTCGAATCACTGAGTTTTCTCCTGACTTAAATGCTGAACTTTAGTTTGCTAACCGTTCGCTCAGCGAGTAATCTGTCAACTCCAATATCCGATCCTCAATGTCGCCGACGAGCGAACCATGCGCCTCAGCCGTCGCCTGCTTAATCTCCGCCCACTCTTGATCCGCCATAAACGCTGCCCACCGCTGCTTCATCGTTTCCCTGTCAGCCCACTCAAGCAGGTAGATGAACTCAGTGCGGTTATTGTGACGCGATTCCCAGGTCGCCACAATTTTGAAGCCGTATCGCGCCATGATCCGCATCGCATGATCGCGGAACCGTTCGTGGAATGCCGTTTTATTACCATCGAAGATCTCATAGATGCGTAGTTGATGGATGACGTTGCCGGTTGCTTTGACACTTTTGCTGGAGGTTTGTGAGAGTCCGACAGTGATGCTCATGACAACAATGAACACGATAACTAGAGCAACACGCAGAAATGTCTTGGTGTGAATCATAAATAACTCTCTACTTGGCAGATTTGGCTGGTTCTGGATAATCCGTGCTGACAGTCACCTGCTGCCAAGCCTCCAAATCCGTTTTGACCCATGCCAGTTTTTCCTGAATCAGGCTCATGGCATCGGTGCCTAGCGCCAGTCGCATCGGGGGATGAGGACTGTCCACCGCTTGAATAATGGCTTGCGCTGCCTTAGCTGGATCGCCCGGTTGCTGACCATTCATCTCTTTGAACCACTGCAATGATGCACTGCTCACCCCAGCATAGGCATCAATGGATTGTTTGGCTGTTGCTAGAGAGCGTCCATTAAAATCGGTGCGAAATGCCCCAGGTTCAATTAACGTGACTTTAATTCCAAAGGGTTTGACTTCCTTATCCAGGGCTTCAGACGCACCTTCCAGGGCAAATTTCGCACCACAGTAGAGGCTGCTTCCTCCAAATCCCACAAGTCCTGCCGTGGATGATAAATTGACAATGTGACCGCTGCCTTGCTGACGCATCACAGGCAAGACCGCCCGCATCAGACGCAGTGCCCCAAAGAAGTTGGTTTCAAAAAATTGGTGCATCTCACCATCACTGACTTCTTCGAGCGCGGCAATGAGTCCATGACCCGCATTGTTGACTAACACATCAATGCGACCAAAGGTGGCGATCGCGGTATCAACCGCTGTTTGGATGTCTTGAGACAATGTGACATCCAGACGGACAGCCTTTGCGGTTTCTGGATACTGGTCAATCAAAGCGCCAAGTTGCTCTGGTTTGCGAGCAGTCGCTATCAGGGAGTCGCCCTGCTGCAACACTGCTTCTGCGAGGGCACGTCCAAACCCGGTTGAGCATCCTGTAATCAGCCAGACTCTGGGAACAACACGATTTTTGTCTGAGTTCATTTGCTTTCTCCAATGTAAAAGCGATGAGATGCGTTGCATACTTCTGACGATAGGAGACAGCTATGGAACTGTCCAATATATATATGATTAGGATTAATAGGTTAGAAATATAAGTCTGATGGAATTACGACACCTGCATTACTTCATCGCCGTGGCTGAGGAACTACACTTCAGTCGAGCAGCAGAGCGGTTGCACATTTCCCAACCCCCGCTCAGTCAGCAGATTCGGGATCTGGAAGAGGAACTCGGTGTCAAGCTGTTTGAACGCACGAAGCGACACGTGCATCTAACGGAAGCAGGCAAAGTGTTTTTGGAGCGATCCTACCTAGTGTTGGCGCAACTGGAACAGGCGATCGCAGTGACCCAACAAATCGGACGGGGTGAGGTGGGGCGATTGGCGATCGGGTTTGTCAGTTCTGCTATGTATACCTTACTGCCAGAAATTGTCAGGGTCTTTCGAGCACAATTTCCCGCTGTAGAACTGCGATTGCAGGAACTGACGACGGCTCAGCAAATTCAAGCCCTGCACGACAAACAGGTGGATGTCGGCATTGTTCGTTCTGCTATCGTCGAGCCAGGTTTGAGTGGGTCGTGCTTTTTGCCAGAATCCTTGGTCTTGGCGCTGCCAGAAACCCATCCGCTCTCTGCTCAGACTGAGGTGTCGCTCTCCACACTCGCAGATGAATCGTTTATCCTATTTCCTGCCAAATTGGGACCTGTTTTTTACGAGCAGATTATTACCATGTGTCAGCAAGCTGGATTTCGTCCGAAAGTGGCTCAAGAGGCAGTTCAGATGGAGACGATCGTCGGCTTGGTTGCCGCAGGATTGGGCATTGCGATTGTTCCAGCCTCCTTGCAAAACTTCCACAGAAGCGGAGTTATTTACAGACCCTTACAGGAGCAGATCCCGAATACTGGACTTTATCTGACCTGGCGGCAGCATGATTCCTCTCCAGTCATCAGCGCATTTCTGGACTTGGCACGGCAGACGACACAATGGGAGTCAAATCGTGAGGATAGGTGAGCCGTTAGGGAGCGTTAGCGAAGCTCTCCGCAGGAATCACCTCGCCAAATAGCGCCTCTAAGTACTGTCTCAGTCGTAACCTGAAGCAGCCTAACAGCAAAGCGCAGCGGCGACGGGGTAAACTTTAACTTCTGTCAATACCTATTATCCGCCACAAGACCGTAATTCTTTGCAGCCTCTAACGTAATGTCTGGAAGGTCACGAAGCATATCATCCTATGTCTCCTGTGCTTGCAGCACTTCTACGATAATCTGAAGTGGCTCAGAAAGAATTGCTTGAAAATCTGCTTCTTCAGGCAGCTGAGTATTGTACGCTAACCGTTCTTGGGGTGGGGTAAATTGAGCGTTGACTCCTTCTTTGTTACCTCTGGCATCAACTCGATACCAGCCAATTTCCGGTAGATGAATTGCATTGAAACCGTGCAAACTATACGGCGCACCTTTATCATCAATACTCAATCACTGATAACAAAATCCTACTGGGATTTGGTTTGCCCGTAGCAATGCTGCCAGTAAATGGCTCTTAGCGAAGCAGTAACCTGTCTTGTATTTAAGGACATCAGAAGCGCGACAAGTCACAGGGTTCATCTGGTAATCAAAGCTGTGACAAATTTCATCTCGCACCCACTCGAAGCACACTTTTGCGATCGCCGTTGATGTTTTATGACCCAATGCAATTTGTTTGGCAAGTTCGACAATTTCGGGATGTTGCCAATCAATAATTTCACTAGTCCTTAAGTATTCTTCCATGTCAACTGCTGAATACTGCAAGCTAATTCTAAGCGACTAACTGACAACTTCGAAGTACTGCCACCACCCAAAAACGAAGCCAGCTGATAGCATATTGTACAGAGTTTAGTTGTAGATTCGCCCCAAACAGGTGAATCTGCGAATCCCGTGCTGTAGATTTAACCTAAATCGCTGGATCTACAACGAGGCGGTAGTGCGTCAATCTGATGTGGGCTTGATAGAGTAGAGAGGCTCATTCACTAGAAATTAGGTAATGGAATGCCCGTTGTGTAGTCATAGTAAAGCCCATAAGCATGGCAAGATGCCCAATGGTCA
>JAHHIE010000068.1 GCA_019358945.1 Stenomitos rutilans HA7619-LM2 | reverse complement strand
GGTCAGTCAAAGTTTGAGCTATTGTAGTAGGCATCATCAGGCCGTCTTGGTTGCATTTGTTCTGTCTTGATGGTTCCTGATGGTTCTCCTCGCTGCAACTCAACGGGTTCTAACTGTAAGAGATCTAATGGTTTCTGGCTTGGCGATCGAAGACTGGAGCTAACCATACCGGATTGCCTGTAGGTTGATCGAAAAGCCCAACGCCAAGGCTGGATCGATAACCTCCGTACAGGCAAACCACCCTCCGCCATTTTCACCAAAGACATACTTGAACAACTACGAAACGATTAAATTGAGAAGCGATCGCCAAGTCGCTAACTGTGCGGTATCCCCACAAAAAGTAGATATATGCAACCCACTCTACCGATTCAAATCTCTCAAACGAAGATCGCTGAATTCTGCCGACGGCACCATATCCGCAAACTCTCCCTTTTTGGCTCCGTTCTGCGAGATGATTTTAGCCCCGACAGCGATATTGATGTCTTAGTTGAATTTATATCGGGCAAAACACCCAGCTTCGCCATTGTCACCATGCAGCGAGAACTCTCGCACCTGCTCGGCGATCGCAGGATTGATTTGCGAACCCCGCAAGAACTCAGCCGCTACATTCGTGATCGCGTTCTCAGTGAAGCCCTCGTACCATATGTCCAAGATTGATGATCTAACTCAATTACGCCATATGCGAGATGCTGCAACCGAAGCCATTCCCATCAAACACGAATATCTCCAGGGAGAACTGGTGGCGATAGCAGGAGCCAGCAAAGCCCATGTCATCATTACAGGCAACCTCTCCGCCCTCCTCGTCAACCATCTACGCGGCACAGGCTGTCTTCCCTACACTTCCGATATGAAAGTGCGCCCGCCATCAACCTCTTTTACTATCCCGATTTGGCAGTCACCTGCGACGATGCGTTGGCGAAACCTCTCGAAGAGAATCGGCGTTCCGACGAAGACTTCATTCTGTATCCCAAACTCATTATTGAAGTCCTCTCCGACGCCACAGAAGCCTTTGATCGCGGCGATAAGTTCGCTGATTACAAGTCAATCTCAGCATTTACTGAATACGTTCTGATCTACCAAAAGCAAATTCTGGTCGAGCAGTTTCAGCGTCAAGCCGATAATTTGTGGATGCCCCAGGTTTATCGAGCCGGAGACACGATCGCATTCGCCAGCATTGGCTATGCTTGCGCGATCGAAACCCTCTATGAAAACGTTACTCAGCTTCGATAGGGACTGGTACCCATTTGCACAGCTATCGCACTCTTTACAAAGAGTCGTATTTTACGATTAAATCTTAAACTGAAGACTTAAAGCAAGCCAAGCAGTGGACTTTAGTTTCTGTGAAGTCTGGTTGAGCCCTTCGAGAATGGTTATAGATTTGCAATGCCACGTTGGAAGGCAGTTACGACGGCTTGAGTGCGATCGCTCACGCCCAGTTTTTGCAAAATATTCGTGATGTGAAACTTGACGGTTCCTTCTGTGATGCTGAGCAATAAACTAATCGCTTGAGTGTTTTTGCCTTGGGCTAACAGCTTCAGTACATCAGTTTCGCGATCGCTGAGTTGCGGACCGCTCATGCGCTCAACCAATTTTGCACCCACAAGTGTCGGAATGTACTTCTGTCCAGCGTGTACGACTCGAATTGCCTCTAATAGCTCACTGCGATCGGCATCTTTGAGGAGGTAGCCTTTGGCTCCCGTTTGCAGTCCGCGATAGATGTCTTCGTCACCGTCGTAGGTGGTGAGAACGATAATGCGAGCAGTGGGGTCGTCTTTGAGAATGGTGGTGATGGCTTCTACGCCACTCAGTTCTGGCATCCGTAAGTCCATCAGCGTCACATCAGGATGCAGCGCCTGGAATTGCGCGATCGCTTCGACACCTGTTTTCGCTTCGCCAATTGGTTCCAGACCGGGTTCAGAGTGCAGCATGGTGGTTAAGCCCGTTCGCACCACCGGATGGTCATCAACAACTAGAACGCGGATATTGGAATCTAACGTCATCGCAGTGGATTAAGTGAGTGGAATTTGAATCAGGATAGAAGTTCCCCGTCCAGACTGACTATGGAGGGTAAATTGCCCACCGAGTCGATCGCAGCGCTGCTGCATTCCCAGCAAACCAAACCCTCCGTGATCGTGGGCTAACTGCGGGTCGAATCCGACACCATCATCCTTAATATGAAGTGAGATGGCATCTACCCTAAAGCCTATTTCCATGCGTAGAGTTTGCGCCTGCGCATAACGCAATGTATTTGTGATGGCTTCTTGTCCAATGCGTAACAAATTCATACCCATGTCAGGCGGCACAAGCTGAGGGGTGCCTGTGACCACAAAATCGGTTTGCAAAGCGGTGTGTAGCGTCAGTTGAGCGAACGATCGCTGCAACACCCCCACTAAATCTCGGTACTCCTCTGCGTCAGGGTGCAGCGACCAAACTAACCGACGGGATTCAGCCAGCCCAGACCGCGCCAGAGTTTTGACTTGCTCAATGATGTCCCAGGCGATCGCGGCCTCTTGAGTCGCATAGTACTGTGCGTTGTTGAGTTGCAGCGTAATGCCGGTAAAGGTTTGCGCCAGCGTATCGTGAATCTCTCGCGCCAAGCGATTTTGCTCTTCGACGATCGCCACTTGTTTCGCCTCTTCCGCCAGTCGAGTCAGTTGCAGAGCTAATACGACCTGCTGCGACAGGGCCGTCACCAGACGCAAGGCTTCAGGAGAGTAAGTATGACGTTGCAGGTGACAGATTACCAACGCACCCAGAAAGTCGTGACCAAACCGGAGTGGAGCTAATAGCAGAGTTTGTACTCCATCGCGCATGACTGACAGATCCCGAAAGATGGCTGCGTCTGGATGGTTTGGCCAATCCAAGTAGACAAACGGTTGTTGATACTCCTTTAGCTTCTGTGCCATGCTAGTCAAGACAGACAACGGAATGGGAGGCGGGTTAAACGGAACTAGCGGTTCGGGTGCAAGCTGAACATTCCAGTAGCTTGAGTGCAGCGTTGTCGTCGTGCGTTCGGCATTGTCTAACCAGATATCCGCAACTACAGCCTGAAGCTGCTCGACGATCGTGGCGAGAACTTGCCCCAAGAATTTGTCGAGTTCAGGTTCGGTAGCAAGAAACGCCAGGGTCTGCTGGAGTGCCCGCTGCTGCCCTTGAGCAATTAATTCAGTCTCTTTGCGTGGGCTGATGTCTTGCACAATCGACATCAGGTAAGCTGGGTTGCAACCCGCATCGCGCACGAGTGAGGTGGTCAGGCTGACCCAGAGCCGGGAGCCATCTTTGCGACGGTAGGACCTCTCGGTTTGGTAACCAGGCAGTTCGCCATTGCTCAAGCGCTGTAGCAGAGCACGATCGTCCGCCAAGGTGTCGGTGAGGTCAGCAACGGTGAGCGTGAGCAGTTCGGCTTCTGTATAGCCCACCATGTCGCAGAAGTACTGGTTCATGTGCAGCCAGCGACCCTCTAAATCCATCATCGTCATGCCGATCGCAGCTTGCTCAAAGGCACGGCGGCAACATTCGCTTTCACCCAAAGCGGTTTCCGTCTGTTGCCGCAGCAAGAGTTCAGTTTGTAGTTCATCGTTGAGTGCTGCCAACTCTGCGGTATCATCTTGCATGGCCGTGGCTTGCAATGCCAACGCTCGTTGCTGTAAAGCAGCCACTTCAGCCTGTAGCACTGCGTTCTCCTGTTCTAGTTGAACTATCTGTTCCTGTAGTTGCTGCAACTCCTCTGGCTGCATTTGCATTTTGCCCTCTTGCCCCTATTTTGCTCATGGAGAAGTGAATGGAATTTGAATCAGGATGGCAGTGCCTTGTCCCGGTTGACTGCAAAGGGTGAACCGCCCACCCAGACGATCACAGCGTTGTTGCATACCCAGTAAGCCAAAGCCGACACGATCGTGTATCGATGGCAGATCAAAGCCCATCCCGTCGTCCCGAATGTAAAGCGCGATCGCATCGGTCTTGAAGCTGAGTTCAATCTGTAGCGTTTGCGCCTGAGCATGACGCAGCGTATTCATGATGGCTTCCTGCCCAATGCGTAACAGGTTCATGCCAATGTCGGGGGGCACGGGTTGAGGCATTCCTACAATTGCTAGATTGGCTTGCAGAGGCGTGTGCAGGGTGAGTTGAGTCAGCGATCGCTGGAGCGAACCAGCTAAATCCCGGTACTCATCCGCATCGGGATGCAGCGACCAGACTAACCGACGAGACTCGGTTAGCCCAGACCGCGCCAGAGTTTTGACTTGCTCAATGATGTCCCAGGCGATCGCGGCCTCTTGAGTCGCATAGTACTGCGCGTTGTTGAGTTGCAGCGTAATGCCGGTAAAGGTTTGCGCCAGCGTATCGTGAATCTCTCGTGCTAAGCGATTTTGTTCTTCGACGATCGCCACTTGTTTTGCCTCTTCCGCTAAGCGAGTTAGTTGAGTGGCTAACACGATCTGTTGCGTCAGGGCTGTCACCAGACGCACGGCTTCAGGGGAATAGTCATGGCTTTCCATGTGACTGATCGCCAGCGAACCCATATGATGATTGCCAAACACAAGCGGCACCGTCAGCAATGTTTGCACACCCTCGCGCACGGCTGAACAAGCCCGAAAGATCTCCATATCCGGATGGTTGGGCAAATCTGGGTAGACAAACGGTTGCTTGTGCTTCGTCATCGCTTCCCGCGCCACATTACCTTGAAGGGCGGCCAACGGAATCGGAGTCGGGTTAAAGGGCGTGAGCGGTTCAGGCGCAAGCTGAACGTTCCGGTGGGTTACGTGAAGCGCTATCGTAGATTGCTCGTTATTTTGCAACCAGATATCGGCAACCGGAGCCTGAAGTTGCGCTGCGATCGTAATCAGAACTTGTTCCACAAATTTGTCGAGTTCTGGTTCAGTGGCAAGAAACGCAAGCGTCTGCTGGAGTGCCTGTTGCTGTTCTTGAGCAATCAATTCGGCTTCTTTACGTGGGCTAATGTCTTGCACAATGGCAATCAGGTAAGCCGGGTTTCCAACCTCATCACAAACGAGAGAAACGGTCAGGCAAGCCCACAGCAAGGAGCCGTCTTTGCAAATGTAGCGCTTTTCGGTCTGGTAGGTTGGCAGTTCGCCGCTACCTAAGCGCTGCAACAAGGCACGATCGCTCTCCAGCGTGTCGGGGTGGGTAATGTTGGCAAAGGTGAGCGCGAGCAGTTCGCCCTCTGTATAGCCCACCATGCTGCAAAAGTGCTGGTTGATGTGCAGCCAGTGACCCTCTAAATCGGCAATGGTCATGCCGATCGCAGCTTGTTCAAAGGCGCGGCGACAACATTCGCTTTCGCTCAGAGCCGCTTCAGTCTGTTGCCGTAGCAGACGTTCAGCTTGCATCGCTGTGTGATGGGCGGTCACTTTGCCAACATAGCTGTGCGCGGCTTGGGCCTGCAGCATTGTTTCTTGTTGACGCAAAGCCGCTACTTCAGCTTGCAAAGCGGTGTTTTGCTGCCTTAGGCGTACCACACGTGCTTGTAATTGCTGCCCTTCGTTCTGTTGCTTTTGCATCGCGATCGCCTACCCTATCCTGCTTCATCCTTGGCTCTAACCCTGAAGCAATCTTTGACCGTACTAATGCTCCTCGGCATCAGATTTTACAACGTATTTTCTCTAGTATTCCTTTAGGCAGAGATCGCTTAAGTTGCAGCTTAACAGGACAAACATAGCAATCCAACGTTCGGCAATCAGCAAAACTAAAAGCGTAGCTTGAAGCCTAGACTTCAGTTGCATCCGAAGCCCTGTAGGAGCCTTGATTATGGCTTTCCAACTTCCGCCTCTGCCCTACGCTTACGATGCCCTAGAACCCTATATGTCTCAGAAAACATTAGAGTTCCATCACGATCGCCACCATGCCACCTATGTTTCCAGGCTCAACACGCTGGTTAAAGGGACTAAATTTGAGAACCAATCGTTAGAAGAGGTCATCCTGGCGATCGACAGCGATTCCAGTCAGGACACAAATCAGGCAGCGATCGTTAACAATGCGGCTCAGGTGTGGAATCACACCTTCTTCTGGAACTGCATGAAACCGGGGGGCGGTGGTCAGCCAGGTGAAATTTTGGCTGAGAAATTCAACCATAGCTTTGGCAGTTTTGATCAGTTCGTGGCTGAGTTCAAAAGTGCCGGAGTCTTTCAGTTTGGTAGCGGCTACGTCTGGTTAGTGCTCGATCAGAACCAACTCAAAGTCGTTAAAACGGGTAATGCGGCAAATCCAATGGTTTATCAACAAATTCCACTGTTGACTTGCGATGTCTGGGAACACGCTTACTACCTGGATTTTCAGAATCGTCGTCCTGATTTTATTCAAGCGTTTTTAGATTATTTAGTGAATTGGGAGTTTGTCACGCAACGATTGCAAATGCATCAATTAGCACGAGTTTAAGTAGCAGGACAAAGTGCTGAGGACTGAGCATGAAACCATTTCAACTATCCATTTCATCCGGTTCTAATCCGCTGCAAACATACTTCTCAAACATTCTCTTAGCGCATTGATTAATCGAATTGGATGGTGCTTGAATGTCACATTGTATGAAGCCAAATGCCCTTTGCTTTTCAGAATTAAACGACGAAGTGAATCATTCAAATCAACAAACTGTCATTTTGGGTGGTGGCTTCACAGGCTTGTTCTCGGCGCTTTACCTCAGCCACCACAACTATTCGGGTCGCATTCTGATGATTGATCGATCGGAACGGTTTGTTTTTAAACCGTTGCTGTATGAGTTTCTCAACGGTCAGATGGAAAGCAATCAGGTCTGCCCCCGCTATCAACAACTTCTGCATGGCACCGATATTACTTTTCTGCAAGACACGGTGCAGCATATCGATTTGACCGAGCGGAAGGTAGAACTAGGCTCTGGATTGCACTATACCTATCGCCATCTGGTGCTGGCATTGGGCGGTACAGTTGGCTACTTTGGCACACCGGGAGCCGCTGAATACGCCTTCACGTTTTGCAGTGGAGCGGATGCTTTAGCGATTCGGCAGCACACGATTCAGTGCTTTCAACGCGCCAGCCAGGTTGAAGACCCACAACTGCGTCGCAAGCTGGTGACGATCGCTGTGCTTGGTGCGGGTCCGACTGGGGTTGAACTCGCCGCTACCCTGGCAGATAGTGCCCCTGGCTTCTATGCCCGATTTGGCGGCGATCATCGTGAAGTTCGGATTGTGTTGATTAACCGCAGCCCGGATATTTTGTCGGGTGATGTCAACGATCGTCTGCGTGACACCGCCCGGACTGCGTTACAGGAGCGGGTGATTCCGGTGGAGTTGGTGTTAGGAGCAACGGTGACAGCGGTGCATCCCGATCGCATTGACTATATTCAGGACGGTCAGCCTGCGGTGTTAGAGGCAGCCACAATTGTCTGGACAGCCGGAACAGCAGTGCATCCATTGATCAAAAATCTGTCGATTCCAGAGACCGATCGGGATCAACACGGTCGTCCATTTGTCACCCCGACGCTGCACCTACTCAACTATCCAGAGGTGTTTGCAGGCGGTGATTGTGTGACGCAGTCGCCACCCGAACCTGCCTTAGCGCAAGTGGCGTATCAACAGGGAAAGACGATTGCCCAAAACCTGATTGCCTTTTCCAAGGGTGAACCATTGCAAGCCAGTCAGGTATCCTTGCGCGGCACTTTGTTGAAACTGGGTATGGAAGAGGGGGCAGCGGATGTATTTAACCGACACAAAGTCACGGGCAAGCTGGGCTACGCCATTCGGCAATTGACCTACCTGGAGATGCTGCCCTTGCCTGCCCACAACTTGAAAGTAACAGCGGAATGGCTGGAGGATGGCATTTTTCAGCGCGCCCAACACAAGATTTGAACTTCATTCTCTGTCGTAGTAGCCCAAATACATGCATGTGAATTCATTGCAAAATACCTATCGCGATCGTCATTTTTGTTGTCTTAACCGACTCAATGTGGCAGTCAGGTCAGCCTCAATCTCGCTCAACTGCTGGATTTTTTCAGCAATGTCTATCAGTTTTTGCTCAATCAGCGCAATCAATTCCGACTGCGGTAGCGTTCCCTCCTGCCAGACATCCAGCCACGGCTTGATCTCGTTCAAGGTAAAGCCCAACACTTTACCTCGATTAATCCACTTCAAGCGATCGACGGTTTCCTCCCCAAACTCCTTGTAAATCCGGCTTCCCGCCTGCCGCTCCTGGGCAGTAATTAGCCCCAGCTTTTCGTAAAAGCGGATTGTGTCTTTCGATAGCCCGGTTTCCTTCGCTAATTCTCCCATCAGCATGATTTATCAGCCCATTTTGCATAGACCCCTTGACTGCGGAGTATAGTCCGCAGTTTAGCGTAATGACTGTAGCGCTCGACCCACAACTTTCGACACAAGGAGATCGGCCATGACCGACAATTTACAATTCCAGCCCATCGATTCCCAATTTCTGCTCAACCCGTATCCCTGGCTAGCGCAAATGCGGCAAGAAGCGCCTGCTTTCTATGATGAAGCGCAACAAGCCTGGATGGTGTTTCGTTATGACGATGTGAAACACGTCTTGAGCGAATGGAAAACCTTTTCATCTAAACCGCCTCAAGCTCCCGATCGCAAAGATTTTACTCAAGCTTTACCCTTTACCGACCCCCCGAAACATCAGTCACTGCGAGCGATCGTCCAGAAGGTCTTTACGCCCAATCGAGTCGAAGCGCTGGCACCTCGGATTACTGAATTGACTCACGAACTGCTGGATCAAATGAAATCACAAAACCAGATTGATTTGATCAAAGCGTTCTCTTCACCGCTGCCGATCGTCGTGATTGGCGAAATTCTCGGTGTCCCCCTGGACGATCGAGAAAACTTCAAGCACTGGTCAGATGGGATCTTAGCCAGCGATTCAACCGCGAGCCAGACCATGTCCGACTATTTCCGAACCTTGCTTCAGGAGCGGCAATCTCATCCTGGGCAAGATTTGATCAGCGATTTAACGGCGGCATATGAGCAGGGCGAAAAGTTGACTGGACAGGAAGTGGTCGATTTTTGCGTCCTGCTGCTGACGGCAGGGAATGAAACCACCACAAACTTGATTGCCAATACCATCTGGTGTCTGCATGAAAATCCTGACCAAAACGAACGATTACGGAACGATTTGTCGCTCTTACCTGGTGCCATTGAAGAAGTTCTGCGGTACTCTTCTCCGATCGCCTTTTTGAACCGATTTACGCAAGTTGAAACCCACATTGCCGACCAGACCATTCCTGCAGGGCAAACAGTACACCCCTGGCTAGCAGGTGCCAATCGAGATGAACGTCAGTTTGAAAATGCCGATCGCTTCATCATCGATCGCACCCCCAATGAACATATTGCCTTTGGTAATGGCATTCATTTTTGCCTGGGTGCACCGTTATCGAGGTTGGAAGCCAAGATTGGACTCAAAGCGCTGCTGGAGGAATTTCCCAACCTCTGCGTTGACTCAACCCAGCCTTTGAAACCCATTCCCAACATCAGAGTGCATGGACTGGAAAGCTTGAGTGTTTTGCTATAGAAAGCGCAGCACCCTACTCATTTGTAGGTGCATCAGGATAAGCCAGAAGTGTAGGACTTACGCAAACCTCGGAGGTTTTCACGAAGAATCAAGCAAGCGACCAACAGAGTGGCTTAAACCTCGGAGGTTTTGGTCAAAATGTTGAACGCAACGTTGATCAACCTGCGCTGAATGGACAAAAGAATCTTGTGTCACTAAATCATTTGAATCACTCAAGTCCTATGACTCAACTAGAAACGGACTCCCCTGTAACGGACGATCGCCCCGTAGAAGAACTAGATCAATCCCATCAATCGGCAGATAGAAAACCATCAAACGCAGACTCTACGCCTGATCCATCGTCTCCAGAAAAGCGCAAAAGACAGCGTTGGTTTTTTTTGATTGGAATCATTGTCTTGCTCATCGGCGGTGTCTTTGGTTGGCGCTGGTGGCAGCATCAGCGCACCCATCCGAGTACGGATAATGCCCAAATTAAGGGACATCCTTCCCCGGTTGCCGCCAAAATTAATGCCACAGTGCAGCAGGTGCTGGTACGAGATGGGGATTATGTGGAAGCGGGGCAAACATTGGTGATCTTAGAAGACCACGATTTGACGCTGAAAGCCAGGCAGGCAGAAGCCAATCTAGCCAGTGCTCAGGCTCAGTTGAAAAGCGCTAAGGATACGGTTCCCTACACGAGTCAAACCAATCAGGCTCAGGTGCGGCAGTCTCAGTCCCAGGTCGCCGCCGATGAAGCCGCCGTTACAGCGGCTCAAGCCACTGTGGTGCAGGCTCAAGCCACCGTTAAAACCAACCAGGCAAAAGTTGACCAGGCGCAGGCGACGTTGACGGATAACCAGACCACCTTTCAGCGATATGAAGCTGTGTACAAGGAAGGGGGAATCTCGGCGCAACAGCTCGATTCCTATCGCACTAACGTTAAAACCGCCCAAGCTAATGTAGCGGCTGCTCGTCAAACCGTCGAGCAATCGGTTGCGGATGTGGGGAATGCTCAAGCCCAACTGCAAAAGGCGATCGCCCAAGCCGAAGCCACCAAAGCACAGCTTGTCCAAAACCAGGTTGGTGGCCAGCAGGTGGGGATTAAACAGGATGATCAGCAACAGTATCAGGCGCAGGTGAAGCAGCAAACAGCGAACCTAGCCCTAGCTCGCCAACAGATTAAATATCTGCTGATCAAAGCGCCAGTCAGCGGCTATGTGGGGAATTTAACGGCTCAAGTCGGGCAGCGGGTTCAGGCGGAACAACCCATGCTGTCGCTAGTGCCTCTGTATTTAGACCGCATCTATGTGGATGCCAACTTTAAGGAAACGGCGATTCGCAATTTCCGCATTGGTCAACCCACTGAGGTCAGGGTCGATGCCTATCCAGGACAGGTGTTTCGAGCCACCATTGCTGGCATCAGTCCGGCAACCGGAGCCACCTACGCTTTACTGCCGCCGGACAACGCCACCGGAAACTACAACAAAGTGGTGCAGTGGGTGCCCATTCGGCTAACGTTTCAACCCGATACCGATCCCCAGCACAAGCTGCGAGCCGGACTTAGCGTCACCGTAACGGTTGATACGAGTGGGAAGTAGGGGAACTAACATTATGGCTTCATCCTCTCACTCCGCCACTCCTGCTAGACGCAATGGCAAGCGCCGTTCTCGCGTTGATGCGATGGGGTACGTCCAGGGTCCGCTGAAATGGGCGATCGTCGCGGCTGCCTCCCTGGGTGCGTTGCTAGAAGTGATCGATACCAGTATCGTGAACGTGGCGCTGAACGATATGCAGGCGAGTTTGTCCGCAACCGTCAGTGAAATTGGCTGGGTTGTCTCCGGCTACGCGATCGCGAATGTGATTCTGATTCCGCTATCAGCCTGGTTGGGCGAACGGTTTGGCACGAAAAACTACTTCATCTTTTCGCTAATTGGCTTTACGATCTCGTCGGTGGTGTGCGGTCTCTCTGTCAATTTAGCGATGATGATCGTCGCCCGCATTGTGCAGGGGCTTTGTGGCGGAGGGCTGCTGGCTAAGGCGCAGGCGATTCTCTTTACCACCTTTCCGCCTGCCGAACAGGGGATGGCGCAAGCCGTTTTTGGACTGGGGGTGATTGTCGGTCCGGCGATCGGTCCAACGCTCGGCGGTTTTCTGGTCGATGGTCCAGGCTGGCGCTGGATCTTTTTCGTTAACCTGCCCGTGGGCATTCTGGCAACCTTGATTTCCTGGTTTGCCTTGCCCAACGATTCGGATCACCCCACTAACGCGACCAGCCAGACGACAAAAGTGGACTGGTGGGGGATTGTGTTTTTAATCGTTGCCGTGGGTTCGCTGCAAACCTTCCTGGAGGAAGGACAACAAGATGACTGGTTTGATTCCAGTTTCATCACCACACTGGCGATCGCCAGTGTGATCGGGTTTGTCCTGTTTATCGGACGAGAGCTATCGATCCGGCATCCCGCTGTGGATCTGAGGGTGTTGCGGCATCGATCGCTGGCAGCAGGCAGTATTTTTTCCGGCATTCTGGGGCTGGGGCTGTATGGCACGACCTTTGTTATCCCCATTTTCGCTCAGGGTGTATTGCAGTTTACCGCCACCCAAACCGGGTTGCTGCTGGCTCCTAGTGCAATGGCATCGGCGATCGCCATGCTGCTAATGAGCCGCCTAACCGGGAAAGTCGATGCTCGCCTGCTAATTGGCATCGGTGCAGTAGGCATCTCTTTTTCTATGTTTCAGCTCGCCAACATCACACCGCAGAGTGGCGAAGATGATTTATTTTATCCGCTGATCTGGCGCGGGGTGTTCACCATCTTCATGTATCTGCCGCTCAATCTGGCTGCGCTTTCGTCTCTACCCAAGCCAGAGATCGCCGCCGGATCAGGCTTCTTTAACCTCACCCGGCAATTGGGTGGCAGTATTGCGATCGCTGCCCTGACCACCCTGCTCGATGACCGTGAGGCTTTTCATCGCGCCTTGCTGCTAGCGGATCTTACGCCCTATAACATTGAAACGACGCAACGCTTGAACACGCTGGCATCAGCCGTGCAAAGTCGCGGCACAGATGCCGTCACTGCCAAGCAGCAAGCCCTCGCGATTCTAAGTCAAACCGTCGATTTGCAAGCATCTGTCTTAGCCTATGCCGATCTGTTTCGCGTGGTCGGCGTGGTGTTTCTCTGCTCGTTACCATTACTGCTGCTGCTAGATAAAGGCGACCCAAGCGCTGATGTGCCAATGGAACATTAAGGTGCTGCCCCTGCTTGACTGACAAAACAGGGGTTAGGCTGAGGTGAAAGCTAGGAATACGAAATGGCGGGTGGCTCGCGTCGTAAGCAAAGCCGCCGTACCAGCAGTCCTGCCACTCCTTTAATGACAAATGGTGTACCGATCGCTTCGACAAACGGTGCCACCAACGGCTCCAACAATGGCCCGTCCGCTACAACGGTCAGCTAAAAGACTTCAGCCTGGTGTTCTGAAACAGAAATGAGGCAACAGGCTTGAGCGCTACTCAGTCCTCAGCACTCAGTCCACTGCAAAGCGGCAGCAAGCTACAGCGCTCAGCACTCTTGCAACCGACGTTGCAGAACTTTTGATGCGCTGTACTAGTTATCATCGCTCATAGAGGGGTTGCGCGATTGCACGATCGCCGCCTTGTCAACCATTGTCATCATGGCGGGCATATCAGGACCCACGCGATTAGCAAGCCCCAGTTCTGCCACAATGCTGGGAAAGGTTTTGCCTTCAGTCATCCGAAACCCAATTTCCTCTACTTCTGCCCAGGTCAGGTCACTCTCAACGTAGGCTTTTGCCATCAAGTAGAGCAATTCCGCCGATTGGTTGCCTTCAGCAGCCGTCATCATCGTATGGGGCACTTTATAGGAGCGATCGAAGCAGTGGTACCAACATTTAGGCTGGAACTGGAGCGCATCAGCAAAAAAGGCTTTGTGATCGTTGGTATCAACCGAATCATCAATTTCGGTCGAGAACATAAACATGGGTGCGGCGGGTGTGGTGCGGGCTTGTTTCATGAGTTGACCGCCCATATCCATAAATAGTCGTAATGCTGGCACCTGAAAACTGGTGTAGCCGATCGCCTGATCAGCATTGCCGCCCCAGGAGTAGTAAGAGTTCGACAGTTTGATAAACAACTTGTCAATAATAATGTCGCCACTCAGGTAAGGGGCAAAGATCAGGGCGCGATCGATCAACTCACGATGATTGAGCGCTACCCACGCCGCTAAGGTACCACCACCTGATAGACCACCAATGACCACCTGTTGCCCCAATGCCTGTGCCTTCTGAATCCATTGCAGCACAAACGCTTGATATACCTTCGGATCAGTGGGCAAGGGGGTTGGGTTATCACGCGTCCATTTGCCTGCTTTGCCGTGCCCTGGCATCAGCGGGATGAGCACATTGTATCCCCGCTGAAACAGAGCTTTACCCAACGGTAAAAATTGATCTGGGTAAGCGGTGAACCCATGAAAAAATAGACAGACCTTTTGTGTCGGCGTGTCGTGAAAGAGAAACTTGGAGCGGCAAGACTCGTTGCGGAGCGGCAGTGCATCCTCACGAAGTTTTGCTTCAGCCACGATCGCGGTTGTCAGGTCAGCGTAGTTTGGCATATGTGTGCAGGCTGAATGATAAGGGCTAGAGGATAAATTCTAATCAAGAATAAACGTTGCTTCATCTTAAGCCACACGAAGCGCGTCTCAACCAACCGCAGCTTTTGTGGAATGTGTCTTTGGTTATCTTGAACCAAACCCCGAAGGTTTAAGCCATCGTATTAGTCACGATGCTTGATTGACTAACAAATCTTTTGCATCACTGTCCAAGCTGCCCACCTGCGGGAAGCAAGCTACACCTTAGCCCTCTCCCGCAGAAAAGGGAACTAACTCTGGATTAGCTCTCTTCTCCGACCGGGGGAAGGGTTGGGGATGAGGGCAACGATGTTTTGTCAGTTAACCAGGTCACGATGCTTAATCCTTCAAAACCTTCAAGGTTTACGTAAGTTGCCCGGTGCTCCCTTTTCCCCTTCATCTTTCATCCCTCATCCTTCATCCCATAAACTCTGAAGCCACGATCATCGAGCCAATCCCCGCGTCGGTAAAGATTTCTAGCAGCACCGCATGGGGAATGCGTCCGTCGATGATGTGAGCAGCACGCACGCCCTGAGCGAGCGATCGCACACAGCACGTCACTTTCGGAATCATGCCCCCGGAGACGATGCCATCATCAATGAGCTTCCGCGCTTCCTGAATATCGACCTTGGGAATGAGCGTAGCCATATCTTTATAGTCGCGCAGAATGCCCGCTGTATCAGTTAGCAGAATCAGCTTTTCGGCACCCAAGGCAGCGGCAATCTCTCCTGCGACTGTGTCAGCATTAATATTGTAGGTCTGTCCTGTTTCATCGGCTGCCACGCTCGAAACCACGGGAATATGCCCGTCTTTAACCAGTGATTCGAGAATGCGGGTATCAACGCTAGTGACTTCACCCACAAAGCCGACATCTACAGCATCCACAGGGCGGGCTTTAATCAAGTTGGCATCCATGCCGCATAGGCCAACCGCCGAGCCACCCGCCTGATTGATCAGCGCCACCAACTCTTTGTTCACCCGGCCAACCAGCACCATCTCCACTACATCCATCGTGGCGGCATCTGTAACGCGCAATCCGTTCTTAAACTGTGGTTCAATCCCCAACTTGTCGAGCCACGTGTTGATTTCTGGGCCACCGCCATGTACGACGATCGGACGCAGCCCCACGCACGCCATGAAGACGACATCACGAATCACTTTGTCTTTCAAGCTGCCGTCTTTCATCGCAGCCCCACCGTACTTGACCACTACCGTTCTGCCAGCAAACTGCTGAATGTACGGCAGTGCTTCACTTAAAACGCGAACTCTGGTGGCTTCCGCTTTGCGGATATATTCACTCTCGTTAGTCATGGCAGCAGCATCGAAACAAATCATATGCAGTGTAAAGGAGCTTGCCACTTTCGGCTATGTCAATTGCAACAATCTGGAGGATCAGATTGAGGGCTTAGGGGATAGGGAACAGGGGGCAGAGAGGAGGTAGGAAGCAGAAAACAGAAGGTTTGCTGTGGTTTACCAGATTGAGAACCGCTGTAATAACTATCTCAGCAGTCATTGCTGATAGCTGACCGCTGATAGCTCAAGTCAGAGCCGCGATCGCTACAATAGAGAGTATTCTCTTTGCTGATGTAAACCTTTTGACCTATGACCGTATCACCAGACCCAGCGAATCTGCCTTCGGATGATCAAGCAACGCTAGGCAAACGCGTCCGCAACTTTATCATTGTGTTGGTGGCGATCGTTTTAGCCTCATCGGTGTTTCTAGGGCTGAAAACGGAGACAGGGTCGGGGTTGCTATCTACAATGGCAGAAGAGGCCGTACCGCTAGAGATCGCGCTGAGTAACGGCAAACCTTCGCTCGTGGAGTTTTACGCAAACTGGTGTACAAGCTGTCAAACAATGGCACCGGATGTTGAAGCACTGAAGCAGCAGTATGGCGATCGGGTGAACTTTGTCATGCTGAATGTAGATAACAGCAAGTGGTTGCCCGAAGTGCTGTCTTACCGGGTGAATGGCATTCCCCATTTCGTGTTTTTGGGTCAAGACGGGTCGGCGATCGCGCAGGCGATCGGTGAACAACCCCACTCGGTGATGGAAGCAAACCTTGTTGCCCTCACCTCTGGTGAATCGCTCCCTTACGCTCAAGCTAGTGGGCAGACTTCCGCGTTTTCTGCGCCTGTATCAACCCCCGCTAGCACCAGCAGCGATCCTCGTAGTCATGGTAGTCAGGTTGTGGATCAAGGCGCGTAGCGATCAACGGATGCCGATTTTGTTTTGAGGGACGTTACATGTAACGTCCCTACCTACAGCCATTGACGAACCAGTTTCGCCAGTTGCTCAGCACTGTGCGGTACAGCTAGACTTGCCGCCTGTTGCGCCATCTGTTTTAGCTCGTCAGAGGGGTGGCGGTGCGGACCTTTGCTCCCAAGCAGGCGTAAAACCTCAGCCTGCAAAACCTCTGGTGTGAGGTCAGCTTGTTGAAACAGCGTTGCGGCTCCTGCCTGGGAAAACACGGTGGCATTGTACGTTTGATGATCTTCTGCTGCGAAGGGATAGGGAATCAGAATCGACGGTGTATGGGTCATCGCCAATTCTGTTAGTGTACCAGCGCCCGATCGGCTAATTGCCAGATCGGCCCGTTGCAACAAGCCCGCCATGTGGTCATAGAACGGTAAAACAATGTACTGAGGATGCTGTAGCGTTTTGGCATCAGGGTCATTCTCCCCCGTCAAATGCACGATCCAAATGCCCATATCAAACCAGGCAGGTGCACACTGCCGCACCAATCGATTGACGCCTACCGCGCCCTGACTACCGCCCACTACGACGATGAGGGGGGCTTCTGCTGGGATCTCCAGGTCAGGTAAGGCAACGGGCACTGTTGCCTGGAACTGCGATCGCACAGGCGTGCCGGTACAGACCGTTTTTGTGCGAGGAAGATAGGCTGCTGCGGCCTCAAAGCCAAGGGCGACAGCGCTACACCACGGCCCCAAAAAGCGCGTCACTTTTCCTGGTAGCGCGTTGGATTCATGCAAAATGACTGGCAGGCCCAGTGATCGTGCCGCTAGCACCGCCGGAGCTGCAATATAGCCTCCGGTCGTAAACACGCCCTGGAAGCGACCGACTTGTAATAACCGTCGCACCTGCCAGATCGAGGCGATGAGCTTGAAGGCAACGCGCAGGCTGTCTAAACCCCGTTTTTGAAACCCCTCAGCGGTAACGGTATGGAGTGGATAGCGATCGGGGACCAACTGCGTCTCCAGTCGATCGGGAACACCCAACCACTCAATCCGATAATCTGCCTGGCCCTCGGAAAGCTGCTCAGCCACCGCGATCGCGGGGAAAACGTGCCCACCTGTACCACTTGCCGCAAGCAGTAACCGCTTTGGAGAAGTTTCTGCTACTACAGCGTTGGCGTTTGCTGTCAGAGTAGAATCAGGAGAATCGTTCACAATCGTCTCAACCATACGGCATTCGTTATTGGCATCTCAGCAGCCGACCCATCGGGCCATCCTCTTGTGGTTCACTTACCACCCTCTATGGGATACATAAGTTTGGATGTTAAGTCTGAGATGTTAAGTTTGGGATGCTAAGTTGCAGATTGTACTTCAAATCGCTGTTGTCCACTCATCCAATTGCTATTCCTATGCCTAAGCGTTTGCACTTCTTACCTGCTCTGCCTCAACTCGCTTCATGCCATCTCCAGGCAAGGCAGGGGCGTTGGCAGGCGTTTCTAGTGGCGCTTGGTTTAGCAATGACGGTTAGTAGCGCCCTACAGGCTAATCGCGTGAATGCAGAGCCACCTGAAACAGCGCCCGCTCCTCTGAAAGAGACGTTAGCCGCGATCGACAAAGCCGCTAGTAATCATAACGTTCAGTCTGTTCTAGCGTTCTACAGCCCTAACTTTACGCACTCAGACGGCTTAACGCGTCAAACGCTAGAGCAAGCCCTGACTCAACTTTGGAAACGCTATCCAAATTTGACCTACCAGACTGAACTCAAAAACTGGAAAGCCGAAGGCGGTGGGTTTACAGCAGAAACGGTTACCCATGTCACAGGAACACAAAAGGTCGGCGATCGCGAACTGAAGATTGACTCTACCTTACAGGCACAGCAACAGTTTGAAAATCAAAAGATTGTGCGGCAGAATATACTCGCTGAACGCAGCCAAATCACGTCTGGCACTAATCCCCCCAACGTGAAGTTAACCCTACCAGAACAGGTGACAACTGGGCAAGAATTTAGCTTTGATGCCGTTGTACAGGAACCACTGGGGAACGACTTGCTGCTGGGAACAGCGCTTGAAGAACCCGTCAAAGCGGATGGCTTTGTTAACCCGACCACACTTGACTTAGAACTGTTATCTGCTGGCGGCATTTTCAAAGTCGGTCGCGCTCCACTCACGGCTGACAATCGCTGGATCTCAGCCGTTTTAGTACGACACGACGGCATGACTATGATTACGCAACGGTTGAGGATTGTAAATCGTGCAAAAGCGGCAAAGTAATCAGTCGTGATCTGTAGGGACGTTACATGTAACGTCCCTACAAAGATAAATCACAGGTCTGGAATATAACCCTAAGCATGCCACTTAACAGAACAGCCTACTGGCTCTGTTGAGGTTGGTCGAATGGGAGCATTGATCAAAATTTGGGCGATCGCGTCTCGCAGATACGTCATCCGCACAGTGCCCGGATCGTTTGGGCTATCGTCTACCGAGCCGCTATAGCAGAGCACCCCGTTCTGGTTCAGCAGGAAGATGTGAGGTGTTTTCTCAGCGCCAAAGCTCTGGGCAACTTCTTGTGTCACATCCCGCAGGTAGGGAAAGTTAAGTTGATGTTCGGCAGCAAAGCGTTTCATGTTCTCAAAGCTGTCATCAGGATAGCGATCAGCGTCGTTAGCATTGATGCCAATCAGCGTTACTCCTTGGTCGTGAAAATCCGTCTGGATCTGCTTCAGGCGATCGAGATGCCGATGCACGTATGGACAGTGATTGCACATAAACACAACCGCTACCGCACGAAACCGCTCTAAATACCGTGCTAGATGATGCACAGTGCCATCAATCCCTGGAATCTCAAAGTCGGGGGCGTAATTACCAATCACGGTACTCATTTTTTCCATGAACCTGAATCCTGGTAGAGCGGGAGAGGGAAGTTGTTGGTTGTAAAGCCTTCGGCATGGCTTCGCTAAGGTTGTTAGTTGTTAGTTAGGAGAAAAAGGCTAAAGGATGAAGGCTAAAAGGTTTGTGCTGAATCTTCTCTGCGCCTCTGCGTCTCTGCGGTTTTTTGCCCTTTACCTTTTGCCTTTTACCTTCTACTCCCACCCTTGCGCGATCGCCTGATATCCCACTAGTTTATAGACCAATTTCGCTGCCGTAAACTCCGACACCACAGAATCGTTAATAGGAGCGAGTTCCATGACATCACAGCCGATGACCTGATGGTTGGCAAAGATGCGCTGGATGAAGGTGAGCAAGCTATACCAGTTTAAGCCGCCAGGTTCGGGAGTGCCGACTCCGGGGATCAGCGTGGGGTCGATGCCGTCAAGGTCGATCGTGATGAAAACCTTTTTGGTTTTGATGCTGGCTACAGCGCGATCGATCCAGTCTGGCTGCACCACAATCTCTCGTGCGCGGAAAACGGCAAGCTGTTTCTCTTTGATCAGCTCGGCTTCTTCTTTGCAAATGCTGCGAATGCCCACCTGCACGGTTGGCAACCCCATATCCACGATGCGCCGCATGACACACGCATGGTTGTGGATGGAACCTTCGTATTCGTGACGCAAATCGCCGTGAGCATCGACCTGTACCACCGTAAATGACTCGCCTGGATTTGCCTGCCGATATCCCTCCACAATCCCGGTCGTGATGCTGTGTTCGCCACCCAACGAGATCACGAATTTGCCGTCTGAAGCCAGCTTATAAATGGTCTCCTGCGTGACACGAAGCATCTCTTCAGACGAGACTTTTTGCCCATTGCGGGTATCGGCGATCGCCTCTTCTGTATAAATCCCCACGTCCCACAGTTCGCGATCGAGTTCCTCATCGTAATACTCGACCTGCTGTGACGCATCCAGAATGGCATCAGGCCCATGCTCACAGCCCCGACGATAGGTGGTCGTCGCCTCGTAAGGAATGGGCAGGATCACAACCTTTGCATTGTTGTAAGTCGCCGCGACATCAGAACCCAGAAACGGCAGCGAAGAAGACGTTTGCACCAGCATGGCAGACCCGATAAGCAACACCTGATCCTGACATATTCTTTGAGCGATCGGCTACTGTCAACCAAACGATGCAAAGGATGGTTCGCTGCGCCATCGATCGAAGAGAGGAAATGATTGAACCAGGCTAGAATCAGGAAATGACATTCCCTACCCCGTTACTTGACGAAAAGCTGGCTCAACAGCGGCAGAAATCGGAGCACGATCGCCAGCAGCTTCTGCAAATGGCATTGATTTGGTTGCAGCACCACGCGATTGATTTTGGGATCGAGCAGGGGTATTTGTTTGGTTCCATCACTCAGACTGGTCGCTTTTCCCGTCAATCAGATCTTGACCTGGCGGTTGAAAGTTTGCAGCATGGAGATCCCTTTGGTCTTGGCAGCTATCTTTCTCTGCACGTCGATCGAGAGGTTGATGTGGTGCCCTTAGATCAATGTCACTTTGCCGCTAAAATCCGCCAAACTGGGATTGTATGGAACGGGATCAAATCGTCGGATTAGCCGCCGAGCTAACAGCCCAACTGCGCCTCATTGAGCGAGTTTATCAACGATTGGACGATCGCCTCTCTCTGGGGTTAGATACGCCTGCTTAACTGGATAGCATTGCTTATCAAATCCACAATCTATACTGCGCTACAGCTTGATTACTCAACAACGAGTATCAGCGCTTCAATTGCCAGATCCTCGGCTGCTTGTAGCTAGTGCAGTGAGTCAAGCAAGAAGCAGTTCTTGTCTTCACTCGTAATGTGCGATCGCAACAAAACACTTAACCGCCAGGTGCTAACGGTTTGATTTAGCTTGCTCAATGTGGTGTAACGTTTCAGTTGCAAGATAGCTCTCACCACAATGAGGGCAGGTTAGAACAGGACGTTGATCAACACCCAGTAACCTACCAAGCTGAGTAGGACGGCAATCCAAAGGTAAAGCGGTTTCATAGCTGACGGTGCTCAGATGAAGCGTGATGGTTATCTTTAGCACGTTAGAAACAGCGACCACGATCGTCATCTCCTAAAAGACAGGGGCATCTTCACTTGGTGAGGCGCTATGGCAGTTTGGGCTGATTAATTCCACGATCGCCCTTCTCCCCGATTACTTGACGGACTATTACATATAGTGTTTGATATGGGAGAAATTTGTTAAAGCACGCTAGATTCTGGGTACTTCAAATTCAACCAAACGCTGATACCGATTCACCGCTACTGGGTCACGCTTTATGGTTTCACAGATCGAAACCCCCTCGCTAGATGTCAATCATCAACTCACCCATCGGGTAGAGGGGTTGGTACAGGTCTTTACCTGTTCGCATCGCAGCTTTTTCACGAACGTCATGGCGCAGGCGCTACGCATTGCGGGGCAGGGAACACCTGTGCTGGTGGTGCAGTTCCTGAAAGGCGGCATTGGGCAAGGTTATGAACATCCCGTGCAGTTGGGGCAAAATCTGGATTGGATTCGCTGCAACTTGCCGCGCTGCATTGATACACCTCATTTAGATGAGGAAGAGACGCAATCTTTGCTGGAACTCTGGGAGTATACACGCGCGATCGTCCTGGAAGGCAAATACGAGCTTGTAGTACTGGATGAACTCAGCCTGGCAGTCAACTTTGGGCTAATTGCCGATACAGAAGTGCTGTCCTTCCTGAAGCAGCGCCCACGTCATGTCGATGTTATTCTCACTGGCCCCGAAATGCCGCGATCGCTCCTGGATGTCGCAGACCAAATTACCGAACTTCGCAGGAGCCACCAACCTTGAAGTCGGCAATTTTCTGGTGTTAGGAGATAGTCCGCGATCGCTTGGATGTACAAACCAATCGCTACTCAACTAGTGGTTCGTCAGTTTTGATTTTGTGCTTTGGGTTTAGTGAAGGTTGTTATTTTGTAAGTGAGAAACTCACAAAATAAGTCTCGACAGACCACTAGCTCACTCTGTGAACTTATTGACATGGCAAAAGACACTCTCAGCCTTACTGTTCTTAAGCAATATTTGAAAGACTGCCCAAGAGAAGAACTTGCCAAAGACATTGTCGAGCTTTGCAAGCGATTTCAACCTGTTAAGGATTATTATCAGCTCAAGCTAAACCCTGAAGATGAAACTCACGTCATTGCAAAGTACAAGCAGATCATTGAGCATGAGTTTTTTCCGACTCGCGGCTATGGCAAGGCGAGGCTTTCAGTTGCAAGAAAGGCAGTTTCTGAGTACAAAAAGCTGTGCAGAAATCCTGTAAATATGGCGGACATCATGCTCTTTTATGTAGAGCAGGGCGTGAAATTTACAAATGCTTATGGGGATATTGACGAACCTTTTTACAACAGCATGGAAAGTATGTATGGTGATGCCATAAAGTGGGTTACAAAAAATGAAATTCAAGATGGTTTTCAGAAGCGTTTTCAAAAAATTGTCAAGGATACATCCAACATAGGATGGGGCTTCCATGACACACTCTCGGAAATTTACGAAGAGGTCTATGGTGCTTAAGCGGTTGCCATCTTAGTGCATAATCTGTCCTTGATTAGTTTGGTGATGACTCACCTCGTTTGAACTCATTGTTCTATCAGGTTAATTCCTATGATTAAAAACGATACCTGGATTGCGCAAATGGCAGAGAAGGGCATGATTAGCCCCTTTGAACCGCAGCTAGTTAGAAAAGCCGATGGTTTACCTGTAATCTCTTATGGGCTAAGCAGCTATGGCTACGATCTGCGCCTCTCACCGTCCGAATTTCGGATTTTTAAGCACATTCCAGGTACAGTGGTTGATCCCAAAAACTTTAATCCAGCAAATTTAGAGCCTGCCCAATTGCATGAAGACAATGATGGTTATCACTTCATCTTACCTGCCCATTCCTATGGGTTAGGGGTTGCCCTCGAACGACTAGAAGTGCCCGAAAATGTGACGGTCGTTTGTATTGGTAAAAGCACCTACGCCCGTTGCGGCATCATCGCCAATCTGACACCCGCCGAAGCTGGTTGGCGCGGTTATCTGACGCTAGAGTTCTCTAACTCATCCAGTGCCGACTGTCGGATCTATGCCAATGAAGGCGTGGTGCAGTTGCTTTTCCTGGAGGGAGCACCCTGCGCGATCAGCTACGAAACCCGTCGTGGCAAGTATCAGGATCAGCCGGAGAAGGTGACGCTGGCAAGGGTTTGACGTTTGTAGGGACGTTATATGTAACGTCCCTACAAACGCCCAAAAAAAATTTGATTTCTGATTCCTCAACTTTGCGATCGCCGCCAGTTAAAAAAGCCTTCCAAAAAGTCTTGCCGTTTCGAGTTCTGCTGCCATCGAAGACGATGCCATTCAGCGGCAGTTTGTTGCATAATTTCGGCGAGAGAAGAAGAGGGTAGGACGAGAGCCGCGATCGCCTGAATTTTGATCTTTTGCTGCATGGCAAGGGCGATCGGGGCAATGAGTTCTTCTGCCTGCAAACCGACAATATGTGCGCCTAACAGCGAACCATTGCGATGCACGAGCAGCTTGCAAAATCCGGTTGTTTCGCCTTGAAGTTGGGCTTTCGTTAGCGCCTTGAACGACTGCTGGAGGACAACAACATCCTTGCCGAAACGTTGCATCGCAGAAGGCTCCGTATGTCCGATCCGTGCCAGGGGAGGAACCGTGGCAATGACCGATGGAACCGAACGATCGCTTATCTTGGCAATCGGCAGAAAAAGTGCATTTTTGAGGGCAGTGTTTGCGTCGGCGATCGCTTGATGAGAGGTGTAAGCGCCATCAAACTGACTCCGACAGGCATAAATGTGAGGGTTCGATGTTTGCAGTTTGGCGTTCACGATCACGTTTGAGGCAGACATCTTGACATTGGCAGCTTCAAGATTGAGCGTTTTCCAGTCAAGGGGGGTGGCAGTCGTCAGAATAATTTCGCTGGCTTTGATCGCGTGATTACCCGCCTGCGCCCATTTGCTGTCATCAATGTGTCGCACTTGCGTTACGGTGGTGTCCGTTAAAACCTCAACACCCTCGGCTTCTAGCTGTGCCTGAAGCAAAAATGCGGCGTCTGAATCTTCGTCAGGCAGAATGCGGGGAGACGAAACGATCAGCGTGACTGCTTGCCCCAACCGAACCAAGCTTTGCGCCAGTTCAACGCCGATCGCGTCGTTGCCAATAACCACCAAGCGCTGCAACGCCTCAAATGCTGGCATCTTTTGCAGTACGGTGTTGGCATGCAAATAGCCGACTGTTGCCAAGCCATCAATGTTTGGGAGAGCAAGAGGCGCAGGTACAGCATAGCGAGAGGCAGACGTTTTGACGATAACGGGGAGTTGCTCGATCGCAAGCAAGTATGCGCGCGATCGCAGCGCGCGATCGTTCACCCTAAAGCCCAACGTTGGCTTACGATGAAACTCACCACAGCCAGAAAGCACGTCAACGCCCATTGCAGAAAGGGCTGAAGGAGACAGGGGATCAGCGATCGCCAACGCTGCTGCCTTTGACCAGCGTTGTGTCTGCTCCCAAGCCGTTGCTACCGAGGGCAAAGCCACTTCATCCCACAAGCCTAGCTGTGCTGCCCGTTGCTTCTGGTAGAGCGTTTGCCCAACCTCGCTTAAAACACGCGTGCCAAACCCATCACTAACGGCTGAGCACCCTTGCTCAACCAGTGCTACACGGGCTTTGAGATTGGCGGCCGCAATGGCTGCATGGATGCCAGCCGCGCTGCTACCGATAACGACGAGATCGTAATCAACAGGCATAAAAAGAGTTTTGAGTTAAAAATTTGAGTTACAAAATGGCATTTACTGCTCAAACTAACCCTATTCTCCATTGGAAAGGATCTGCCTCAATCCGTCCAGTAATCGCTGATTTTCGGCCTCGGTGCGAATGGCAACGCGGAAGTAGCGATCGCCCAACTCAGGAAAACTCAGACAATCTCGAATTAAGATCTGGTACCGTTGCAGGAGTTCTGTTTGGAGTTGTACAACTGATCGCGCTGACTTCACCAGTAAGAAATTCGCTGCTCCTAGATAGGGTTGTAATCCCGGTAAAGCAGACAAATCCTTGAACAGTAAAGGCTTTGCGGCGGCTAACCACTGCCATGTCTGTTGCTGAAACACAGTATCCTTTACCATCACGGCACCTGCTGCGGCTGCCAGTGCATTCACAGACCAGGGATCGCGCCATGCTTGCCAGCGCTGGAGTCGATCGGGATGAGCGATCGCATAGCCCAGGCGTAGTCCTGGCAAACTGTAAAACTTGGTGAGCGATCGCAGCACCACCAGATTTGGATACTCCACTACCAGATCAATCACGCTCTGCTGCTCATCTGGTGGCAAGAAATCCATAAATGCTTCATCCACGACCACGAGAGCATAATCGTCGGGAAGGGATGCTAATGCCTTTGAAAACAGCTTCCCGGTTGGGTTATGCGGGTTGTTAAGCAATAAACCAGCCGCTTTTCTAAGAAACAGACTTTCAAGATCGCCAGAGATAAGCGGTTTGCTCAACTCCCACGTTCCATTAGCGAATGGTTCTAGAGGACATGCCCTTACCGTTGCGTTGAACGCTTTAAGCGCACGCTGATAGTCGCTAAAGGCAGGTGTAACCAGGCAGGTAACATCTAGAGCGGCGAGATCCCGGCATGCCCAGGTTAAAAGTTCAGCGGCACCGTTCCCAGGCAGAATGTACTCTGAGGGAATTTGGTGGAACTCGCTAAGCGCCAATCGCAGTTCGCGGTACTGGGGATCAGGATACGCTTTGAGATCGCTTAAGTGCGTTTGAATAGTGGCGATCGCGGAAGCAGGTGGACCGAGCGGGTTAATACTGGCAGAAAAATCCAGAATGGCAGAGGGGGAACAGTCCGCAAGTGACGCTGCCCAAACTAAATTCCCCCCATGCGATGGACGCTTAACCGATGGCTGAGTCAAATGGCGTCATCAAAACGGTGCTCTTTTAGTGTTGCTGATTCTAGAGGGTAAAAGGAGGCTGGAGGCAAAAAACTTATTTCAACACACCTCACGTTTCAGCAACTCCCTTACTTCTTCTCCGGCGCAACCTTCTCTCTAAACAATTTTCCAGCCGAAAAGGCTGGCACTTTGGTCGCAGGAATGTCCATTTTGTCTCCCGTTTTGGGGTTGCGACCTTCACGGGCTTTGCGCTCTCGTGATTCAAACGACCCAAAGCCAACTAGTGTTACTTTACTCCCATCGCTCACGGCTTCAACGATCGCTTCTAGAGCTGCCGTCAACACAGCATCTGCCTGCTTTTTCGTCACGCTGGCCTTATCTGCCACCGCATCTACTAGCTCTCCCTTGTTCATAGGTTCTCCTTGGGTTTTTAGGGCGTAACACACTGTTCATCGAAGTTTTGAGTGAAGGGCGGCGATCGAAAACCTGACAAGGATTTTCAATAAAATGGCTGAAACACGCATCCACTCTAACTTTCAATGCCCTATTCTAAAGCGTTCCTCTGGCTCTTGATCTACGAAACCTTTAAGTTATATGGCTTTTGGGACTTTTTTGCTGATTCTAGGTGCTTGTAGCCATAAGGAGGGCATATGAGTGGGGGAAAGGGGGAGTATCAGTAAAGGGAGGGAGAAGACAGTTTTGAGTTAAGAGTTCTGAGTCGCTTCTGCCTCCTGTCTTCCTCACACCAACGATCGCAGCCGCTGAATCAGCTTCTCCGCTGGCACCACGCCTTCAATGCGCTCTACAGGTTGCCCTTGCTTAAACAACACCAGCGTGGGCAGCGCTTGAATTTGATGCTCTGTAGCGATTTGCGGATATTTATCGGTATCAATCTTAATCACCTTCACCTGATGCTTCATTTGAGCATTTACTTGCTCTAAAATGCCCGCCATCATTTGACAAGGACCGCACCACGTTGCGTAAAAATCAACCAAAACAGGCAAGTCTGAACCAGAGAGCAACTCTTCAAAGCTATCAAACTGCTTTTTTACTGCCATCGTTCAATTCTCCAGTGCGATCGTTTAATCCTGGCTTTGCTCTCTACGATCGCGCCTCATATCTCTCCTACCGCTAAAACCCAACACTTTCTTAATCCTTGCAATCAACGTTCTCCTCTGCTCCCTCTGCCCATCCACGCCCATTCCCCCTTTCCCCTATGATTCAGTAAGCGACATTTGGAGAGAGAACTATGGAAGCACTGCCAACCGACCTGCAACGGCTACACGGGAAAGTGGCGATCGTCACAGGCGCTTCACGCGGGATCGGTCGTGCGACAGCGCTGGCGTTAGCAGCAGAAGGGGCAAGCGTTGTTGTAAACTACGCCAGTTCACGCGAGTCTGCCGATCAGGTAGTGGCAGAGATTGAGGCAATGGGCAGTCAGGCGATCGCGCTCCCGGCAGACGTATCTAAAGCCGAGCAGGTGGATGGTTTAATCAATGCCGTCATGGAGAAGTGGGGGCAGGTGGATATTCTGGTGAACAATGCTGGCATTACCCGCGATACGCTGCTGCTGCGGATGAAACCCGAAGATTGGCAAGCAGTGATTGACCTCAACTTAACTGGGGTCTTTTTGTGTACCCGTGCGGTGAGCAAGATTATGTTGAAGCAGCGATCAGGGCGTATTATCAACATCACCTCGGTTGCAGGACAAATGGGCAATCCCGGTCAGGCAAACTACAGTGCGGCGAAAGCAGGGGTCATTGGTTTTACCAAAACGGTGGCAAAAGAACTAGCAACCCGTAGCATTACCGTCAACGCAGTCGCTCCTGGCTTTATCGAAACCGACATGACTGTTGACCTAAAAGCAGAGGGCATCCTGCAATTTATTCCCTTAGGACGCTATGGCAAGCCTGAAGAAGTGGCAGGTTTGATCCGCTTTTTAGCGGCTGATCCGGCGGCTGCCTACATTACGGGACAGGTGATGAATGTGGATGGCGGTATGGTGATGGCTTAAGGGGCAAAAGGCAGGAGGCAGAGGGCAGAAGTAAAGAGGAAGGATGAGGGATGAAGGCTAAAGGATGAAGGATGAAGGCTAAAAGCTAACCGCTGACGGCTAGACAATGGCTCAAATGGTAATGACGACTTTGCCAAAGTGCGCACCGCTTTCGAGGTACTGCATAGCTTCTTTGGCCTCAGAAAAGGGGAAGGTGCGATCGATGACTGGATGTAGCTTATGTAAGGCGATCGCCCGATTCAGCGCCTCAAAGTGATCGCGGGAGCCAACATAGATGCCTTGGACGCACACATGCTTATGCAGAATGGCGCTGGTTTTCACATCTCCTGCCGTGCCCGTCAGCACGCCGATCAGGGCAATTCTCCCTCCATAGCGGACGGCTCTGAGCGACTGAGACAGGGTACTGGAGCCACCCACTTCCACTACATGATCAACGCCTCTGCCGTCAGTCAGATTCCAGGCCACTTCTTCCCAGTTGGGCGTGGTTTTGTAGTTGATACCACTGGCGGCCCCTAGCTGGTTTGCCCGCTCTAGCTTGGCATCACTGCTACTGGTGATAATAACCGTTGCACCTATTAGGTGGGCAAATTGCAGCGCAAAGAGTGAAACACCGCCTGTGCCTTGCAGCAAAACGGTGTCACCCGCTTTTAACTGCCCTTCGGCAACCAGAGCATTCCAGGCTGTGACGGCGGCACACGGTAGCGTTGCCGCTTCCTCGTAGGAAAGATGAGCAGGAATTTTCACCAAGCCCTGTTCATCGAACACAACGTACTCTGCCAGCACGCCATCGATCGCGCCACCCAATGCCGATTTCGACTTCTCTGATGTGAGTTCGCCTGCCAAAAACGTTTGCATAAAGATGCCTGCCACTCGATCGCCCACCTGCACACGGCTCACACCCGTACCGACCGCAACCACTTCGCCCGCACCATCCGACAGCGGCACGATCGGCTGTACTTCCTGGGAACCATACGCGCCTTTCGCTACCAGCAAATCTCGATAGTTCAACGAGGCGGCGTGCATTTTTACCAACACTTGCCCTGCTTGTGGTTGGGGATCAGGCCGCTCGACCAACGTCACGGCATCCAATCCAGGTCGATCGCTCCGTAATTCATACACTTGCATAGAAAACTCCTAAAAGGGTTGAGGGCGTGGGAAAGCGGGGGAGGCAAGGGAAGCGAGGGAGAAAGGGAAGATTTAAGTTTTAAGCTTTGAATTCTGAGTTGCGCTAGAGAGATTGGATTGATCCCCTACTTCCCTTGCTCCCTCTGCTTCCTCTGCCTCCCCACTCCCTCTGCCTCCCCATCTCCCCCTGCTTCCCCGACTTTCACCTCTTTACGAACACCTTCATTCTGAGAGCCAGCCTACTGTTTGACAAGTACGCACAATTTTGTAGAGTACTATCAAAAAGTATCCTACCTAAAGATGCTATGGGAAAACGACAGTATGACTGCCGCTACGGTTGCGCTGTGGAAGCCACGCTAGATGTCATTGGCGGACGCTGGAAAGGGGTGATTCTTTTTCACCTGATGGAAGGCACCAAGCGGTTTAATGAACTGCATCGGCTGATCGACGGTTGTACTCAACGGATGTTGACCTTGCAATTGCGGGAGCTAGAGCAGGACGGGGTGGTCTTACGGACGGTTTATGCAGAGGTGCCGCCCAAAGTGGAATATTCGCTCACGGAGTTTGGTCGCAGCCTAGAGCCGATTTTGCTGCTCATGCGGACGTGGGGCGAGCAATACACCAGCCAGTTAACGCAGCAGAAGCAAACCCACGCGAGCGATCGCGCTTCTGTAGACTCCACCGCCTTACCTCAAAATCTGCTCACCCCAAAATCTGCTCACAAAGGGATTACCTTGTGAATTCTTAGCACTCGATCGCAGAGAGTGCTAAAGTCAATGTGGAGAACTGAGCGAGTAGTTATGGCAAAAATTGTTGTCTTTAATGACGAATCGCGGCAGGCATTAGAGCGAGGCGTGAATGCGCTGGCAGATGCCGTTCGCGTGACCTTGGGCCCCAAAGGGCGTAACGTCCTTTTGGAAAAGAAGTATGGCGCACCCCAGATTGTGAATGACGGCGTGACGATCGCCCGCGAAATTGAGCTAGAAGATCCGCTTGAGAACACAGGTGCTTCCTTGATTCGGGAAGTTGCTTCCAAGACGAAAGATTTAGCAGGCGATGGCACCACCACTGCTACTGTGCTGGCACAAGCCATGATCCGCGAAGGCATGAAAAATGTCGCCGCTGGGACAAATCCGGTTGCCCTCCGTCGCGGCATTGAGAAAGCCGTGATCAAGCTGGTGGATGAAATTCAGGCAGTCGCCAAGCCCGTGGAAGGAAACGCGATCGCCCAGGTCGCTACCGTTTCATCCGGCAACGATGAAGAAGTCGGCGCGATGATTGCTGAAGCAATGGATAAAGTTGGCAAAGATGGCGTGATCACCGTCGAAGAATCCAAATCGCTCAACACCGAGCTGGATTTGGTGGAAGGGATGCAGATCGATCGCGGCTACATCTCCCCCTACTTTGTCACCGACGCTGAGCGGATGATTACCGAACTGGACAATGCACTCATTCTGCTGGCTGACAAAAAAATTAGCTCCATTCAGGATTTGATTCCGGTACTGGAGAAAATCGCGCGATCGGGGCAGCCCTTGTTGGTCATTGCCGAAGACGTAGAAGGCGAAGCGTTAGCAACCCTGGTGGTAAACCGTTTGCGCGGCGTACTAAACGCCACTGCAATCAAGGCACCCGGCTTTGGCGAACGCCGTAAAGCCATGCTGCAAGACATTGCCGTTCTCACGGGTGGGTCGGTTGTTTCCGAAGAAATCGGACTCAGCCTCGACACCGTCACCCTCGAAATGCTGGGCAAAGCGCAGAAGATTACCATCACAAAGGATTCCACCACGATCGTCTCTGGCGTTGAGAACACAAAAGACATCGAGCAGCGCGTAGCCCAACTTCGTAGAGAACTTGAACGCAGCGATTCCGAATACGACAAAGAGAAGCTCCAAGAGCGCATTGCCAAACTGGCAGGTGGCGTGGCGGTCATCAAAGTTGGTGCGGCAACCGAAACGGAACTTAAAAGCCGCAAGCTCCGCATTGAAGATGCCCTCAATGCAACGAAAGCAGCGGTGGAAGAAGGCATTGTTCCTGGCGGCGGCACAACGCTGATTCACCTCATCCCCAAGCTGGCTGAGTTTAGCAACAGCCTGAGTGCAGAAGAGCAAGTTGGTGCAAACATCCTCATCAAAGCGCTAGAAGCCCCCCTGCGTCAGATTGCAGACAACTCTGGCGTTGAAGGCACTGTTGTGGTCGAGAAGGTTCGTACCGCTGACTTCAACATCGGCTACAACGCACTTACCAATGTCTACGAAGACCTGATTGCAGCCGGTATTGTCGATCCTGCTAAGGTGGTGCGCTCTGCGATTCAAGATGCCGCATCGATTGCAGGCATGGTGCTGACCACCGAAGCCCTCGTCGTCGAGAAGCCTGAACCCAAAGCAGTGGCTAGTGCCCCCGATATGGGCGGCATGGGCGGCATGGGTGGCATGGGTGGTATGGGCGGCATGGGTGGCATGGGGATGATGTAGTCCCTTATCGCTTCATGACGACTGACACAAACCTCGGAGGTTTTAATAGGCATGACGCATTAAACAATGTCGCTGCTTAAACCTCCGAGGTTTTGATTATTGGGTATAGCGGCTTACTGCCTTGATAAGCGCTGGATTTTTTGACCACCCAAAAGCTCATGCGCCTCGGTTAAAAGCGTGGGAATTTTGGCGGCATGAGGGCTGTTGGCAAGACATTGCCGCAAATCGAGTTCTGCAATCCGATCGCCGCTTGCACCCGGAAACCAGTGGCTCCCCTGCCCCAACAGGTTGTAGCGCATCTTGCCAAAGTCCACCATGTCGTAGGCGATCGCCAGATTCCGTAGCCACAGCATCACAGGAATATTTAAGCCACCAGGCGTTTCGGCGGGGGTTGGTAAGCCCACATGCCAGGTTTGCATCCATTCTGCACCCAGACGCTCGATCGCGGCTTGCTCCAGTCGCTCGACAATTGGCGGGAGAAGTTCCGAAGCGCGATCGAGTAACGCCAGCGTTTTCAGATGTTCATCAAAATCTTGTGGCTTGGCAGCACCGACGCTGAGCGTATGCACCTGAGGATGGCTGAGGCAAAACAGATCGTTGAAGACGATCGGACTCAGCGGCGTACACAAGTCCACCAGCCGTTGCGGTGCTTGAAAGAGCATGCCACCCTTTTCAGATGGGCTAATGATGAAAACGCCCATATCGTGACGAGTGGCGGCTTCAATGGCAGACCAGTTCGTTTGATTGATGTAGTACCAGTGCAGGTTCACATAGTCGAACTGGTCAGTGGCGATCGCCTGCTCAATCACGTTTGTCGGCCCATGCGTTGAAAAGCCTACAAAGCGGACTTTACCCTGTTTTTGCAACGTGCGAACCACATCCAGGCAACCACCCGGACGGATGCAAAAATCCAGCAACTCAGGCGTATTGATGCCATGTAAGCCCAATAGATCGACGTAATCCAGCTTTAGGTATGCCAGCGATTGGTCAAACGTGCGCCGAAACGCTTTAGCATCCGCCACCGGAGAAATTTTTGTTTGCACGATCAGTTTCTCACGGGGAAGCGCTGGCAAAATCTGCCCTAGCTGCATTTCCGACGTGCCATAGCCTCGTGCCGTTTCGATATGATTGATGCCCAATTCAAGCGATCTCCGGATCGTCGCCTCCAGATTCGCCTGGTTATCAGCTGGAATCTCTCGCAGCGAAACATCCTGCCACTTGTGCTGATACCTCATCCCACCGCACGAAAAAACAGGCATCGATAGTTCTGTGCGCCCAAACCGACGATACTGCATAGATATTTAATTCGACACTTCTGCCATTTCAATCACGTTGCCCTCATAATCCTTTACTAAAAAATTGAGCGGCTTCTCCTGGCGGATCTTGTGCTTCACATTTCGCATCTGCACTCGCAGTAGCACTTGCTCCAGGCAGTCACGATCGAAGCACACATGGCGTTGTCGATTCTTTTCGCCCATGCTGGCTCCCGAAATCACATGCAGTTGGGTATTCTTCTTGAGTTGATACCACAGTCCTTCTGGTGTGCTGGCAGTGTTGATGGTCGATCGCCCTAGCCCAGGTGTAACGTACAGAGGGTCGATCGCCGCAGTCCCTAATGATTGCTCGTAGTTGTAATAATAGTGGAGCGGAATATCCGCCGCTGGTAGCTCCAACAGCCCTTCGTAGAGGTTCCGCGCCAGTTGCACATCCGATACCATAATGGTGTGAACTTTCGGCGCACTGGTCAGAAACATCCACATCGCCACGGCATACGCCCCCAGTAGCATCACCATAATGCCCTGAGTTGAAAACAACGTATCCAGCCCAGGAATGGATGCCAGCGGTAACGATTGAACAAGAGCCAGAGTACTACGGATAAGCATGGTGGTGATTGAAACAGGGCAAACGATCGAAGAAGCTTGCTAAACGGCATTTGCAGGCAATGAGTTTAAGCACCTCTAACCATTGTATCAAGAACGTCTGTAGTGGGAAGTGGGGACGAAGGCGAAAGGCAGAGGGCAGAAGGATGAGGGATGAAGAGTGCAGGCTAAAGGCTAAAAAGCTGATAACTGAGGTTGATAGCTGACCGCTGACCGCTGAATCAACTCAAAACTCAAAGCTCTTAACGTTCACCCCTCACTGCTCTCCCTTCTCCCAATTTGTAAAAAAATCGTGTCAATTAGCCAAAAACGGCTTATATATGGGAGGTCATTCATTTCCACCACTAGCTGGTAACTTGGCTGTGTCCATTCCTACCTTTCCTGCAATTCCGTCATTTCCAGAGTGTAATCATCCCGTAGTCAAGGGGCTGACACACTATAGCGATCAAGATTTGCTGACGCTGTTTCAGCGGTATCCAGACTCTGGGCAGTACTTTACGGCGATTTTCTGTCGCTATAGCCCGATGGTTTACACGTTGATTCGGCATTCGGCTCGATCGCCCGTACAGGCAGACTACTTATTTGGAAACACCTGGCGGCATATCTTCCATGAGCTAGGCGGAGTCGATTTGCGAGGCGGCAGCAGCGAAAGTGAGGCTGGCATGACATTGCAAAGCTGGTTGATTAACGTGACAGCCATTTGCATTAATCGGGCTGAGTTGCCGCCTGTAGAAGCGATTCAATACAATCTCGAAGCCGCGCCGCCACCCCTGTGGTGCTATATCGAACGAGCGCTCGATCAAATGCCACCAACGCTACGGCTCGTTGTGCTGATGGCGCAAACCTTCAACTGGAGCGAAACGCGGATTTCGGCTTACTTGCGGGCAGAGGGTGAAGTGATGTCTCCCACAGAGGTACGATCGCAGGTGCAGGAAGGCTATCGCTTGCTGGAGGCAACCTTACCAGAAGATGTGCGCACCATCTACCTGGAAGGGAATTCTAGAAGCGGGTTGGGGTTTAGTGCTGCTTTAATGGAACCAAGCGTTGAGTAGGTACCCATGCCTCGCCCATCCACCAATCACTCGTTAGAGGCAGGATGATGAATCGTTGGAGCCTGAGCCTTTTGAGCCAATCGGTTGTTCTGAGTGCGATCGCGCTCTTCGCGCCGACCGTCGGTGCTGCCGATTTAAATCAGTCGTTGCAGTTGAATCGGCAAATGTCCGTACCGCTGAACAACGGTACACAGGGGGCATCCAGGAATGAAGCCGATCGACTGCTGCAATTGGGTAAAGACCAGGAATTTGATGGTTCATTACTCGATGCAGTGGAGTCGTGGCAGCAGGCGTTGAGGCTTTACCAAAACCTGGTCGATCGCTCTGGTGAGGCGCTGGCTTACGGTTACCTTGGCTCGGCATACTCTCGCCTGGGACGCTCGGTCGAAGCGGAAGATGTGCTGCGCCGACAGTTGGCGATCGCGCGCGATGAGCAAGACTTTCAAGGGCAAATCTATGCTTTGAATAGCCTCGGTAGAGTGCTGGCAAAACGGGGTGGCATTACGTCAGCCACATCGCTGTTTAACGAAGCCCTTGCCATTTCAACCAGCATTAACAGTGCAGATGGAGCCGCGTTAACGCACGATAGTTTGGGGCTATTAGCCGTAGGTCTCGGCGATCGCGATCGTGCCCTTGAGGAATACAACATTGCTCTGGCCGCCGCTCGTCGAGCCAGTAGCACCAAACGAGAAGCCACGAGCTTGAACAATTTGGGCGACCTGTACCAGGCAGAAGGGCAGTACCGTGACTCCATGAAGTATTACGGGTTGGCAGTCAGGCTAAGTGATATTAGTCGCGATCGCCCCAACCAGTTTCGCGCGATCGATGGTATGGTTGTTGCTCTCAAAGCGATTGGAGACTATAGACAATCCATCGAATTGCTGAATCAACGGCTGCGCGTAGCACAGATGCTAGAGAACGATCAACAGGAACTAACCTCGCTGCAAACGTTGGGGGAACTGTACGAAACAGTAGGCGACTATCCTAAGGCGAAGCAGAGCTATCAACAGGCCGTTGAAGTTGCCCGTAACCTTGACGATAGCCAGCAAGAGAGCATTTTACGAGAAAGGCTCGTTAGCCTGACGCGAAAGTAGAGAGAAAGGCGCATGTTTCAATTTCTCACCAAGCTAGATTATTTGCTGCGCGAGACGCTGCTGGGCCTGCGACGCGGCGGTTGGATGAATTGGGCCGCTATCAGCACTGTGACCGTTTTGCTCTTTTTGTTTGGGGTAAGTCTTCAGGCATCGTGGCAACTGGAAGGACTGCTGAACCAGTTTGGGAGCCAGCTGGAAGTCTCGGTCTATCTGGATACAGGCGTGCAAGCCGATACACTGAACTCGATCGTGGCTACCATACCAGGGGTGGCCGAAACACAGGCTGTTTCCAAAGAAGCCGCTTGGGCAGCACTGGTAAAGGATTTAGGCGTATCTGACATTAATGGTGCTACCAAACAGTTGGATGGCAATCCGCTCGTGGATCAGCTTAAAGTTAAGGCTCGATCGCCGCAGGATGTCCCCGCGATCGCCCAGAAGCTGTCGAAGCTGGAAGGTGTTGATGAAGTACAGTATGTAGACGAAGCCGTGCAACGTGTCACTCAACTGAATCGAGGCTTAAGTTGGGTTAGCCTCACCATCACAACCCTGCTAACCCTCACCGCAATGGCCGTAATTACCACTACCATTCGCCTCATTGTTATGTCGCGCAAGCGGGAAATTGAAGTCATGCAGCTTGTAGGCGCGACGACAAGTTGGATCTATCTGCCATTCATCCTCCAAGGCGTCACGTTTGGCATTTCCGGGGCAGTCTTGTCTTGGGGACTCATCAGCAGCATGCAGCACTTTCTCAATAGCCTACTCGCCCAGCAGCCCGAATTTGTTCAGTTCCTAGCGAATGGAGTACAAATCAGCCCGCTACGCATGATTCTTTTGCCCCTAATTTTGCTAGGGTTTGGCAGTTCTGTCGGAGTCATGGGCAGTCTCTTCGCTGTGCGACGCATCGCGGCTAAGTGAAGGATGGGGGTAGAGTTGATTTAGGCCATTTCCAGAAGCATTTATACTTATCAATGGTAGGGGTTCAGCATGCAGCCAACAGTCTTCGCGATCGGTCAGAGCTGATCTGTCGCATGCTAAACCCGTACAGGGGTAATATCTTTCTCAGAAATCTCCTCAGTACACGTCACCACAAAAGGGGTACGGAATTCAAGCTGCCGTGGCATGAACTGGTTTAGGGTCACATTTTACCATTATTTTTGCGACTGACTTAGTTGTCCAGTTGAAGGGGTGAGCATGAGCCTTCCATTCAGCAATGAACGCTTGTAGACGTTCTGCTAAAGCTTGCTTGTCCTTGAGATTAGCGATTTTTAACCG
>JAHHIE010000067.1 GCA_019358945.1 Stenomitos rutilans HA7619-LM2 | reverse complement strand
CGAGATGGTCGAGGTTTTGCACTATCAACTCGTTGCTAATACCCCACCCACTTTGCCAAAGCCTTGAGAAACTTATGCCGCTAAACGCTCAATGTGACACTTCAAAGGGCGGAATGTCGGGTTTAACGCAAAAAAGGACGTTAAGGAGTAGAGTGGACACTGCCCACCCTACTCCCTACTCCCTACTTGGCAGGTTTGAGTGCCAGCAACATTTCAAGCTGCACTGTTGCTTTGTCAGCCTGGGTAGACGCCATGCCAACGCCCCGGATGGAGTTCAGCACCGCAACCGTTTCTGGCGGGATGACGTTCTTTTGCGCCACGAGCATGGTGCGATTGACCAACGACATGGTTTGATCCATATCCAGGTAGAAGGAACCGACAGTTTGCTTGGGCAAGCCACCCATCACGGTTTTGTAAGCGTCGCTGCTGTCGAGCGCTTTAGTAGGTTTGGTTGCCATCACGTTGACCAACGGTTCACCGATCGCCACGAACACGGAATCCTGGTCGAGCCAACCGTGTCCAGCCAGCACACCCTGCGGCGATTGCCATTCCGTAATTTTCTTCCCTTGCACATCGCGATCAGCGACCTGCACAAACCCATTGCCCTTCACTAACCCATCAATTTTGCTCAACGTGGCTTCCGCCGTTTTGCGATCGCTGGTATCAAAGACCATCACGCCGCCAAAGCCGAACTGAGACAAAACACCCTCATTTAAGGTGATGAAGCTTAAGGAGAAATCCCCGTCCATCCAACCAAAGATGTCCTTGTCGAGATCCAAATTGGCAGCTTGCACCGATTGGCGCATCTGGGCGATCGTTTGTTGCGTTTGGGGATTCGCCTTTGATTGCTCTACGGCTTCTGCCCAGTAGCGACTAATGCCTGCACCGTTGAGCATGGCAAACGTCTCTGTGGGAAATTGCGCGACAACGGAGCCTGCAACAGGCTTGTATTCTAATATTTTTGCCTGCGGGTCAAGGTTGGCGATGGTTCTCATGCGGACTCCAGCATCATCAATGCCAATGCCTGCAACGATCGATTTCACCTTTTTCAGTTGCTCCAGGCTAGATGCTGGTAATTGAGCCGCGCCCGATTTGCTAGCCATGAGTTGCTGCACGGTGCCTGCATAATCTGGAATATAGATGCGGGCGATCGCATTGGGCATCTCCACGCTTTTAGATAAAAGCGCACCAAAATCTGCCTTGGATGCCAACGATGGTTCCCCTTTGACGGTATCGATCGCCTGTTCGACTGCTTTCTTCTCTGGTGCGAGGACTAAGTAGTTTTTGACGACAGCCGTGTAGCTTGAGCTTTTTTCACCTGGATAATCGGTAATTTTGATGCCCTTATAGTCGCTTTCGATCGCTTTTGTTTTGCTTTCACTTTGTAGCTTTTGAGCGAAATTAAGCGCTTTTGCCTTATCTTTGACGCTTACCACTACTAACACATTGGGTTCTTTGGCTGGCTTTCCAGCATCGCTTGGCAGTACCGCCAGCATGATGTTGCCTACCCAGGGTTTGACGTCGGTGTCATAGTTAATTTTGGTATCCGTCAATAGCTTTTGCTGAAAGTCTGTAAGACCTTTGCCTACAACCTGTTGGGCTTCAGGCGTGCCAAACTTTTGCAGCTTGGCCCAGTTCTGTGGCTCCGTTGAAATAAAGGCGGCCATGTAAGCGTCGTCCGGCACGACCTTTGCCAGTGCCTGTGGACTTAACTCATCCCCTGAAGCCCCATTAAAGTGGACGTAGGCAACTGCGCCTCCGGCTACAGCTGCGATCGCCAGTGCAGGTATGATGAACTTTTTCCCAGCCATTCTGCTTTCCTCATTCCTCATATGTTTATAACCATCCCCCGCTTCAACGACTGCTCCTTATGCAAGCGGTTTTCAGGGATTGCACACCCTACCAAAGATGCCCAATCTAACGTTCGACCATGAGCACGTCAGTAGAATGTCACACCAAGTAACACTCTGGCGCTTTGGTTTACTGAATCTTTGGTCTACTGATTAGTAGAAACACCTTGGAGCGATCGATTACGGAGATGGTGTAGGCGGTGAGACGACAAAAGTAGGAATACGACTATACGTGTCTGCATGTTCTTCTTGCGCTTGACGTAGGTCATAGTGTGTTTGCAGGTTTAGCCAGAACTGAGCGCTATTACCAAAGTAGCGAGCGAAGCGAAAAGCGGTGTCTGCCGTGATACTACGTTTTGCAGCTAAAATTTCACTGATGCGAGCCTGAGCTACGTCGATATCCTTGCTTAAGCGATAGGGCGTGATAGCAAGCGGTTCTAAAAATTCTAGACGTAGAATTTCACCAGGATGGACGTTAGGCAAACGATCGTTCTTCACAACCTTTATGATGCTCGCCTGTGAGCGTCTGCATAAAACCGTAGTGCCGCTGCCATTCTCGTTTCATAGTCATCACCTTGAGCTTGAAACCAGTTCAACGTATCGCGATCAATATGAACGAGAACATTCAATGTCTCAACGGGTTTCCACCACCGCGATTTGTTAAAAAATTCTTCAGTCAAGGGGGAACTGTCAGACGTATCAATCTCATCTTTTGTCATAGAGTCAACCTCGTCCCAGTTCGTGTTTGAGGTACTGCTCATAGCGTTTACAACCAATTTTACTGACAAATTGCGGTCAATTTGTCCACAAAGCCCCGGTTAGTGGTTTAAACTGCGTGGACACCCTGGTTTCAAGTGCATCCAGCAACCCTTCATGACAGCTAGCATTCCCTACGCCACAACTCAATTTGCGTCTTTAGAACAGGCGCTCAAGCATTACTTCGGCTATGACAGCTTTCGTCCGGGGCAGCGTCAGATTATTGAATACACCCTGCACGATCGCGATCTGCTCGTCATCATGCCCACAGGCGGCGGTAAATCGCTCTGCTTCCAACTGCCTGCACTGCTGAAAGAAGGCATGATGATTGTCGTGTCGCCGCTCATTGCACTGATGCAGGATCAGGTGCAGGCGCTGCAAAATAACGGTATTCCAGCGACGTTACTGAATAGCAGCATCAGTCAAGCTGAGTCGCATTATCGGCAGGCTGCTATTCTCGATCGCAAAATCAAGCTCGTTTATGTGGCTCCAGAGCGATTACTGAGCGAATCGTTTTTGGGCTTTCTGGATCAGGTCAAGGCAAGGGTCGGGATTTCAGCGTTTGCGATCGATGAAGCTCACTGCGTCTCCGAGTGGGGACACGACTTTCGCCCAGAATATCGGCAGCTTCGACGCTTACGGCAGCGGTATCAAAACGACGATCGGGTGATTCCGATCGTGGCACTGACCGCTACAGCCACAGAACGGGTACGCCACGATATTCTCGGTCAGTTGGAGCTAAATGAACCGCACATTCATGTTGCCAGCTTCAACCGTCCCAATTTGTATTACGAGGTGCGCCCCAAAGGTAGCCAGCGACAAGCCTACACAGACCTCTTTCAGCAGGTGCAGCGCACTCAGGGCGCAGGTATTATTTATTGCTTGAGCCGCAAGCGCGTGGATGAAATCACTGCCAGGTTGCAGCAAGACGGCATCTCAGCGTTACCCTATCATGCGGGCTTAAGCGATGCGGTGCGAAAAGAGAATCAGGACACGTTTATTCGGGATGATGCGCGGGTGATGGTTGCTACGGTTGCCTTTGGCATGGGTATTAACAAGCCCGACGTGCGCTTCGTCATCCACTACGACCTGCCCCGGAACATTGAAGGCTACTATCAGGAATCGGGCAGAGCCGGACGCGATGGTGAACCGTCTCAATGCACGCTGTTCTACGGGACGGGTGATATTAAAACCGTTGAGTTTTTGATTGCTCAAAAGGTGAATCCTGAGACAGGCGAACCGCTGGAAGACGAGCAGCGCATTGCCACTCAACAGCTTCGCCGCGTGATTAACTACGCTGAAGCCACGGACTGCCGCCGCACCATTCAGCTTGGCTACTTTGGCGAAGCTTTTCCCGGCAATTGCGACACTTGCGACAACTGCTGCCATCCCAAACCGATCGCAGACTGGACGCTAGAAGCCCAAATGTTTCTCTCCTGCGTGGGGCGCTTTGCTCAGAAGAACCAGCGGTTTGGCATTAAGCACACGATCGATGTGTTGCGCGGTTCCAAGCTCGATCGTGTCCTAAAAAACGGACACGACAAACTCTCCACCTATGGCATTGGCAAAGATCGTAGTGCCGAAGAGTGGCGGCTGTTAGCCCGATCGCTCATCCATCAACGCTTGCTTGACGAAACCACAGATGGCTATTCGATGCTGCAACTCAACCCGCTCAGTTGGGAAGTGCTACGAAACCAGCGCACCGTGATGGTTGCCATCGATCCAGTGAAGCCAGCGGATGTTCTCACACCTTCCAACGTGGATGCTGCCGAAGTCGAAGCCCTCTACGATCGCCTCCAAAAACTTCGCAAGCGCGTGGCAGACAAACAATCTGTGCCGCCCTATGTCGTGTTTCCCAACTCCAGTCTGCGATCGATGGCAAACATGCAACCCCAAACTTTTGCGCAATTCGCTACCATTTCAGGAGTCGGGAGTCGTAAACTGGCACAGTACAGCGATGCGTTCATTGCCGAGATTCGAGCGTTTCGCGCCGAACGAGGCTTGCCGCTTCAAGCTGAGACGGGTACAGTCCCCCAGTCTACCCCCTTGCCTAATCCGCCTACTCGCGCCTCTGAAACCCAACTGCAAACGCTGGCGCTCTACCAGGAAGGACTGGAACCTGACGACATTGCCGATCGGCGAGGCTTTCGTCTCGGCACCATTATGAGTCATCTGGCTGAGCTACTGGAACTGGGCTATCCCATTGATTTGGATGATTTGGTGCCGCTCGATCGCCAGGACAAAATCGTGATCGCCATCAACACAGTGGGGCCTGATGGGCTGGGCAGCATTCGTGAGCATTTGGGCGAGATGTACGGGTACGACGAAATTCGACTGGTGCGATCGCGCTGGCGGCGCGAAACGGAGTAAATGTGACTATAGCAACCGAATACTCAGCCTCATTAAGTGCTTCAAGAGGGAAAATTTGAATGGCATCCGTATTCTCAATAATGCTTGCTGTAGTCTAGGCAATCCTGCTGATCGCTAGCTCTAGCAACGGTTACTGAGTATAATCTGATTTAAGCTTTCAGGATTACGTCTGTATTTTTAATGAAGCGTGAAGCCCACCGCGCTACATTGAAGGTCTTTATTTTGATACATGGAGGTAGTCTAGCTCTTATTTCTCGCCCTAATGGATGAGACGATCGCCAAATGTTACGCAGATAATGGCACAGCAGGACTTTAGAGTCTTAGTATCTAACCTGATAAAGCTGTCTAGCCAATGCTTTCACCCGTTCACGAATCTGAACGACTGAATGAGACCTTCTTTGCGACCGTCATGTATAGCCCTACCCCTTATACTGATGCCACACCGAGAACTGCGCCATGCCTGCAAAGACCTCGGTTGTGACAGAGATCATCGGCTAGTTTGGTGATAATCACACATTCAGGTTGCATCTTGTCACCCGGTACTGTGGACAAATACCGCAATATCATGAGACGCTTAGCTCTTTGCTCTAAACGCATGATTCTACAAGGAATTGAGCGTGATCCGCTTAGTCCCTAAAATCTCGTTATCGGAGTCATGTTGAGAGGAGCGAGGCCCTCAAGTATCGGTGTTTCTACAGAATTTAGCCTTTCAACTGTGAGGTAGAACTTACGAGCCGTGACAAGGTTTAGACCGCAAAAGGCTGTGACTTATTGGAGAGATAACGGATCTTGAAAATGCACTGCTAGTTCAACAATACTGAATCCAACACTAGTAAATGTCTGATGCCTTGGGATGCTGCCTTGACTCTCTAGTTTCACGTTCTTCCTTTGTCGAATCTACTGGTTAATCCTGAATACCTATGATGATCAGGGATGCTTTAGACGATGCTCATCAAAATGAGACGCCGATTAGATCGAATAGGCTGAATCGGAATATTCAGCAGGCTCAGGACACGGTTTACAGTTTTCTTTTGGAAATTGTTAAAAAATGGCCGCCTGAAGAGGTTCTACTTGAGTTTAAGCGCTTATTCGTCTATCACGTTGATTCCATCAGCGGCGATGCGCTGCAAGCGATTTATGATGTCGTTTTTTCTAATAATGAAGAAGAGTTTAGAAATACGCTCAAACGCTGTTGTTACATTTTGGTCAACAACTGGGATGCAACTCGCAACTATAAGCCCATTCAAGACTTGGTCACCGTCTTTGCCGATCCGTCTATCAACCGCAATACCGCATCCCCTACCTTAAAGCGTCTACGACACTGGTTAGATGGGTTTGTCAAAAGTGGGGATTATGAGGAGCTGAAGCTCTTTGCATCGCGTTACGACGAGAAAGAACGAGGCCCCTGGGTTTCGCGGTACACGTCTTATTTGCTAGTACCTCAATATATTGATCTGAAGAACCCGATCGAGCAACGAGAAGCCGCAAGAGCGCTGTCAAAGCAACTAAAAGATCGCTTTAAGTTTGACTTGGCGATGTATATTGCACGATCGCAGAGCAATGCCCCTAGCAAACGCATTCCCAAAAACCCTACGGCGTTGGGTGAGGAAGTGCTGCGGTTAATTAAGGCGATCGTGGCAAAACGAGGTCCTTTTAGCTACGCAAACCTGGCAAATATTTTTGTTAATCAGACGCAAAGCTTATCCTATAAACAGTTCAAGCAAAGCGTGCAACAATACCTGATCTTCTCCGTTGAAAACCAGGAATTTGTTGAAACCTTACGCTCAAAACTAAACGAAAAATTAGACACCCTTTATGACAGTCATGATGATGAAGTTCTGTCCAGCGCTCTCATGCTGCGGACGTGTAACCGAGTCATTGACTATTTGACGACTGAAAATCAGGCAGAACCATCGCAATTATTTGTGCTGCTGCTATCTCAGGGCAACCCAATCACGCTTGTTGTGGTATTACTCAAAATTATTCTAATTTGTAAGCATTCGCGCACTCATCTAGAAGCGCGTATTGCTGAACTGATTAAGTACTACCAAAACTATCCTGAAGACGAATGTGCTTGGGTCGTCAATTTTCTAGAGGTTTTCACCGTTACCTTTGCCATTCATGCCGAAAACGTTCAATACAATTTGATCAAGATGCAGGTTGATGAAACGCAGCTTTCACCAAATATCTTTGACCCAGATAAATATCGCATCTTTTCACAACTTAAACGCGAAGCCAAGGTAGAGTTACTACCAACGTTGTTAAACCCGGAATCAACGTTGATCGACGCTGATCATGATGCCACAGGCGATGCGCTGCTAGAAGAGTGAGGACGGATGCGTTGACCGATCGCGTGGGTGAGGATACAGAAACACCTCTATGCCATCTACTGGTAGGGATGTAAGCCAAAGCGCTTCACACGCGGCTAAGGCATCGGACAACTGAGATTGAGATTCCAAGGTCTATGCGACTAGTACAGCGCATCAAAAGTTCTGCAACGTCGGTTGCAAGAGTGCTGAGTGCTGTAGCTTGCTGCCGCTTTGCGGTGGACTGAGTGCCGAGGACTGAGTAGCGCTCAAGCCTGTTGCCTCATTTCTGTTTCAAAACACTAGGCAAGACGCTGCGTGTCGAACCATGCCAGTGCCGCACCGATCGCTTCTGCCAAAATGCTAATGAGCCGATAAAGTGCAACAACGCTAAGAATCAAGCCCGGAGAGAATGTTTGTCCAAGGAGCGCGATCGCCGTTGCTTCAAAAACCCCAATACCACCCGGTGCACCTGGTACTACCAAGCCAAGTAACCACGCGAGACTAAACGCACTCATTAATAGCGGCAGTTGATTTGGTAGAACGGGGCTAAGCGCTAAAAACGTGAGCAGAAAGCCCACGCCTCGCAGCAGCAGAAACCCTATTTCTCCAATTAATGGGAGCAACGGATATTTGTCTAATCGAAAGGGTGTTTCAGCGACAGTTTTGGTTGCGGTCTGCTTCAACCTTCCCAACAAGCGCACCAGTAAATTAATGATGCGGGGATGCACAGACGCCAGCACAGCAGACAGGCATGCCCATTGAAGGAGCATGGCAGGTGCACCATACCGTGCCACGATCGACTGACTGCATAGCAAGGTCACCAATAGCGCCGCCGCTGCCATCAACAAAGGTTCTAATAAAACGCTAACAGTAGCGGTTTCCACCGTTGCCCCTGCTTTCGTCGCAGCCGTTACGCGACCGTAGTAGTGCCAGACATTACCAGGAAGGTATTTGGCGATCGTTGTTTGCAAATAAGCTTGTACCAGCCAAATCCCGTTCACTGGCTGATGAAAGTTTTGCAACAGACGACTCCAAACACCACCAGCGCAAATGTGAGCCAGGAGCGTGATGCCAAGGGCGATCGTCAGACATGCCCAACCAGCCCCGTCTAGACGTATAGAAACAACCTTCTGCCAATGCTGCTGCAACACGGAGCCTAGAAAGAACAGCGTTCCACCCAGAATGATCCAGCGTAAGAATGGCTTTAAGCGTCCGAGCTGCTTCATGAGGATCGGAAGGTTTCAGTGACAGCGGGGCAGAGGGAAGCAGAGGGGCAAGGGAAGCGGTTTGAGTTCTGAGTTACAGCCATTTTCATTTGCATTCACTACACCCTACCCCACACACCCGTATTCACCAGACTGCGGCTTACCCAATCAGTAACCGCTGTAAGACTCACCTACCAACGATAAGCAACTACACGCTGACTGCTGATAGCTGACTTCCCTCTAATCCAACTCTCGACGACCTTCCAAGGCTCTTGCCAGCGTTACCTCGTCAGCATATTCTAGGTCGCCGCCCATCGGTAGACCAAAGGCAATGCGGGTCACTTTTGTAAAATGCTTGAGCAAATGCCCCACGTAAAGTGTAGTCGTTTCGCCTTCAACGCTGGGACTAATTGCCATAATCACTTCGGCAATATTTTGCTGTTTCACCCGACGGATCAGCGACTGGATGTGCAGTTGTTCTGGCCCAATGCCGTCCATTGGCGAAATGAGTCCGCCCAAAACGTGATACTTGCCTCGATACTCGCGGGTTTTTTCTAGCGCAATGACATCTCTAGAATCTGCTACAACGCAGATAATTTGACTGTCACGACTAGGGGTACGACAAATTTCGCAGACAGGCTCTGCGGAAAGATGAAAGCAAACTGAACAGTAACCAACTTGCTGTTTGGCTTCCATTAGCGCATTTGCCAACGCCTTAACCTCATCCTCTGATCGCTTGAGGATATGAAGCGCCAGTCGTTGGGCTGTTTTGGGGCCAACGCCAGGAAGATGTTGCAGTTGCTCAATTAAGCGGGCAAGGGGGCGTGTGTAAACCGTTGGAATTCCTCCGAATCTAGATCAATTTTAGCGCGACAGGGGAGGTGGAGGGGGCAAGGTAGAGGAGGGAGCGGAGGGGGCGGAGGAAGGCAAAAGGCAAAAAAGGAGTGGGGAGTTGGGAATGGGCCAAAGGCTAAAAAGCTGAACGCTGTGACTGACTTCCGCTTTACAGTTCGCTTATCAAACTCAAAACGTCCCCTGCCTCCCCTGCTCCCCTTTCTTCCCCTGCTTCCCCTACTCCCTCTGCCCCTATCCGGGAGGCCACGTCATCGATCGTCCGCCCAAAATGTGCAGATGAAGGTGATCAACTGTTTGCCCGCCGTCGTCGCCAGTATTAATGACCAGACGATAGCCATTGGTTAGCCCAACCTGATCGGCAACCCGTTTGGCGGTCAGCAGCAGATGCCCCATAAGCACATGGTCTTTTGCTTCTGCATCCGAGAGTTTGGCGATCGGCTGCTTGGGAATCACCAGAATATGGATTGGGGCTTGAGGGTTAACGTCTTTGAACGCGAGTGCCAAGTTGTCTTCGTAAACAATCTCAGCAGGAATTTCGCGGCGAATGATCTTGCTAAAAATGGTTTCGGTGATTTCGCTCATGCCGTCCCTTCGTGGTGCCAGATGGGTTTCTAGTTGAAATTCTAAAGGGTTGCACACTGTTTGCAACGTAAATTCTACCAACCGCGACGACTCAGATTAAAAGACGAGAATGCCCCTGCTCTCATTCGCCGACTTCACGTTTCTGCTTTGCACGATCGCCCAAAGACAGACGCTCAAGAGGGTAGCGCACCGGATAAAAGGAGTGGAGTTAGAGGCGAAGGCTGAGGTTCATGTATCGACTCGTAACAATTTCTCGTTCTGATTAAGAAACGTTGCAGGCATGTACGCCCCTTGTTAGCGTGATCTCGTAGCTGGATCGAGTCAAATCATCCAGTTGCAGATCACCAACAATGAGTCGTTTTAACTCAAAGGAGGAAAAATGTTGACACTAGCTGTAGTCCTTTTTAGTGGTTGGCTGCTTGCTGCCACACTTGGCACCTGGACATGGTTTGCAGCCCAAAACCCCTCAAGAACGTCCTGGTTTTAGGGTTCATTGAAGACGAAATGTTAGCGCTAACGGTTTGGTATTGAGTGTATGAGGCTTCCCGAATGACGTCATTTGGGAAGCCGTTTTTGGCATGTATGAACACGCCTCACCCAAACAGCCAGCTATTGCTCAAATGAGTTTGGCTGACCGGAAAATGAAGAACAGCCCGATCGCTAACCCAAAGACGGCACCCAACAAGAGGGGGAAAAGTACAAATGCCATGCGTGATCTCTCCACGTAACTAGCAAAACTATACAAAACTATGGGTCGCAGAAGGTGACCTTGAGCCAATAAACTTAGGGGGAGGCAAAAGGCAAAGGGTAACAGAAGGGAGTAGGGAGTGGGGCTAAAGGCTAAAAACTGACCACTGACCGCTTATGAAACTCAAAACCTCTCCCGCTTCCCCTGCTTCCCCTGCCTCCCCGCTCTCTTTCAGCTCAAATCGCCTTCATTTGCTATGCAATCTGTTATTCCCGTTAATTTACCGCGGCATGCTTACGACATTACGATCGCGCCTGGTAGCGTCGATCAGTTAGGTGTCTGGATGCAGGGCACGACCAAGCGTCCGCTGAAATTGGGTAGCCGTGTGTTGGTAATATCCAATCCAGCTGTGTTTGAGCACTATGGCAGGCGGGTGATTGCCTCTCTGGAGCAGGCAGGCTTTACCGTGGCAACGTGCCTTCTGCCGGATGGAGAGCACTATAAAACTTTGGAAACGCTAACCAAAATCTATGATGCGGCGTTGGCAAATCGACTGGAGCGATCGTCTACCTTTGTGGCTCTTGGGGGTGGGGTGATTGGGGACATGACGGGCTTCGCAGCGGCAACCTGGTTGCGTGGAGTCAATGTGGTGCAGGTACCAACGTCTCTTCTGGCAATGGTGGATGCGGCGATCGGGGGCAAAACGGGGGTCAACCATCCCAACGGCAAAAACTTGATTGGCGCGTTTCATCAACCGCGTCTGGTTTTGATCGATCCACACGTGCTGCAAACGCTGCCTGTGCGAGAATTTCGGGCCGCGATCGCCGAAGTAATCAAGTACGGTGTGATTTGGGATGCCGATCTGTTCACGCAGCTAGAAGCCGCGCCTCAACTCGACCAGCTTTCTCACTTGAGTGCTGAACTGCTACAAGCCATGCTGACCCATTCCTGCCGGGCGAAAGCACACGTGGTTAGCAAAGATGAAAAAGAAGCCGGACTGCGGGCCATTCTCAACTACGGACACACGATCGGTCATGCGGTTGAAAGTCTGACGGGCTATCAGGTGGTTAATCATGGCGAAGCGGTGGCGATCGGTATGGTGGCTGCTGCCGAGATTGCAGTGGCGCTTCAGCTTTGGCGACCAGCCGATGCTCAACGTCAGCTTACCTTGTTGCAAAACGCTCAGTTACCGACTCATCTGCCTTCTGGTATCAACCTGGATGCCATTCTGTCGTCTCTTCAATCAGATAAGAAGGTGGAAGCAGGACAGGTACGCTTTGTCTTGCCAACACAAATTGGAGCCGCGATCGTGACTGATCAAGTGCCCACAACCATCATTCGGCAGGTGCTCCAGCAGATGCAGACGGTTTAAGAGCACGGCGATTCAATTAGTCAAACATTCACGTTTTATAGCTGTCGCCATAAAGGTTGAACATTGGATTAAAGGGGTGTGTGGGCTTTGCCCCCAGCCAGGGGTTCCACCCCTGCACCCCGTCCTAACCAATCTGGCTATGGCTATAGTGATGGATGAGGTTGCAGCGTTGAAATTACTGGGTTGCCTGTATCCTACTGGTTTATTCAGCGATGTGGGGATAGTGTATCAATGGCTTTCAACGATAGCTTGAAACCGATCGAACTGGAGGCTCTGATAAGCGCGATCGTGAGTCTGCTTGATGACAAAGAGTGATGGTGCTCAAATCCTCCTTTAGTCCTAGCTGGAAAAACACGCTTGCATTTGATGAATTCCGGGGGGGGTGGGCATGCCTACCCTACAGAATGGAGTTTCAGATAGGTTCTTAATCATGGTGGTGAGCGGGTAGGAATGTGTTTTTCTTGACTAAAATTCGACGCTTCGTTCTTTGGCAGAGAACACTGAAAACAACCGTTCAGCTATCTGTTCGCTTAGCTAAGGCTATTGTGTTCATTCTTACATGTGAACTTAGTACGGGGTCTCCCATTAGACATTTAGTTGCTTAGGTATATCCTTCTCGCGCTGGAGGGAAGATGGCCTTCAGCTTTTTAGGCTTAGTTTAGCCGACTGCTTTGAAGCGACTGATTTTATAGACGCCATTGATTTTATAGACGCTACGTCAACAATGGCAGCAACGAAAACGCAGCGACGGGTTACAAAGCGGCTTTAGTCACGACGGACTGAGGAACGTGTGAACCATAAGATGACGAATAGAGAAACTGTCTTGTTGGCAGGCGTCGGGAGCGATGCGATCGCCCTTAGCAATTCCTGTTCGTTCATCGTTTTAACAGCGCTGCTTAAACAAGTTTGAAAGGATTCTTGATGATTAAAGCCATTGGATATGCGGCTCAAGAGGCAACGGCACCGCTCAAACCGTTGGAGTTCGATCGCAACGAACCCGGTGCCCATGATGTGCAAATTGACATTCTTTACTGTGGCGTTTGCCACTCAGACGTGCATCAAGTGCGAAACGAGTGGCATAACACCGTCTACCCTTGCCTTCCCGGTCATGAAATTGTGGGACGGGTGGTTAACGTGGGTCAACACGTCACCAAATTTAAGGAAGGCGACCTCGCAGGAGTAGGCTGCATGATTGATAGCTGTCAAGAGTGTCAACCCTGTCATGCTGGAGAGGAGCAGTATTGTGAAGGGCCTAAGGGCTGGACTGCCACGTATAACGGACCGCAAAAGCCTGATGGCAGCAACACCTTTGGTGGCTACTCCAGTACCATCACTGTTAAAGAAACCTTTGCTCTCAAAATACCTGAGAATCTAGAAACCAAAGCCGTTGCGCCTTTGCTCTGTGCTGGAGTCACGACCTATTCACCGCTGCGCCATTGGCAGGTGAAGCCAGGTCAAAAAGTAGGTGTTGTGGGTTTTGGTGGTTTGGGCGATATGGCAGTCAAGCTGGCAACCGCAATGGGTGCTCGCGTTGTTGCTTTTACCACATCGCCAGAGAAAGAAGCCGGTATTCGCAAGCTAGGGGCAGAGGATGTGGTGATCTCTACAGACAAAGCTGCAATGGAGAAGTATGCCAGCAGTTTTGATTTCATCCTCAGCACGATTCCCACCAAGCACGACATCAATCCATACATTCAGCTTTTAAAGCGGGATGCCACGATCGCTCTTGTGGGCGCGTTAGAACCATTGGAGCCGATCAACCACAGCCAGGTTGCGTTCCATCGGCGATCAGTTGCGGGATCACTTATTGGTGGCATTACTGAAACACAAGAGGTGTTGGACTTTTGCTCTCACCACAACATTGTCTCGGATGTGGAACTGATTCCCATTCAGCAAATCAACGAGGCGTTTGAGCGAATGATTAAAGGCGATGTGAAATACCGCTTTGTCATTGATATGAACTCTTTGAAGGATCAAGAAGGATAAATGATTCATGGTTAGTCAGTTACAGAAATTGCCGACGGTTAAAACGAGCGGCACGTTGGAACCAGTGGCACACTTTGATGGCGCAATGCCGACAGGGGTAACGGTTTCCCATCAAGGACGCATCTTTGTCAATTTTCCCAAATGGGGCGATGACGTCAAATTCACGGTCGCTGAATTCCGGGATGGTACGGTTGTGGCGTATCCCAATGAGGCGTTTAACCAGACCTTACATCCTATTTCGCGTTCGCATTGATGCTCAACCAGTGCGACTGCAATGAACTTGTATTGCGCTTAGGTCATCCTCACATAAAGGTACGCTATGAAACCGATCAAAGTTGAAAAGACGTTAACCATTAACAAACCCGCAGAGGAGCTTTATCGCTTCTGGCATGATTTTGAGAACCTGCCCCACTTTATGAAGCATCTCAAAGCGGTCAAGGTGTATGACGCCAAACGATCGCATTGGGTTACAAGTGGCCCTTTAAATGGAACCGTTGAATGGGATGCCGAGATTATTGATGATCGGGAAAACGAATTCATTGCTTGGCGATCGTTGGAAGGCGCGGATGTAAACAATGCTGGCTCGATTCAATTCCAACCATCTTCTGGCAAGCGTGGCACTGTGGTCAAAGTCGCCACGGCCTACAACCCACCCGGTGGAGCGATCGGCGATACCCTTGCCAAACTCTTTGGTGAAGCGCCAGAGCAGCAGCTTGGTGATGATCTCCGTCGCTTCAAGATGTTGATGGAGACGGGCGAAATTGCCACCACTGAAGGTCAATCTAAAGGGAGAGATTAGAGGCTTAAACCAATGGAAGCTTTACAACCAATTTAACGACAGGAGATAACCGATGAAAGCAGTTTGCTGGCAAGGTACGAAGAAGGTTGAAGTTGAAACCGTGCCTGATCCCAAAATTCTCAATCCGCGTGATGCGATCGTCAAAATCACATCCACTGCCATCTGTGGTTCTGACTTGCATCTGTATGATGGGTTCAATCCCACCATGAAACCGGGTGACATTCTGGGTCACGAATTCATGGGAGAGATTGTTGAGTTAGGCAGTGGAGTTAAGACGGGAAATCCCCGCAACAATGGTGAACCGCTTGCTATTGGCGATCGGGTCGTGGTTCCATTCACCATTTCCTGCGGTAGCTGCTTCTTCTGCAATCGCGATTTATGGTCATTGTGCGATAACTCCAACCCCAATGCCTGGATGGTAGAGCAAATGATGGGTCATTCTCCATCAGGACTTTTTGGTTATTCGCATTTGACAGGAGGCTACGCAGGCGGACAAGCGGAGTATGCCCGCGTCCCCTTTGCTGATGTGGGTTTGTTCAAGATTCCCAGCGAGTTAACTGACGAACAGGTTCTGTTTCTCACCGATATCTTTCCCACAGGCTATATGGCAGCCGAAAACTGCGACATTCAGCCAGGTGATACGGTTGCTATTTGGGGCTGTGGGCCTGTGGGGCAGTTTGCAATTAGAAGTGCGTTTCTGTTGGGTGCAGAGCGGGTTATTGCGATCGATCTCGTACCTGAACGGCTACAAATGGCGAAAGATGGTGGAGCCGAAATCCTGAACATTGCTGAAGTGGAGGTCGGTGAAGCCCTCAAAGAAATGACGGGCGGTCGTGGCCCCGACTCGGTTATGGATGCGGTGGGGATGGAAGCACATGGGTTCGGGCTGGAAGGCTTTTACGATAAAGTGTCGCAAGCGGTACGCATGGAAACTGATCGCCCGAATGTATTACGTCAGGCGATTGTCGCGTGCCGTAAAGGTGGCACCGTCTCCGTTCCGGGTGTTTATACAGGCTTTGTAGACAAAGTGCCAATGGGTGCCTTTATGAACAAAGGCTTGACGATGAAAACGGGGCAAACCCACATTCACCGCTACTTGCAGCCTTTGACCGATCTCATTCAAAAAGGCAAGATTGATCCATCGTTCTTGATTACACACAAGCTACCGATCGATCAGGCTCCGCACGCCTACGAAATCTTTAAGCAAAAGCAAGACAACTGCATTAAAGTTGTTCTAAAACCTGGTCAAGCGGCCTAAAGTAGTTGTATGAACTAGGGGGCTGGCTGTCTAAGGTTGCACTAACCTTAGTTTTATTGCCAGCCTCTAGCCTGGAAAAACAGCGTCATTTTTTGCAGTCGTTTTCGCCTCTTACAGGTGGCACCTTTCTCTAACCCTCTTCAGCGATCGCCATAACAGTCAAGCACTGGCCTGTCCTTGCGTTAGCATCGTGGTATGCAATCGATGCGATTACTCTTTGAAACGCCAGAGGCTGCCCGTGAGGTTGCCTTCATGCTTCGGTGCGAGTACGACGGCTTTACTATGATTACGCTGCCTCCGCTCCACGACACGTTGGCACTCAGAACCGCGATCGAGCTAACGGGATCTGATTTCTGTTTTGATGGCGACCACTATCCGCTCGTGCTTTCCTTTACATCTACTGCACTGGGTCAAGTCAGTGACCAATACGCAGACGAGCGGATTAGCCAGAAAGCGGAGTTATGGTTGAATGAAGCTTCATCCTGATATGGGCCGTAGCATTGCCGCCAAGAGTACCTGAGCCATTGCTTGTAGCCCGACTAAGAACTACTGTGGCAGAGCTTCGTCCTTTGTGGCAGGCTTAAAGCCAAATTTGGTTGCAATGACCACTTGCCCTCAAAAAGGAGCCAGGGCTTCTCCTACCAGTTCTTCATGACAAAGGAGCCATACACTTCAGCCGTAGCGGAAAAACGCCACGCTTCTTTCAACCGCTGCACGATGAGGGAAATCATTTCACTCCTATTAGGTAAGAGAGTTATAGAAAAGCTCATACTCATACAACCGAGTCCGATCGCCGAAACTTCTAAATAGGATTTATGCATTTGGCACCCAACCCCCCTTTCTTGAATGCCGAAGGCTATATTCTGGGGATTTGAATTGGCTCGGTTCCCCCTTTCTTGTAGCTTGCTTCCCGAAGGGTATGCCCAAAGTGCTATAAATCGGGGGCTAGGGCGTGGTTTAAAACCCTCGGAAACCCCCAACCCCCAAATTTGGGGGCTTACAAACCAGCTTCAAAGTCTCCTAGCATTGGGGGCTTAAAGCCCTTTGGGCATACAAGAAAAGGGGGCAGAAGCTATCAGCAATGAAACGATTGAAGTTCTAGAACACTGCCTAGGGGGCGAAAGATGACTGCTCTTGCGTAAGTCCTACTAAATTGCTATTGCCAAGTTTGCGCGTTTGCATGTGACTCCTTCGAGGGTTCGCCTCAGCTATGCAGATTTAAGGGATGCCATATCAATCACGAAGCGGTACTTCACATCAGACTTGAGCAGGCGATCGTAGGCTTCGTTGACCTTCTGAATTGGGATGACTTCGACATCCGCAGTGATGTTGTGTTTGCTGCAAAAGTCCAGCATCTCCTGAGTTTCGGCAATGCCGCCGATCATAGAGCCGGATAGGCTACGGCGACCCATGAGCAGGCTGAAGGCTGCCACATCCAATGGCTTCTCCGGTGCGCCAACCAGGGTAATGTTGCCGTCGAGGCGGAGCAGGTTGAGATAAGCGTTGATGTCGTGCTTAGCGGAGACGGTGTCGAGGATGAAATCGAAGCTGCCAGCGTGTTTCTGCATTTCGTCAGTGTTACGGGAAACCACGACTTCATCCGCACCAAGACGCAGGGCATCTTCCGTCTTGCCGGGGGACGTGGTAAAGACGACAACGTGTGCTCCCATCGCATGAGCGAGCTTCACGCCCATGTGCCCCAATCCGCCAAGACCGACCACACCGACCTTCTTGCCCTCGGTAACACCGTGGTGTCGCAGGGGTGAATAAGTAGTAATCCCTGCGCAAAGGAGTGGTGCGACTCCAGCAAGATCGAGATTGTCTGGAACGCGTAGCACGAAGCGTTCATCGGCAACGATGCTATCGGAGTAGCCACCATACGTAACCGGAGCGGTCTTGTGCTTGTCCGGGGAGTTGTAGGTGAAGATCACATTTTGGCAAAATTGCTCAACGCCGGCTTTGCAGTTCGGACAGGTGCCGTCGGAGTCAACCATGCAGCCGATCGCCGCCAGATCACCAGGTTTGTACTTCGTCACTGCCGAGCCAACTTTAGTGACGCGACCGACGATCTCATGACCAGGAACGATCGGATAGGTCGTGGACATGAAGTCGCTCCACTCATCACGGACTGAATGGACATCAGAGTGGCAGATACCGCAGAAGAGGATTTCGATCTGAACGTCGTGTTCGGTTGGATCACGCCGGGCGATCGTATCGGAGGCTAGCGGGGATGTTGCACTGGCAGCGGCGTATGCTTTGGTGTTGTACATGAATGGTGCTCCTACTGGTTTACGTTTGATGCCTGGTATTGTTCGTCGCTGACCTGTTCCAGCCAGTCAACGGGCTTGCCGTTGAGCTGTTCCTGAATGGCAATATGCGTCATCGCCGTCGTTGGGGTGGCTCCGTGCCAATGCTTCTCACCTGGTGAGAACCAGATTACGTCTCCCGGTCGGATGGGTTCGATCGCTCCACCCCAGCGCTGTACGAGGCCACAGCCAGCCGTCACGATTAAGGTCTGTCCCAAGGGATGAGTGTGCCATGCAGTCCGAGCACCTGGCTCAAACGTGACACTGGCACCAGCCGTGCGCGCTGGAGCGGGTGTCTGAAATAGGGGGTCAATGCGCACAGTGCCCGTAAAATACTCAATCGGCCCTTTGGTGGAAGGCTGTGATCCACTTCGTTTGATATCCATTGTTTGCATTCCTTGATTGGATGCCATTGGGTTGGTTGCCCCAACCGTAGAGATGAACACTGCTCGCCTCCTCTACCGATAGGGATGGGATTTTTGGCGGTAAGGATGAGTTTTTTTAAGTCGCACGGTTAGCCTCGACGTTGTGTGAATGGTCAGTTGACAAATCGCTTACTCAATCCAGCTTGCGTTGTCGCTTGAATAAAAATCCAGATGCTTGCAGGAAGCTAGATTCCTTTCTTCTTGCTTTAGGTTTATTTTAGGCATCCTGGCGAGTAAGCCATAGAACGATCGTCTAAGATCGTTGTACAATCCTGCAAACTTAGACATGAATGCTGCTAAAACGAGTGAAACGTCCGATCGAGCTTTCATCAATAACTCGCAGGCAACGCGTGAGGCAGGCAGAGCGCAGGCGAACCGAGACGAATTGACGGAGCGAATTTCCCAGGCGATGCATCAGGATGGAACGATCGAGTCATTAAAGGGGGTGCATTTCAACCGCATATCCTCGCCATCGGAAGCCTGTCATAGTGTCTCTACCCCTGCCTTCTGTGTTATTGCTCAGGGCAGCAAAGAAGTGCTGTTAGGCAGCGATCGCTATCAGTACGACCCGATGCATTACCTACTAGCAACCGCCGAACTACCCGTTATTAGCCAGATCCTGGACGCATCCAGTGCTCAACCGTACCTGAGCCTTCGCCTTGATCTCGATCCCACCCTCGTTGGCTCCGTCATGGTCGAGGCAGGCTATCCCTCAGCCCAAAAGGGTGCCAATGTCAAAGCGATCGACGTTAGTCCGTTGGATGCCAATCTGTTAGACGCTGTAGTGCGACTCGTCAGGCTGCTCGATTCCCCTACTGAAGCGCCTGTGCTTGCACCATTGATTAAGCGGGAAATCATTTACCGCCTGCTGACAGGAGCGCAAGGGCATCGGCTGCGGCAAATTGCCGTTCTCAGTGGCTACACCCACCACATTGCCAGAGCCGTCGATCGCCTGCGTCAAGACTTTAACCAGCCGCTGCGGATTGAAGACATTGCACGAGAGCTTGGTATGAGTGTCTCAGGCTTCCACCATCACTTCAAGTCGGTCACTGCCATGAGTCCTTTGCAGTTCCAGAAACAACTGCGGCTCCAGGAAGCTCGTCGTCTGATGCTGGGGCAAAACCTGGACGCAACTACTGCGGCGTACCAGGTAGGCTATGACGATGCTTCGCACTTCAACCGGGAGTACAAAAGGCTGTTCGGGGCACCGCCGATGCGCGACGTAGAACGGCTGCGGGAAGCAGCGAGGGAGACGGCTAGTTCAATATGACGACATCGATCGAGAGCAGCTTGGGAAGAAACCGCAGCTCAGAAAGCCTGTCCTGCTAAAAGCAGCGTGAGCGCCGTGAAGTCTCTCGATCGATCGCTGAGAGTATGTCTGAGAAGTGCGAGACTGTCCTGCTGTAGCTTGCTTGCCAAAGGCATCTCGATCGAGCGCTGAAACCCTGGATTTTAGCCTACGGGAAGCAAGCTACGTTGTGCTTCGCCCGCCCCAAAATGACAAGAACACGTTTAGACATTCGCTCTGTGATCGCCGCATACTCTAGCCAGATCTTTTGTTCATCGCATGCCCCCAACATGTGCTTCTTCTGAAGGCACGAGGTCTCGTACCACGGGATTGCATTCTCTCAAGCGATTAGATTCTCATCATGAGACTACTTGAAGCTTTCTGTCTCACCTGGCAGCAGTTGTTAGGGAGAGCGGCAAGGTGGGCAATTTAATGACAGTGAGCATTTCATAGCACCCATGCTCAAACAAGCATTGGAGTGCTGCTAACAGATTATTCATGAGGTAAGAGCGGCATTATGAGTGACATCACCAAGGAAGAAGTGCGTGAGCGGCTTGGCAATATTGATCAAATTCGTGACATTATTTTTGGCTCTCAATTGCGCGATTATGACAATCGGCTCGATCGCCTGGAATCGGATTCAACGATGTTTCAGCAAGAAATGCGCGATCGCATTGACCAAATCAAGACCATTTTAGCCACAGAGTTACGTACAGCGACTGATTCACTAGAGAAAAAGCTGAAAACACTGAGTACAAAATCTCAAGAAGATAGCGTTGATTTACAACAACAAATCGATCGAATTCAGCGAAAATTTTCTAGCAGTATTGAATCGCTAGATGTGGCGATCGACAAGCAAGAGCAGGAGTTACGAAGCGAGCTTTTGCAAACTAGAACCAATCTGCAAGATGATGTTTTGGCACTCAGAGATATGGTCTTTGAAGAACTCGATCGACGCTTTTCCCTCATCAGAGAAGGCAAAGTCTCAAAAGACGATATGGCAGAGGCACTGTTTGAGCTGGCGATGCGCATGAAAGGGACAGAATTTGTGCCAAAGCTTAGAGAAATCGCTAGCAAAGCGGATTCTGATACACACATTCCACTGTTAGAAACCAGAAAAATTTCCGAACGAATTGCCTGATAGCGCAAGGTCTCTTTGAGCCGTGAATAGCCAGCCGCAAGAACTAGATTCTCGGCTTCTTCAAGAAGCCGAGAATCTTCAAAATGATGAATTGGAACCTTTGTTGAAGCTGCTGATTGATCTCAAGCTTGTTGATCCGCCCAAAAATGTTGATCCGCCCCAACCTCTTGATCCATTGGAAGCAACTCCTATGTCATTGCTGGACGATCGCGCCTACAATCAGCCCAAAACGTTAGATTGCGTACCTGAGTCAGATCAACCGTCAACAGTACCCACTGTGGCAGCTACATTATTCATACCAGATGACAATGGCAATCCAGTGGTGAAACCACCGCCACCGCCACCCGGCAAGTTTCAGCCAGGTGAACCAGACGATCAGAAGCACCCTTCTGAGACATCGATCGATGCCTTTGAGCAGTTACAGAGCCTTTTGGTTGGGGCTGAATTAACCGCATCTCGTGATCTGACGGCGGCTCTGGAGCAAAAAATTGCTAGCCTGGAGCATCAAATTTATGAACCTGCGGCGTTGATGAACCTGTTGCTACCGTGGGTGGCAGAACTGTTGACACGCAAAATCGCAGAGTCCAGAGAAGAGGTGGTACGGGCGATCGCGCCTATTATTGATCAGGCAATTCAAAGTCGGGGCGAGCAAGATAGAGTATCCATGAGTGCCGCAATTTCGCCCTTGATTGCAGCGGCAATTTCGCAGCAGACCACCCATTCGCCAGAAGAAGTTGCAAACGCAATCGCGCCTACGATTGGCAAAGCCATCAAGGAGCAAATTCGGCTAGAGCAAGATGCTATGGTGGATGCGCTTTATCCCATCATTGGCAGTACGATCGCCAAATATATGGCGGAAGCCATCCAGTCAATTAATCAACAAATTGAAAATACGCTCAGTCCTGAGGGCATCCAGCGTAAAATACGCGCCAAGCTCCAGGGTGTGTCTGAGGCAGAGCTGATTCTCAAGCAGGCAATGCCCTTCACCGTGCAGGCGATTTTTTTGATTCACAAAGCCTCTGGTCTGCTGATTGCCGAAATTCAATCGGTGGGTGACCAGAGCCTGGAATCGGAAATGTTGGCGGGGATGCTAACGGCCATCCGCAGTTTTGCCAATGATTGTATGGCCCAAGCGGGAACGACATCAGAGCTTGATCAGATCGACTATGGCGGGGCCAAAATCATTTTAGAAGTGGCAGGCTACTGCTATTTAGCCTTGGTGGTGCAGGGAGAACCGCCGCGATCGTTCATGCCCAAGGTGCGACAAACGCTGAGTACCCTGGTCAAACAGAACGGCAACTCGCTTGAGGCGTTTGATGGCGATCCAGACACCATTCCCCCTGCGGTCTCAACTCAGTTAGAAGCCCTGCGGGATCAGTTTGCAGGCGATCGCCCCGCAAAAACTGCCAAACCGCCCTTCATTCTTATTGGTGTGTTGGGACTGTTAGCGCTCATTGGTATCCCCTGGGGCTTTTATCAATATCATCAAAGCGTGGCACGACACGCTGAATCAAACACCGCGTTGGCACTGGCCTCCACACCAGCCTTAGCCGTTTATCGGTTAGATGTCACAGCTAGTCGCAAAACGTTGACACTGACAGGACGATTGCCCAATCCAATGTTGCGTTGGCAAGCTGAGCAAGTCGTGCAACGTGCCGCACCAGACTGGACGCTAGACAACAAAATTCTGGCAGTCGAGATGCCTCCTGATCCCGTCCTGGCAGCAGCGGAAGTAAAGCGAGTCACAGCGCTTTTGAACCAAACAGACGGCACTGCCGTGACCACTCGCTATGCAGATGGACGTGTTTTGGTTGAGGGGAGCTTGAGTCAGACGATCGCCGCCAGCACCATCACACAAGCTTTTGCTCAAATTCCAGGTGTGCGATCGGTGACAAACACTGTCAATGTACCACCCATTCAGATTCCTACCCGACTGTACTTCAATCCCGCTTCAGCCGTGCTACAACCAGCCGACAAAGGATACAAAATTAGTCGAGTGATTGCGTTTCTTCAACAATATCCCAACTACACGCTGCGAATTATTGGTCAAAGCGATGCATTGACGAGTCAGGAAAAGCCATCATTGGCCTTGCAAAGAGCCAGCGCTGTACGTGCGACCTTGGTGAGTCGAGGAGTGGCTGCTAGCCGCTTGCAATTGGAGACAGCAACTTCTCACAGCGAACCGCCAAACCAACCAGCATGGAAACGTCGCTCCGTTGCCTTCGAGCCGATCGCCTCCGCAACTGATACCAATTTGAATTGAAAATGCGACACATCCTGTAGGGGCAAGGCATTGCCTTGCCCCTACCCACCGATTGATCTGTAGCCGTCATTCTTTAAATCGGTATGACCCTTAGGATCGCGGCTTAAATAACTTCGGCAAGTGAGGTGTTCTGTAGGGGACGCACGGCCGTGCGCCCGTACCCCAAGGTCACACTTTAATTAATTCTTGTTCCTTAGGATCGTGGCTTAAATCGCATCGGTCATCCTCATGCTAAGCCACTACAAGGTTGTCGGTTTGATTAAATTCTCTCCAGGCTAACGGTGCGAAACCTGTTGTGGCCTTTCTTCTGTTAGCCCGCACTTTCAGTGCAGGGCGGGTCAGACGATCGCTGAACGATTTGTCAGTTAACCAGCATCGAATCACCCTCGTTGTCAAATAGAACAAAAGGGGAAGACTAAAGCTACTACAAATTACCTATTTGTGGCGTGTGTTTCGAGTTAACTCATCATGTCTACAGGTTCTAAATCGACGCTTTCCAAAAAAATGTGTCTGATTGGTGATTTTGGTGTTGGTAAAACGAGCTTAATTCGTCGCTTTGTCGATCGCCAGTTTAGCGACCAGTACCTATCCACCGTGGGCGTAAAAATTTCTCGCAAGCTGGTAGAAGGCCAGGAGCCAGGAATCAAAGACCTACAGCTTCTCATCTGGGATATTGAGGGCAGCACCAAGTTCAAGGCGATCGCGCCCAGTTATTTGCAAGGTGCGAAAGCAGCGATCGTCGTGGGCGATGTCACCCGGCAAGAAACGCTCGATCGGCTTTCTGAACATGTGGAAAGCTTCTTAGCAATTAATCCTCAAGGCGTTGTAGCTGTGGCATTGAACAAAGCCGATCTGGTTGAGGAAAAAACACTCATAGATCTGCTCCAGCTATTGCCGTTACAGAATCAGCCCCGTGTGCTGACCGTGTGTGCCACTTCAGCAAAGACTGGGAAAGCTGTTGATGATGTGTTTCAAACTCTTACTCAGCAGATGATGGAGTCAGAATGAACGCTCTCTTTGAGCAACTACTCGCCCTGCGTCGCATGGAATATGTGACGCTTGATCGGCACTTACACATTGTCGCTGTGTCTTCAGGTGGGCAGCAGTTCGCGGATAGTGCGGCTGCCCTGGTGAAGGGATGCGATTGCTCTCTATCCTTTCCAGAATTAGTGGGGTCAGAAAGCGAGCTGATGGCAGTACTTCAGGGAGAACGGACAAGCTTTGAACTACACGCGATTGCCCGTTCTCAGCCGAATGGAACCTTGCTGTACTTTGATTTACGCGTGACTCAAATCGCAGAAGCCACGTTTTCTGAAAGTGAACTTATTCTTTTTTTAGAAGATGTCACTCAGAACATGGCGTTAGAACAGCGCTTGGTGCAGGCATCCAATGAAATGAGTTTGTTGGTGAGTGCACTAACAACATCTAAAGAATACGTGGACAAAATTGTGACCGCGATCGCCGATGCCTTGGTTGTCACCAATCAGGCAGGCATCATCAAAACGGTAAATCAAGCCACACATAGCTTGTTGGGCTATAGCCAGACAGAGCTGATTGGTCAGCCGATCGCCACGATCGTGGCAGACAAAAACTTTTTACTCCAAGCCATTCAGCCCAACCCATCGCAAGCAGTCGGTAAGGAGATTGAAATCGTCTGTCGCACCAGCAGCGGTGCCAAGCGCTTAATCGCGTTTTCATGCTCTACAATGCAGACCAACAGCGATGATGGTCAAGATTTTATTTACATCGGTCGTGATATTACCGATCGCGAACGCACTCAGCAGCGGCTGATGGCACAATACACGATCGCCCGTATTCTGTCTGAAGCGACAACGATCGCACAGGCGACAGCCAAAATTTTGCCAGCCCTGTGTCAAGTGCTCGAATGGGATTTGGTGGAGCTTTGGCTGGCGGAGGAAAACCAGGAGACAGATGCAACGACACCGCTTAGAGTACAGCGGTGCGTCGAAGCCTGGTCGAAGTCGTCGTTGCCGCTACGAGAGTTTATGGCAATCGCTCAAAAGACGACATTAGCAGTGGGTCTTGGGTTGCCTGGACGCGTGTGGATAACCGGACAGCCTCAATGGGTTACGACGGCTGATGCGCTCGACATCCTACGATCGCCCCTCGCTGCCAAGGCTGGCCTACGGGTAGCGTGTGGTTTTCCCGTCCAAAGCAGTGGTGAAGTGCTAGGAGTTATGACGTTTTTTAGCCGTGAGCTGAAAGAACCCGCTCAAGACCTGCTGCAAACCCTGACCGTCATCGGTAGTCAACTCGGTCAGTTTATCCAGCGCAAACGCATAGAAGCTGCACTTTCTAAAGAGCAGGAACAAACTGAACGTTTGCTGCTCAACGTTTTACCCAAACCGATCGCAAAGCGCTTGAAGCAGTCTCAAGAAACCATCGCTGAGAACTTTGCAGAAGCTACCGTTCTCTTTGCCGATCTGGTTAACTTTACCCAACTCGCCAGCAGCCTGTCGCCCATTGAGCTGGTCAATCTACTGAACCAAATTTTTTCCACCTTCGATCGCCTGAGCGAACAATACGGCCTGGAGAAAATCAAGACGATCGGTGATGCCTACATGGTGGTGGGTGGTGTGCCCAAGCAGCGAGCCGATCATGCTCAGGCGATCGCGGCAATGGCGTTGGATATGCAAACGGAACTTGCCCACTTTAATGCTCAGTTTAACGCCCACTCTAGCGCTACCAACGACTGCGCTCTTACGATGCGGATTGGCATTCACAGTGGCCCTGTGATTGCGGGTGTCATTGGCATCAAGAAGTTTATTTACGATCTTTGGGGCGATACCGTGAATATTGCCAGTCGCATGGAGTCTCAAGGTGTTGCGGGACGCATTCAAGTCACCGCCGCAACATACAGCGCCTTACAAAACCAATTTGCCTTTGAGTATCGGGGCAGTATTCCCATTAAAGGCAAAGGCACAATGGAGACTTATTTTCTCGTTGGCAAAACTGTTTGTGGGTTGGCACTGTAATTATTTTACGTAACTGCTTCAGCTATGGCTCTACCCTCTAAACCACATAGGCCCTGCCTTCTGAGCAAACTTTTGGCACCACGCTGCATTGAGTATCTGGTGCTAAACCACGACCTGACTATTTTAGAAGCGTCGTCTGGCAGCAAACGGTTGGCAGATGATCCGGCAGCGATGATGAGGGGTAGCGATATCCGGCAAAGTTTTCCGGAGTTATATGGTGCTGAAGCGCAATTGTTCGCTGTAGTGCAACAGCAGCAAGCCATCTTTGTGTTGAAGGGCATCAATCGATCGACGGCACAAACCCAGCTTTATATTGACCTTTCTGTGCTGGAAAATCAGGAGCAGGAAGGGTTTGAACATCAGCTTATTGTCTTGCTGGAGGATGTTACCCAGCGCATGGTGCTGGAACAATCCCTGGTACAGCGAGCCAATGAAGCCGATCTTCTGGTCGGTGCGTTAAACGCTTCCATCAGCTACACCAACCAAATTGTCACCTCAATGGCAGAGGCGTTAATTGTGACCAATGCCTGCGGCAGCATCAAAACGCTAAATCAAGCAGCGCAGCGGCTGTTTGGGTATAACGAAGCGGAACTGGTCGGTGCCTCGATCGCCCGTCTTGTCATGGATGATCCACTCATAGCATCAGCTAATCTCCCGCTTTTTGCGGCCCAAACCACATGGCACCAGGAGGTAGAAATTCTGTGTCAAACCAAAGCAGGGGCACAGCTCACAGTTGCCTTTTCGCGCTCTTTAGTGCAGCCTCAAGAAGGCACTGAAGGGTTTGTTTACATTGGTCGTGATATGACAGCGCGCAAGCGTGTTGAGCAGCGGCTTGAAGCTGAATACGCCATTACTCGCATCTTGACCGAGGCAGAGACGTTGGCAGCCGCAACGCCTAATATTTTGCAAGCGATCGGTGAAAGCCTGAAGTGGGATTTGGGCAACCTGTGGAGCCTCAACGCCGCTACAAACAGTCTGGAGCGGGTGGCAATCTGGCATCTACCCTCACTCCATATCTATTTTGAACCAACCTACTACCCTGTTGTGCCCTTGGGTACTGGCTTACCGGGGCGGGTTTGGGCCAGTGGTGCGGCAATCTGGATTCCCGATGTGGCGCAGGACGATGCTGTGCAGTCGGCTGTGGTGCGACAGGCAGGCTTACATGCCGCGATCGGCTTCCCCATTCTCAGCGGTGCCGAAGTACTGGGTGTACTCACCTTTTTTAGCCATCGCATTCAGCCACCTGATGAGGCGTTGCTCAAGATGATGACGGCGATCGGTCGGCAGATTGGGCAGTTTGTGAAACGCAAGCAGGCGGAAATGAGCTTGCAACACCAATTGCAGCGCACGTTATTGCTCAAGCAAATTACGGAGGAAATTCGTCAAAGCCTGGATGCCAATCAAATCTTTCAAACCGCTGCAATTCGGCTTGGGCTAACTTTTCAGGCTAATCGCTGTTTGATTCGCACTTATAGTGCAGCACCCACCGTGCAGATGCTAACGGTTGCTGAGTATTTGGAAGTAGGCTGTTTCTCCGTTCGTCACATTGAAGTCCCATTTACGGGCAATCCCTACGCCGAAAAGGTGTTGGCGGCTGATAAGGCGATTGCAACCCCAGATATTTTTGCAGAACCATTGCTGGCAAGAACACAAGCGACGGCTGCTGCGATGGGGCTAAAATCTATGCTGATTGTGCGTACCTCCTATCAAGGCGAGCCCAATGGCGTGATTGCACTACACCAGTGCGATCGTATTCGCCACTGGACAAAAGACGAAATTGATCTGCTCGAAGCGGTTGCCACTCAAGTCGGTATCGCCATCGCACAGGCTGCTTTACTCAAACAAGAAACTACTCAGCGCGAAGAACTGACGGTTAAAAACGTGGCGCTGGAAAACGCTATGCGACAAGCCGAAAGCGCCGATCGCGCAAAAAGTGAATTTTTAGCCATGATGAGTCATGAAATTCGCACCCCCATGAACGCTGTCATTGGCATCACACAGCTCTTGCTCAATACCGACCTCACACCTCAGCAGCAAGACCTGTTAGAAACGGCTCGCAGCAGCGGTGATGGGTTGCTCACCATCATTGACGATATCCTCGACTTCTCCAAAATTGAATCTGGCAAGCTAGAGCTAGAAACCCAACCCTTCAATCTACGCTCCTGTATTGAAGCCTCATTAGACCTGATGACACCAAAAGCCCTGGAGAAAGGTCTAGAGCTTGCCTATGTGATTGATCCAAATACGCCTAGCCAGGTGATCGGTGACATCACTCGGTTACGTCAGATCTTGGTGAATCTTTTAAGCAATGCGGTCAAATTTACGAGTGCGGGTGAGATTTCTGTGTCTGTGCTGGCACGAAAGCTACAGCGATCGCAGATGTCTGAAGCACCACAAGCGGTCTCTCAGCCTGGTAGCCATACCAGTGACGAGTTTAGTTCTTTACCCTTCTACGCAATCCGCGTTGCGGTCAAAGATACGGGTACGGGCATTGCCTCCGATCGCCTCGATCGTCTCTTCCAACCGTTTAGTCAAGTCGATTCTTCTATCAACCGTAACTATGGTGGTACGGGGTTAGGTTTAGTCATTTGCCAACGACTGTGCGAACTCATGGGTGGCAGAATTTGGGTTGATAGTGACGTAGAACAAGGCTCAACCTTTTCATTTTCAATCATGGCTCAAGCGGCGATCGAAGATGCCTCCAGCGTTGAGACAAGCACTCTCTTACCTGGTAAACGATTGCTGCTTTTTGACCATAATGCCATCAGTCGTCAACACTTAACGTTTCAAGCTCAGGCGTTTGGTTTAGACGTATATGCGCCTCAGTCAGGGTTGGAGTTATTGAAGGCGCTGCAAACAACACCCGTTGATATCTTGCTGCTGGATCAGCAATCGCTTGACGCTTCACAGGCATCGCTGCTATCAGATATCCAGCAGACAATGCACCGCCAGACAATGCACCACCAGACAATGCCTCTTGTCCTGCTCACGTTTGATCGGTTGAAGCCTGTAGCTCAAGACCTTGGGATGCCGTATGCCGCTGTGTTGCACAAGCCTGTCAAACAGTCCCAGTTTTATCATTTATTGATCGACCTGTTGGCTGGAAAAGCGTTTCAACTGCCTACTGCCGAACCTCCCAGCGATCGTGCTGTAAAATTAGCGGAACATATGCCGCTACGGATATTGCTGGCTGAAGATAACCTGATCAATCAAAAGGTAGCGTTGCTGCTGCTGCAACAATTAGGCTACAGCGCTGACGTTGCAAGTAATGGGTTGGACGCGATCGCGGCTTTAAGCAATCAATCGTATGATGTTGTTTTGATGGATGTACAGATGCCTGAGATGGATGGATTAAGCGCTACGCGCTATATCTGTGAACACTGGGAGCCATCATCTCGCCCACATATTATTGCCATGACAGCCAATGCAATGGTCGGCGATCGTGAAGAGTGCCTTGGAGCAGGTATGGATGATTACATCAGCAAGCCCATTCGTGTCGATGTACTGGCACAAGCTTTAACCCAAGGTTCTCACTACAAGCAGCCATCAATCAGTACCCTGGAACAAAGCTGCGAAACGGCGATCGATCCACAAGCATTAGAATTGCTACGTAACGCTCTCGGTGAAGATGCTAGAGAAGGCATCACTGAGCTGATTGATTGTTACCTTGCAGAGACACCGAAACTCATGCAAGCGATGAATGAGGCGGCTTGCAAAAGCGACGCTGTTGCCCTTAATCACGCGGCCCACACGCTTAAATCTAGCAGTGCGTGCCTAGGTGCGATCGTCGTTGCCAATTTGTGCGCTCAGCTAGAAACGACCAGTCGAATGGGCAGCACTGAAGGCAGTGCAACCGCTATTAAACAACTCGAAGCCGCCTACGATCGAGCACGAGCCGCTTTGCAGCAAGTTGCTTAAGCGTTTGCATCTGTCTGGTTAGAAGGAAGTAAAACCATCCATGCTAAACCAACCATGCCTCAAATCCTGATTATCGATGATGATCCATTTATTCAACTGATGCTGAAAAGACTGTTGCAGGCGCAAGGCTACGACATCCTTTCAGCGTTAAATGGTGAAGATGGAATCACACAAGCACACAACCATCACCCAGCGCTCATCATTTGTGATTGGCAAATGCCCAATATGGATGGGTTGTCTGTGTGCCGAGCGATCAAAACCAATCCAGCCCTTGCCAAGACGTTCTTTATTTTGCTGACTGCTCGGTCTGAAATCGCCGATCGCGTTAAAGGTTTAGATACAGGAGCCGATGACTTTCTCTCGAAACCACTGGAACCAAATGAACTCAAAGCGCGCGTCCGGGCAGGACTACGGCTCTACCAGGCATCACAGGATTTGCAAGCACTAGCAGAAGACTTACAGACGCAGAAGCAGGCTTTAGAAGCAGAGTTAACCGAAGCCGCTGACTATGTGAAGTCGATTCTGCCAGCCCCTATCAGCGGTAGCATAGCGATCACCCCCCGCTTTTTACCCTCTCGGCAGTTGGGTGGCGATTGTTTTGACTATTATTGGCTCGATCCCGATTACTTAATGTTCTACTTACTCGATGTCTCCGGGCACGGACTCGGTTCAGCCTTGCTCTCTGTTGCTGTGCAGAACGTCTTGCGATCGCAGTCGCTACCTGGCGTCAGTTTCTACCAACCGCATCTGGTATTGAAGGCACTAAACGAAATTTTTCAGATGGAGAAACAGAACAATCGCTATTTCACCATTTGGTATGGCATCTACAACCAACGCAAACGACAACTTACCTATGCCAGTGCTGGTCATCCACCTGCTGTTTTGGTGCCTACAGTATCGATCTCTGAAGCGGCAGCCGCCTCTGACGTAAAACAGTTACGCACACGCGGTAAGCCCATTGGTATGGTGCCAGATGCCAAATACGTTAGTGAAAGTTATGTGATCGATCGTCCCAGCACGCTTTACCTGTTCAGCGATGGCATCTACGAGATCAGACAGCATAACGACACCTTTTGGACACTAGCTGACTTCATCGCACTCCTCACTAAGCACAGCGCTACCACTACTGCCAATCCTGACGCTATTCTCGAGCAAGTACAGGCTGTAAGTGGTCGCACAACCTTTGAGGACGATTGCTCGTTGCTACAGGTGCAGCTTGATTGAGGCATGAGGAGTCGGGAGTGGAGAAGCAGGGGGAACGGGGGTGGTAAAGGGCAGACAGCAGAAGGCAAGATTTCATCTCACACCTCTCCTGCGGCTCACAACTCAGAACTTCTCGCTTCCCCTGCTTCCCTTGCTCCCTCTGCTTCTCTCATTCCTCATCCCTCTATTAATACCGCACGATTAAACTCATCCTGGTTGGCAAACACTTCAAACACATCGTCCATACCCGTCAGTTCAAGCACCATCGTTAGCTGGTTATTCACTGAGCAAAGAGACAGTCTGCCACCTGCTTCACGCAGCGTTTTAAGCGCCATGACTAGCGCCCCTAAGCCAGAGCTATCCATCAGTTCTACATTCTGACAATCTACGAGCACTGTTTTGACGCCAGACTCGACCAAATCAGTGATTTCACGGCGAAAACGGTTTCCACCTACACTGTCTAAAATGCCGTTGGGTTGAATAATTTTGACCATAAAGCTGGTAGGGTAAATTCTCTTGAGGTCGATCGCAACTAAGTTAGTGTTCCCCAAAGCAACCGATGAGCATCTCAGCGTTTTATGCTTTTGGTTGCCAGACGGCGGCTCTAATCACAGCCCAGAGCAAGACCAGATTGTAGATTGCCCAACCGCCGTTGAGCAGATGCACCCAAGGGTCTTGCAATTGACCCACCGCAAAGAGTCCTAAACTCCACACGATGCCCATGAGCGTCAGCCCGAAGACAATGAGTTGAAGGCGCACCAGTCGCAGGTAAATTCCAGACTGTCTTTGTTTGGGCGTGACCTGAAATTTGAGAGGACGTTTGGTGAACACACTCCAGACTGCCTGGATGAAGAGGGGGAAGAGGGCGATCGCGTACTGCTCCGATCGCCACACTTCCCCGGCTGGAATGCCCCAGGTCGCCACTGTAAACGTCAGACGGTTGATGATGAACGCTGGGAAAAAGTGCAGCGCAAAATCATTACCATAGGCGCTGACAGGAATTAATCCTGTGAAAAAGTAAATGATAGGACAGGCGATAAAAATGACTGTTGCAAACCCGGAGAAGTAGCTGTACATCGTCTGGAAATACTGAAGCCGCTGCCAGAACGAGAGTCCCGGTTTGAACCAGGGATTCTCTTGCAGCAACACCTGGATCGTGCCCTGTGCCCAGCGCAACCGTTGCTTGAACGTCGAACTCAGGTCATCTGGAGCCAGCCCCTCTGCTAGCAGTTCGTTGTGATAAACCGATCGCCAGCCTGCTCCGTGTAGTCGCATCGCCGTATTCATATCCTCGGTAATGCTGCTGCTGGACATACCGCCGATCAGGTCAAATTCATCCAGGCGAGTTATATCTTTGGCGTAGGCTTCTGAAAAATAGCTTAAACCAACGCTAACGAGTGCTTCTCGCCGCAGTAGAGCGTTTGTACCCGTGTAGAAAGCGGAGTTTAAACCATCTTTGCCCTGTTGAATGGGGCCGTAGAAGAGGTGTGCTCGGTGCCCAAATGGGTCATCCGCAGGCAGATTGTAGAAATCTTGAGGCGTTTGCACCAGCGCAATGCGGTTGCTTTCATACTGACCTTTCCAGGGACTGTAGGTGTAGAAGTAGGGCAATACACGCTTGAGGAATTGTGGTTTGGGAATGTGGTCAGCATCCAGGGTGAGAATAAAGTCTCCAGTGGTTTCGCCCGAAAAGATGGCGTAGTTGATGTTGCCTGCCTTCGCGTGATGAGGCTTGCCACTCGGTTTTGGACGGGCAATGTAGCGGCAGCGCACCAGATCCGCTAGATCTAACTCGGTTTGATGGATGGCAGCTTTCAGTCGCCGCTGTTCGGCTAAAAGACGATCGCCCAGGTTTGGATGCGTCGGATCAAGCGCGATCGTTACTTTCTGTAGCGTGTGTAATGCTTCAACAGCCGCATGTTGCTCCTCTGGCTGCGTCTGCAAGAATTGTGCTGCCGCTGCGGTATCCAGCGCTAGCTGCTGAATGTGCTCAAGCTGGTCGAGCAAGCGCGATCGCTCCCCTTTCAACTGCGTCACTTCTACCTGCAATAGCGGTGACTGCAAATCTTCCAGTCCCAATGTCTGCGTCATGGTTCGCATTTCTGGCGAATTGCCATCATCCAGCACGTATACCCTCAGTTTGGTCGTGGGATAGTCGATCGCTAGCGCAGCACGTGTCGTTTGCTCCACCATGTCGGGCGGTTCGTTATAGCAAGTGACAAAAATGTCCACACTGGGATACTTCGCCTGGGCGATCGGTGGGGAAAGTTGATCCAGCGATTTCACCTGTCGTACCAGCGGTCGCCAGAGGCCGATCGTAAACATCACGCCGCCCAGGTAGCTGTAAATTTCTGCCAGCAAGAGAGGAATAGCCAGCCACCAGACACTGAAATTGATGGAATGCCCAATCCGCCACTGCAAATACCAGGCTCCTAAAATCAGGTTGATTTCTGCCAGGTAGCGAAAGAGAAGGGTGTGTTTTTTGAGGCGAGATCGCTGATTGCCGGAGAAGGTAGGGGAAGGGGAGAGGGGGAGGGTGGTCATGGGGGATGAGGGATGAGGGATGAAGGATAAAGGTCGAGAGTTTTGAGTTTTAAGTTTTGAGTTGTAAGAGAGGGATGCGGGATGAAGAGTTTTGAATTTAGCCTTTAGCCTTTAGCCTTCTGACTCCTGACTTCTCACCTAAAACGCCAATGGTTGATCGCCCCGTGCACGATACAACAGGCTTTCGAGAATGATGGCGTTGGTGTTGATGTCGATCGAGGTATTGTTGCCCAACTGGAGATTCTCGTAGCGTCCGGAAAAGTACCCTCGCTTGGGGTCTGCAAGGGATTGAACGGCCGTTTGTAGGGTTTGGGCGTAGGCATCGTTTGGCATTAAGGCACTCCAACCAAAGGCGGCTTTTGTGCTTAGAAAGCGCAGGGATGGAAACGCTTTCCCTCGGACATTGATGGCTTGCCAGGGTTGCCCATTGGCGTAGACGCTGTAGTAGAGGAAGTAAGGGGGGCGATCGAGGGAATCTTCGTTGACAGCGGTGACAATACCCGTCCGTTTAAACCGTTGGGCTTGAGCTTTAAACAAATTTTGTGCCTGTGGTTTAACGGCATCTGTCCAGCCGAGTTCCAAACCCCACAGCAAATAGGGATCGCTGGTGAGATAGTTACTTGCACCGGATGTTTTCAGATCGCGCTGATCGATTTGGAAGGGAATGCCATCGACCTGAACCGTCTTCACTGGCGGACGATCGAGTGCATTCGTTGCTTCCAATTGCCATAGTTTTAAACCCTGAGCGGCATACTGTTCATAACCCAGACGACCTTCTTGAACGACTTGAATTGTCTGGTTTGGGGTTGAGATGCCGCCGTGCAGCCAACCATTTTTCACCAGCTTCGAGAGATTCCAACGAGTGACGACATGGTTAATGCGATCGCCCAACTCTGGATAGTGTGTTTTCAACACATGCAATCCCATCAAAAAGCGAGCTGTATCCAACGCTGACCAACCGCTTGTACCACCTGGATCGGGCGTGTTGTCCAATTGGCGCATTTGAGCCGTGCTGGTGCTATACGCCTTGTTGGGTAGTTTGGTTGAGGGAATAGGTAGCGTTTCCAGCGTGTTGAGTAGGGTTGTCATGCGCTGGTTGAAGCGATCGGGCGTGATCAAACCCAGTTGCCGTGCGGCATGAATACCCAGTAGAGCGCTGCCCTGATCCCATAGCGTTGTCCACGCCATCTGGTCTACGGCATTCACCATGCCTGTTTGAGTGTTCCAGTTACGCTCAAAGTATTTCCAGGCTTGTTTGGCGACGAGTTGGTTGGTAGGGGTGAGAGGCGCACGGGAAGCAGGGGGAGCGGAGGAAGCAGAGGAAGTGGGGCGGATGGCTAGGGGCAGGGGGGGAGGGGGCGTTGTCGATAGTACAGGGATATTGGCAGATTGGGAAACAGAGGGTTTGGTTAACGGCGGTTGAGTTGATTGGGAAGAAGGGGAAGGAGACGGTAGTGAGGGGGGTGGAGGGGCGGTTTGGGGCTGTGATCGGGAGGCTGTTGAGTCTCCCGATGGAATGCCGGAAGCCCAGTAGGTGCCGGATGCATCGGTGATTACTTTCGCGCGTTGAATAGCCAGTCGAGGCAGCCCACGACCCACATCACCACTGGTAATGGCCTGCCACCAGGGAGAATTTGTGGTGCTGCTGGCATGAACGATCGGTTGCTGCTTGGTTGCTGAGTACAGCAGGGATTGTAGAATCAGGCTATTGGTGCTGCTGCCAAAGCCAGTGGCAGGTTTGCTCGTTTTTTCGGAAAAGCCTTCTGGATAGCCTTTGGTGGCATCGTACAGGTCAGTGGTTTTCTGCCAAAGCCTAGTGGCGTAACCATCGTCGGGGAAAAGGGCATGGTAGGCGAACGCCACAGCCGTACTGACTAATCGATCGTCAGCCGCGTTCGTACCATCGCCACTCAGAGTTGCCCAGGGTTCTCCTTGGCTGATGACCGTGCTGTGAATGATATAGGGTTTGCGATCGATGAGCGTCGTGGCAGCAGCGGTAAAAATGCCCGTTTTGCGGTAGCGTTCAGCCTGGGCTTTGAGGATCGGTTCTACCAGCGATCGCATTTGTGGATCGAAACCAAATTCTAGACCGTAGAGCAGAAATGGATCGCTGACGACATACGGTTTGATGGTCGGATTTCCACCGGGGCGCGATCGTTGGATGGGCACATCAACGCCTTCAACGGCGGCTGTTTGATACGATCCTCCTACTGCCGCTTTGTCAGTTTCAAAGCCCCAAAGTTGAAACGCACGAGCGGCATATTCCTCATAGCCCAGTCGATTTTCCACATACACCCGTGTGAGCGATCGCCCCTTGCCATCTTTGGTGACGATCGCGCTCGAAAGGGCACCATCGCGGACTATGCGTAAATATGACCAATCCAACACCGTTTGATCTACGGCGTTCGTATATTCGGGATGACAGGTCTTGAGACTGTAAAGCGCCGACAGCAAGCGACCAATGTCCAGCGCTGACCAACCTGTACCATCCGTCATCGCGTTATTGCCGTAGTCAGTCGGCTCCAGCGATTGAATGTTGTACCCTCGATTAGGTAATTCGCCTGCAAACAGCGGCAATTTGTTTAAGGCTCCCAGTAGATGGCGGGTTCGCTCATCAAACTCATTGGCAGAAATTAGATTGAGCGATCGAGCCGCATGGAGCGCTGCTAAATAATCACCCATGCCCCAGGCTGTTGCGCCTTTCAAGTCACTGCGATCGCTAACCAATCCTGTTTTTGCCTGAAAATTTGCCTTAAAGTAGCCCCAGGCCGCCTTAGCATAGGTTGTTTCCGTTGCAGAAAGCGGTTGACTGAGAGCAGGGCAAGTAGATGGCTGTGGTTCGCCAACTGAGGGAATGGGATCAACAGCAACAATGGTGGGTTGAGGCGTACTGTCTGAACCAGGCGAGGCGGCTTCAACGGTCGATGATGCCTCATCTGCGGTAGGACCAGGAGTCTGGGCTGTAGCAAAGGTGATGGAACTGGCTCCAATTAACGGTTGATTGCCTCTAGCTTTGTAATACAAAATTTCTAGAATCAGCCCGTTGGTATTGCCCGTCAGCGTTTTATTGGGTAGCTTCGTTGCTTCGTAAAGCCCTGCATAATCCCTCTTTTGTTACTACGGTGGAGGAGAAGAAATTCAAGTCCCATCAAGCTGCTTTCAGGTCTGGGATTGGAAGAATCTGGCAGGTATCCATCCAATCCATCAACTCATGTAAGGCTCGTTTG
>JAHHIE010000066.1 GCA_019358945.1 Stenomitos rutilans HA7619-LM2 | reverse complement strand
TGACTCAACTGCAAACGCAAGTGGACACTCTGATTGCCGATTTAACCGCTGAAATCGTTGCTTCTGTGACTGGCTTTCGCTTTATCGTCGAGGCCCTATCTGTCGCAGGCCTTGTTTAATTTGGTATTACTTTCCGCGCAATGCCATCATCTCGTTAGTTTCTACTCTAGAAGATGGCTCAACAATGGAAGCTGGTTTAGTCAGGCAGGAAGGGGTGGCGGGCATGCCAGCTCTGATCAGCGGTATGACCAAAGCCCATCGTGCTTTTGTGCAAGTTGCTGGTGAGGGATGGCGTGTGAAAGTGTCAGCCATCCAAAGCGAGCTCGATCGCGGCGGTGCCCTTCAAAAGGTGCGGCTCCGCTACTTCCAGGCACTATTGACTCAGGTGCTACAGACAAGCGTTTGCAATCGGTTTCATACAACCGAAGAGTGGCTAGCCTGCTGGCTGCTGTTAGTGTCTGATTGTATGCAGTCAGATACCTTTTCACTCACACAAGAATTGATTGGTCATCTCATCTAGTGAAGAAACCGCATCGAAAGAATAGAATCACAGGGGCCACCGTCTAAAACCGTACAGAAATCTAACTCATAAATAGTTATGTTTGTTAGCAGAAAGTCAAGTCACTGACACAAGTTGCCAATCCTGATAAGGAGTTCATCCATATCAACTGGCTTACAAATTAAATCATTCGCTCCCGCTGCTCGCGCCTGCTCGAAGTCGATCGCTCGATCAGCCGTAATTAGTACGATCGGCAGCAACGAAAAACTTTTACTGCCACGCAAGCGCTGCGTCACTTCAAGACCGCTCATGTCAGGCATCATGACATCCAACAGCACAAGATCTGGTGGCGAGGCTTCAATTTTGGAGATCGCCGTACTGCCACTACTAGCTACATCAACCTGGTAGCCTTCGATTTCTAAAAGAAGTTTCATTAAAACGAGATTGTCGGCAATGTCGTCGACAATCAAAATGTTGTAATTCTGAGTAGGATTCATTGAAGCTGGAGCTTCTATTAAAGAAGGGATTTAATCAAAGTTGCTATGTGTAGCAATGATCATGCCTTTTATCAGCAACTACATGATCCCTTAGATAGAGCAGGGTAAAGGCAGACTATGCTGCTAAGCCTACCCTTAGAAGTTACGGCTTTATTTCGTTCACAATCTTGAGCTTTCGCTGGACTTTTTCTTGTGGCTAAAGTTAATTGCTTTATTCAGTCTGGCCTCACCTCTACGCTCAGCTCATCAAATCTGACGAGACAGAAAGTTTCACAACACAAGAGGGTTGCTATCTAGAGTGAACTCAACCAATTGTGGAGAATACGGGGCACCAATTGTTTTACCGATCCTAGATGGTCTACGGGTGCTGGTTGTAGAGGATGATCCCGACACAGGAGCGCTGTTGAACTTCATCCTTACTGAAATGGGTGCAATGGTATGTGAAGTGGCTTCGGCCCAGGCAGCGTTGATAGTGATAGTAAGCGAACCGTTTGACCTGCTTATCAGTGACATTGGGCTTCCAGGTATTGATGGCTACACACTGCTTCGTCAGGTGAGGGCGTTGGCAGCAGAAGCGACTGCCCAGATCCCGGCTATAGCGATTACAGGTTTTGCCGATGAGCAGTCGCGTCTAAAAACTTTGTCAGCAGGGTTTCAGCGCACACTGATAAAACCGACAGATATTGATCAATTTATGGCGATCGTCATTGAGCTATTGGTTGGCCCAGATCAAAAGGATAGGTAGGGAGTGGCTACATGGAAGCGTCAACGAGTCGTTCATCCACTTAAGGGACTGCAAGCTGTCTTGAGTCCCTTAAGTGAACTTGGTGCGATCGCGTTGCCGTTCAGCGCGGATAAGCCACGAGCAAAGAAGCTTTAAAGCACTGCTCAGTCGCATTACAGGCCGTCGTGCTGTAATGCGACTGAGCGCTTAAACTTGTGTGTCTGATACCGATTTAAAGAATGACGGCTACAGATCAATCGGTGGGTAGGGGCAAGGCAATGCCTTGCCCCTACAGGATGTGTCGCATTTTCAATTCAAATTGGTATGAGAGGTCTTTTGTTGTCGGTTGGGTTGAACGGCATGAACCCCAACGCCAATCAAGATTGGCTGGATTAGGCTAACGCTTTTCTGGCATGTCGGAACGGCTTTGCCCAACTTACGAGATTCAAAGAGTTTCAGGCGTTTTGTTAGCCAATCAGCTTCCTTCCCCGTCTATTGCCTGCCATACGCTTTAAGCTGCTTCCCTCAAGTGAGAGAAAACGTTTGTTTGGTTCCCCGTGTCTCTACGGAAGAAAGTTCGAGGAGATGAGGGTTAGTCATCTAGTGCTGCAAGCTTGTGATTGCTATAAGTTTCCCAATCCTGCTTACTTTATGCAGTCTTTATAAGGCATTCGCACGCAAATTCAAGGCAGGGAACTAACAAGCTCTCGTAAATCCATGTCGTTCAAGCGTTTGTCAGGCAAGTGTTTGCTTTTGGCAGAGACGCGCTTAATAAAGTCTCCGTAATCGCACTAGGCAACGCGATTAAGAATTAGTTAGTTTACAAATGTGGCGTGTACTTGCTGTTGCAGTAGACCTTCAGCCAGTAATTCTACAGATTATCTTTAAATCCCTGAGCACTGTAAGTGTCTTTAAGAATGGTTCTCATTTTTCAATTTGAATGCAGTACTGATTAAGTCACCAAAAAGCAACTCTTCTTACGCGTGTAGGTGTATATCGTCGCAAGTTTTAAGAGAACAAGTACTGCTGGGTAATTGCTCTCCTTTCAACAAGCATTGTGATTGTGTCAAGCCTTTCGCATCAAAGCATCTGATTAGCCATGCCTATTCTACGAAAGCCTACACCTAACAAGACAGCCACATTACGCTGGGCAGCGATCGCAGGCCTGATCACTGTTGGACTTTTAACAGGAGACAAACCCGCTTACGCCTTTGGAGTCACTTATAACTTTACTGTTCAAATTACTAGCAATGCCTACGAAGTACAGGGTTTGCTCAGCGGTATGACTGAGCAAGGTAGTTTCACCTATGACACCGATGTCTTAACACCTTACAGCTCCATTGGAGTAATAGAAACTAGCAGCGAACAATATGCCTCTGCTTCAAGAGGAGATTTGACTCTTACATTCAACTTTCTAAACAATATCTATACCGAAAAAAACGATTTGAATTATGGTGACAAGGTATATGAGCCTGACTATCCAGCTGCTCTTTTTACAAATGGTAAATTGACTGGGCTAGATTTTCTTGTCGTACCGTCCCTATTCCAACCACCCCAAAATGCGCTCGGTTTTCGTATCTACAAAGATGCATTTTACGCTGGTGCAATCGGTAGTTCCGCTAGCGAGAATGGGTTACAAGTTGGGACTGTTTCGTACATCAACGCAGCTGATATACCTGCACCACCTCCCCCCAGTACAGGTGTCGCGGCTGTCCCTGAACCATCTGAGATCGGCGGCGCGATCGTTGCTGCAAGCGTTTTAGGCTTTTGGATCAAAAAAGCAAAAGGTAAAAGGTAGAGAGCCTGCTGGGCTGACAGATCGTTTGCGGTCGGTTTAGTCGAACGGGGTGGAAACCAACGCCGAACTTGCTTTGGTTGGGTTTCACTAACGCTGCCCTGCTTCTTCCTACGCTGGATGGAAGTAGAAAGCAGCTCCTAAAACGGCGTAGGTTGCCAGCAGCAGCACGCCCTCAAGCCAGTTGGAGCGCCCGTCGAGACTGATAAGGTTTGCCAGTGCGACTGCGATAATGATGGCAACAACTTCAAATAGGTTGAAGCTTAAATCCATTGGTTGCTCGATCGCCTGACCCACTAACACCAGAATGGGCGCAACGAGTAGTGCCACCAGCAAACTTGATCCCATTGCCACAGATACGGAGAGATCCATATTATTTTTGATCGCAACGCGCACCGCTGTAACATACTCTGCGGCTCCACCGACTAACGGCAGCAGGATCACGCCTGTGAACAGTGGTGTTAGCCCTAACCCTTTTGTCGCTTCTTCCACTGCGCCAACAAAAATCTCAGATTCAAACGCGACGGCGATCGTCGCTACCAGCAGCACTCCGATCCAAAGCGGTAAGTTGGGTTTGTGGTGATGCAAGGTTGCAGGGGCACTGGCATCATCTCCTTGTTCGGCTTCTAGCTCGACGACTCCTACATCGTAGAGATAGCTGTGAGTCTTTAAGGAAAATAACAGCGTGAGTGCATAGACCACAATCAGCACGATCGCCACTGTGATTGAAAGGCGATTCACAGTCACCTGCTCCACGACATTTGAGGTTGAAATGACCATCGCCGGGAGCACAATTGCCGTCACTGCAAGCGTCATCGTCGAACCATTCACCCGCGCCACGATCGGCTGAAATTCTTGCTCCTTATAGCGCAAACCACCCAGAAACATGGATAGCCCCATAACCAACAACAAATTGCTGATAATCGTCCCTGTAATGCTGGCTTTAACGATGTCAACCAAGCCTGCCTTTAAAGCGGATAGCGCAATAATTAACTCGGTGGCATTGCCAAAAACGGCATTCAGCAGCCCGCCAATTGATGGCCCCGTTGCTACGGCAACTTCCTCAGTTGCGGTGCTCAGCCAAATGGCTAGTGGCACAATCGCGATAGCAGACGTAATAAAAACCACTAAAGCATCCCACTCTAGAGACTCTGCCACAATGGAAATCGGCAAGAAGACTAGCAAACCGAGAGAAACAAGGTTTTTGATTGACATAGCGCTAGTGGGGAAATAAGCGGTGAATGGGTAGTAGAGAAAGCCGTATCATCAGCTACAAGCGTTGCCAGTTTAACCGAAGTTGCCAATGCTTTAACCTCAAGCTTAAACTTTAGCGACTTGCAGCAACGTAGCCGCCCTCCTAATTGGCCCTCTTGCTGTGATGCCCTTTTGCTGTGAGCGCCTTCTGTGAGTATGGGCGCAAGGTTTACACAGTCTTTCATTAGGGTTCACCCAACAGCAGGCTACTAACTGAGCACATAGGACAGTTCATGAGACAAGCAGCTTTTGGAGACTGTAGCTTTGCTTAGCCCAACTCTAACTACCAACTTCAATCCCCAACTCAACCACTGACGTCACCACTAGAAAAAGGCTTATATCGATTTAAAGAATGACGGCTACAGATCAATCGGTGGGTAGGGGCAAGGCATTGCCTTGCCCCTACAGGATGTGTCGCATTTTCAATTCAAATTGGCATTACCTGATGGGTGTAATTATCACCATGACCCTCAGCTAATCACGTCTTGAGAGCAACCTACGATGAGATAAAAAAATAAGCCCCCGGAGGTCGGTGGGAGCTTAAACCTGTAAAGGAGTAATGAGGTTATAGTTCAATTGTACTAAATCAGAACAGCTCTGTCAACCTTGGGTAAATTTTTGGGCGAATGTTGTGAATTTCTCGGCAAACCTAATATTCGTTGCGGAATTGCAGTGCGCTGGTGTGGAAAAGTAGACAAGTGTTTCATCAGCCCAGCCACACGTTGCATTGGTTGATGAATGCTGTGATGCTTGCCCCTCATCCAATGGATCTTTCATGCCAAACTCCTCTTCTTCAGCTCCAAGCGCCACATCATCTGTACCCGCCAGCTTGCCAAATCAGGCCGCCCCTTCAGCAAATAGCATCCCCAACGATGCGATGCTTGGGAGCGTGATTGTTGCTGTAGCGCTTAGTGTGTCTCTATTAGCGCTGGGCTACAAGCGGTATCGTGCGTGCCAGCGATCGCGTCTGCTGAAACGACAGATTGCCATGCTAGAAGCCATGTGGCGCATCAGTTCAAAAAAATGAAGAGCTGCGGCTCCAACCTGTTTAGCACGACAGAAGGGGTGAAAGCCCCCTTAACCACAACGCTTTTGGGTTCTGAAGAGGTTATCCCACTGCACGCTCCAGCGACGTTGGGCTGGATGCTAAAGCTAGCGTCTTTGCATGGCTTGATTGCGATGCTTACGTAGCTTGGTGGTTCGCCTGATTGAATCACTTCTGACTTGTATAAAAGGCAACCGCAGTGAAGTAGCCGTGAGGCCAAATAGCAGTTGCACTGTGCCGGATCATCTAGGGGTATTGAGATCAGGGGGTAAACCCGTTTATTGTGTCAGGCTGATCAGTCTTTTGAGGCAAGCTGATGACATAGCGATAGCCAGTTTCAGAGGTGTTCTGAATTGTAATTTGACCATTGTGCATTTCAGCTAGATGGCGGCTGAGCAGTAAGCCAAGATTTCGGTTGGACGGGGTCTTTGCCTCTTCTAACACCACATTAAGGCGCTCGGTGGCAGTTGCCGTTTTCGCTGCGGTGCTTCTCAGAGATACCTCATCATTGAGTGCTGAATGAGACGAGTGGTAACCTGTCGGCCTGTCTAAGTCGGTGCTGTATGCGATCGGTAATGGCAAGGGAAGTGCCGCAGCCTGAGCATTGACCTCTGGATAGGGGAGACCTTCTCCAAGCCAGGGATGCGACACCCATACGGACAGAATGAGATTGTTGTTGCGATGAGACACATGAATGCGAATAATGCTACCAGCATTGGAGGCGTGAATTACGCTAAACACCAGATGGTAGAGCATTTGCCGGACTTTGTCCTTGTCTAAGAGCCAGATTCGTCGCCCCGGTTCTACAGATAGGGAAATTTGTTGTTCGCGGCGATGGGCTGCTTGAGTCAGGGTGTTAATTGCTTGCTGACACAACATTTCAATATCGACGGAGACAAGCTGCAACTGGCTGCTGTCTTTGAGGTTTGAGAGTTCTAAGATCTCATTGACCAGCGATAGCAAGTATTGTCCACTATGGTGGATAATCCCTAGATATTCCTTTTGCTTGCTGGTGAGCGGGCCGTAGATTTCGCGGGTGAGTACGCTAGCCATCCCCATGACTGAAGTGAGGGGTGTGCACAACTCTTGTGTCAATTGGCTTAGTAACTCCACTTTTAGTTGGCTGGCGATCGTGGTGCTGGCAAGGTCCGTTGTCGCGGTATGGTCAGAGACTTTTATATCAGCCACTTTGGCAACGCTTTTGCGCACGCTACTCTTGTCCAGCGTTGGCAAGATTGCCTGCTGTTTTAGGGTTTGCTGGCGTTCAAATTCGCTCATGCTCCAGCGAGCAGTCAGCTCTAGAAACTCAATGTCTTTGTGAGTAAAGAGGTGGGGTCTCAAGTCCATCACCGCCAATGTACCAATACAGAACCCCACGGACGTTGTTAGAGGCACGCTGAGATACGCCCGGACGCCGTACTGCTGGGTTAACAGGCTGTTTGCAAAGGCCGGATGGGTAAACGTGTCTTCGATCGCCAACACTTGATGGCTATCCACCACATGCGTACAAAACGATTCACTGCGCGGTAATTGACGCGATGTTGCCAGCTCGTTCATTAGCCCTAGCCGGGACAGTCCTGTAGAGGACTTGAAGTGTTGGCTGTGCTGATCCATTAAGCTCAGGACAGAAACAGGCGTGTTTAAGAAGTGTGCAGCTACCTGAGTTGCTTCATCAAAGACAGCAACTTGCCCCAGATCGAGTAGTCCCAGTTCTGCGATCGCCAACATGCGCCGCTGCTCTCGTGCTGCAACAGTTTCACCGTCAAGGCGACAAAACAACCGATTATCAGGGTGTATCATTCCGAGCCTTTGTCCCCCGTGTGTCACCGTAGAACTCTTGCCAAACCTCAGTCGAACCTCAGGGCCTTTGAGGAGTGGCTTTCAACTATACCCATCGTTCCCTAACATTTGAAGGGATGAACGTCTAGGAGCAGGAGAGATTACTGAACTTTCTGCCTCATCGGTTTTACGGGCAGGAAAGAATACGGAGAGCAGAGGATAACGGGCAATCATTCGTGCGTTGACCCATCGGGTAATGTTGCGCCTTGAAGGTTAGTTCCAATTAAATTAGCGCTACTTAGTTCCGCTTTTGCCAGATTTGCATCAGTCAGGTTTGCATCGCGCAAGTCAGCACGTCCAAGATAGGCTTCAATGAGGGTTGCCTCGGTCAAGTCAGCATGATGCAAGGTTGTTCGACTCAAGTCTGCTCGATTAAACCGAGCTCGTCGCATGATTGCGTAAGCAAAATTGACTTTACTTAACGTAGCTTGGGTCAGGTTGGCTTCCGTCAGATTGACGTTTTTTAAGGTTGCGTCGGTAAGGTTGGCGCGTTCCAACTTGGCGTTCGTCAGATTGGCTTGACTGAGATCTGCGTCAACGAGAACAGCATCGGTCAGGAAGCTACTTTGTAGCGTGGCTCCGATCAGATTGGCTTCCGTAAGGTTGGCTTCTCGCAGACTGGTTTCAGTCAAGTTGGCACGGCGCAAATCGGCTTTGGTCAGGTCTGCACCATTGAGATTGGCACCTCGCAGGTCGGCATGGCGTAAATCAACCCCACGCAAGTTAGCACCGTCGTAGCAGCGTTTCTCGTACCGCAGGTTGGCACCCCGCAAACAGGCTCCCCGGAGATTTGCGCTGCCTAAGTTCACGCTGCGCAGATCTGCACTAATCAGGTTGGCATCAAGAAGGGTTGCCAGGGTAATATCGGCCCCCCGCAAATCCGCACCGTAGAGGATCGCACCGTGGAGGTCGGCATCGCGTAGTTTGGCGTTAATCAGGTCAGCTTGACTCAAATTGGCACCGCTAAGACGAGTGCCGATCAAGTTTGCCTTGCTCAGGTTCACGCGATTGAGGTAAGCCAAAACCAAATTTGCTCCACGCAGATCAGTACCTGTGAGGTCTGCGCCAATCAGGTCAGCTCCGCCTAGATCAACGCCACAGAGATTGGCACCTCGAAAGTCGGTTTCGCCTGCTCTGTAGCGTTGCAGTAGCTCGATCGCATCCATCGTATGTGTCGTTCCAGCGATTCTAAGGTGTTTGCTGATGGTGCCAGCAGTCTAGTTCTCCAACAGCTTGAACGGCGTGACTGCGCGCAGTGTTCGGAAGGAAAGGTCTGGTTATCTGCCTAGTGTGCCCATTGGTTTTTACGACTTACGGTTTGCAGCTTGAGCCACTTTTAGTCCACGGCTGTTGAGACAGAGGGCAAACTGGTTGCGGGTGCGATCGTGCGGTTAGTTTCGACGATCGAAGTAGCTGGAAGGGGTACATGGTCCTCTGGTGTAGACCCATCAAAAATGCCAGTTGGCTCAGAGGCTGGCGGCAAAAGTTGGCAGGTATAGTCCTCTTCATCCGCAATGCTGGCAAATTCTAAGGTCGTCTCCTCAAAGTCATCAAGTTTGAGTTGGGTCGGGTCGGTAAGAGCCTCCAATTGCCGCGTGCTGCTGTACAGGTAGTAGGTACGGAGGCATTTGATCACCGCTTCGGCCGTTTGCACCATTGCTTCTGGTTCTGGCAATCGGCGTGCAGCGCCAAAAAGGCAAGCTTCTAGATCCGTGTAGGTTTTGCAAAGGCTCAGGACATGGCTCAACAAGCTATCCAAGTCATGCTGTTTCAGGGTGCTCCAGGCTTGATGGGTGAAATCAAACGGTTCGTGTAGTGCGGAGAAGAGCAAAATTTTTGCTTGTAGAGGGTTGGCATACTTCATAATGCCGAGCCGAAAATCGAACAAGTTCAGGGAAGCGTTTTGGGATGGAGAGGGAGATGAAATGGCAATCACTCGATCGCTGGCTTCTACTACCATCGGCTGTTCTACTGCTGCAACCTCAAAAGCGGTCTCTGCTACGTCGTTGGGTGGTGGCTCTGGTGCAGTCTGATAGCTAGGGTAGAGCGGCTCCAGCTTGGCAACGATTATCTGGGCGATCGCGCGGTATTCATCCTGCTTGTTCAGCGTTTTGACCACAGCTTGCATAGCCGTTTCGAGTTGCTCGACGGTGCGCGTCATTTGATGCACGTTTTGCAGCAGGCTTTCTAGAGGCAACTGTTCCAACTTGCTGGTGTCGGTTTCCCATTGGCGGCAGCAGACGTAAAGCAACAATTTTTTAATCCGCAGGAGATTTGGCTCTGGCTCCAGGCTATGGGCGATCGCCGCATACAGCGTGGTCGGCTCTGTGGAAGGGGGTGAGGCATCTAACGGTGCTAACGCTTGTGGTGGTTGAGGCTGAGCTGTTGCAGACTCTGGTGTCGATGCGTCATAAAGCCGCTTGAGTTTACTGGTAATAGCATTGGCGATGAGTGAGTATTCGGCTTGCTTGCTGAGCGTTTGAACGAAGCTATCGATCGCGATCGTGAGCCGTTCCAGCGTTGGCATGGATTGATGCAGCTCTGCAATCAAGTCTTGCAGACGAACCCCATCTAACTGACTCTGATCATTCTCCCAGCGCCGTTTACAGACATAAAAAGCAAGTTTCTTAATGCGGGTACCGTTGCCAGTGGCTTCGAGTTCGGCGGCAAGCTTTTCGTAAAGGGCATTGATCGACTGAGGCGATGACAGATTCTCTGGTGTCAGGTTGTAGCAGGTGGGATCCTCATCGCGATCGACTGCAGTTGGGTACAGGCGGCTGACTTCTTTGACAATGATGTTTGCAATTAGAGAGTATTCGGCGGGCTTGCTGAGGGTTCTAACAGCGGCATCCAAAAAAAATCTAAGGCGCTCTGGTGTCGGTGCCAGCAGCATCACTTCTTGAATCTGATCCGCAAGATTCAGCAAATTCAGCTTGTTGTGATCGCTCTCCCAACTGTTTTTACAAGCGTAGAATAAAAGCTTTTTAACGCGAAGCAGGTTGCGGCTTTGCTCCAGATTGCGAATCGCAACGAGGTGTGGATTTAGCACCTTGGATTCTGGCGACATCAGAATCCGATAGACCGGCACGACTTCACGAATGTTTTTGAGTTCGCGTGGGCCAAGGTAGTCGCTTTCGACGTGTAGGCTGGCTTTGATCACATCAAAGACGGTTTGAGAAATGCAGATGCCGCCTGGTTCTGCTTCCGTTTGTAGACGTGCCGCGATGTTTACGCCATTGCCCATTACGTCGGTTTCTGTAATGAACATGTCTGCCAAATGAATGCCAATGCGATGTTCAAGTGCATCTTCAGGCGCAAGTTGAGCGACTTTTTCGGTCAGATTTTTTTGAATCTCCATTGCACACTCGACGGCTTTGACCGCGCTGATAAAGCACATGAGCAAGCCATCACCAGTGGATTTTAAGACGCGTCCTTCGTACTGGCTGCACAACTGCTTCATGTACTTGAGATCGCGGCGAATTAAGTCAAGGGTATGGTCTTCATCGACAGACATCCTGGCACTAAACCCAACACAATCGGTAAACACTACTGTGGCGAGTGTGCGCTGTCCTCTCAGTTCTGATGTCAGTAAGTCGTTTTCCATGAAGTTTCGACTGGCAAGCAGCGTACAGGCTATGTGAGAGCAGTCATCGTAGGTGCATGGCGTTTATGAAGGGATTAAACAGTCTGTAAATGAAGCGTTGAGCGTGTTCGATCGCAAAAGACCGCTTTTGCCTCCTTTAAAGCAAAAAAACCTCAAAGGTCAAAAGATCAATACAAAGTGGTCATCCAGTACACGCTATACAGACAGTTCAATTGTAAACACTCCTTCTCATAGAGTGCCCTAATGTCTAAAGTTTTATACGGTCTTGAGGAGATTGGGATGAGAGGAACCGTTTTAAGTGTTGAGCGTCGAGTGCTGAGAACGCTTCGGCGTCTTTCTGTTGGAAGTGCTGATTTAAGCTTGACTCTCGACGCTTTATTCAGCTTCTTGCTCCCTGGCTTCTACCTCCTTGCTTAAGCTGTATGCACTTCTCACGACCAGCGGCACCGCGCCGAACAGAATCATGGCAGCGATCGCTAAGCTGATTGCTCCATCTGCCCAGAACCAGTGCAGCAGGGCGACGGCGATCGCAGCAACAATAACCCCAATGCAGCTCATGGCATCGGCCAGCACGTGCAGAAAGGCTCCTCGCAGGTTGAGATCATACTGACTGCCGCGATGCAGAAGAGCGATGTTGATACTGTTCACAATTAGACCAACGCTTGCTGTAATGAGCATGGGCAGGCTAGCGATCTCGTCCGGAGGGCTTTGCAGACGTTGTAGCGCTTCCCAACCAATCCACAGGGCGATCGCAATGAGTCCTAGCCCGTTGACTAATGCAGCCCAAGTTTCCCAGGCGGTTTGTGGTTGTGCCTCTGATGGTGAGTCTGCTGTGATGCTGCCGAGTGAATCGCTGAGCAAACTAGGTTGTGTCGACTGTGCGAGACGGGTCGCAACGAGTGCCAGCACCAACGCCAGACTATCTGATGCCATGTGCCCTGCTTCTGCCACAAGCGCTAAACTGCCGCTGGTCACACCGACCATCAGTTCGGCAGCGGCAAAACTACCAATTAACAGAACGGCGATCGTTAGCTGCGTTTGCTTGGTCTGTGGGTCGATCGCGGCATGATGGCAGTTGGCGGAATGTTGATGCATGAGCGGGGAAGAGAAGTTTTGAGTTTTGAGTTGTTTCTACCTTTTACCTTCTACCTCCTGCCTCCTGAAAGCCTTGCTGTAAGCTGGTTTAATCTTACCTTCTACTCGTGGCAGCTTGATGGCGCGATCGACCAGTTTGTGTGTTTGCACCAGGCTATGAGTAGATGCTGGCAAATGTGTGGCCTTAGGATGCTGGAGTGAGCAATCACCAGCCATGACATTTTAAGAAGATGACATTCCAAGAAACGGTATAACCTCAGTCGTCGATCGGCCGATCAGGTCATAAGATGATGTCAAAGCTTTAGGAGTTACGCGATGAATCGTTCCCACACAGCTTCTACGACTGCCCAGGAGCGTCAGGCCCTGAATCGACTGGATTACAGTCAGGCAAATTCGCTGCCGGAGATGTGGGCGATCGCGGTACAGCGCTTTAGCCAGCAGACAGCAGTGTGTGACCCACACGCCCAGCCCGTCGTGAAGCTAACCTATGCTGAACTTTATCAGCAGATGCAGCAGTTTGCGGCAGGGTTGCAAGCCTTGGGTGTGCAGAAAGGTGATCACATCGCGCTGTTTTCGGATAACAACCCGCGCTGGATTGTGGCTGATCAAGGCATCATGGGTGCAGGAGCGGTTAATGCGGTGCGTGGTTCTCAGGCCGATTGGGAAGAGTTGCTGTTTATTCTGGCGAACAGCGACAGTACGGCGTTAGTGGTGCAAGACCAGGCAACGTTGAAGAAGCTTGCGCAAGGTCTGGAAGCGCTACCACTTCGGTTCATTGTGCTGCTAACGGACGAAACGCCACCATCAATCGGCACCCTGAAAATTTTGAACTTTTCGCAGTTGATGGCTTTAGGCGCGGGGCAACCGCTTCAGCCTGTGCAGCTAGAGCGCAATGCGCTGGCAACGCTGATGTATACCTCTGGCACGTCTGGTATGCCCAAAGGGGTGATGCTGAGCCACAGCAATCTGCTGTCTCAGATTAGTGGTGCTTCTGCGGTCGTGAATCCGCAGCTTGGACGGGTGTTGAGCATTCTACCGATTTGGCATTGCTACGAACGCTCCTTTGAGTACTTTACCTTCGCTTACGGTTGCACTCAGGCGTATACTAACATCCGCTATGTCAAAAAGGACTTAAAGGAATTTAAGCCCAATTACATGGTGGCAGTGCCGCGCCTGTGGGAATCCATCTACGAAGGGGTACAAAAGCAGTTTCGGGATCAGCCCCCCCAAAAGCAGCGCTTGGTAAAGCTCTTTTTTAACCTGAGCCATCGTTACGTTGCGGCTTGGCGGATTCTGCACGGCGTGAGCCTGGAAAATCTCAAGCCGTCGATCGCCCAACGACTCGCAGCAGCAATTCAAGCAGCCGTCCTGTGGGCTCCCCATCAATTGGGCGATCGCCTGGTTTACCGTCAAGTCCGTGAGGGGATTGGTGGTGAAGTCAAGTTTCTGGTTAGTGGCGGTGGTTCGATCGCCGAACACCTAGAAGACTTTTTTGAAGTGGTGGGTATTGAAATTTTGGGTGGCTATGGCTTGACCGAAACCGCTCCCATTACCCACGTCCGTCGCACCTGGCGCAACATTCGTGGTGGCGATGGGCAACCCCTACCCGATACCGCAACGCGCATTGTTGAGCCTGAAACACGCCAGCCAGTACCCCTCTACAAGCAAGGTCTGGTGCTGATTCGCGGCCCGCAGGTGATGCAGGGATATTACAAAAACCCTGAAGCAACGGCAAAGGCGATCGACCCCGATGGTTGGTTTAATACAGGCGATCTGGGTTGGGTGACTGAGCATGATGACCTGATTATTACCGGGCGGGCAAAAGATACGATCGTCCTCACCAGCGGCGAAAATATCGAACCTCAACCGATCGAAGATGCCTGTCTCCGTAGCTCCTACATCGATCAGATCATGCTGGTTGGGCAAGATCAGAAAGTGCTGGGCGCGCTGATTGTGCCGAATTTAGAAGCGTTGCAGAAATGGGCGGTGGCACAGAATAAGGCTTTGGAGCTACCGGAAGCGGTCAGCGGTCAGCGGTCAGCGGTCAGCGGAAAGGAGTTAGGAGCCGGGAGTCAGGAGTCAGAAGCAACTCAAAACTCAAAACTCAAAACTCAAAACTCTTCTTCCCTCACCCTTGACAGCAAACCCGTGCAAGATCTCATTCGTCAAGAACTCACTCGCGAGGTGCAGAATCGTCCGGGCTATCGGGCAGATGATCGCATCGGCATGTTTCGGCTCATTCTGGAACCGTTTTCAATTGAAAATGGCCTGCTGACACAAACGCTAAAAATCCGGCGGAATGTGGTGACGGAACGCTACCAGGGTATGATTAACGAGATGTTCGTTGGGTAGTTTGGCAGGTATAAGCCTAGTCTTGAATGAATAGTGATGGCTGAATGGGTGGCATCAGCGCACTTGTTTGGTGCAATGCACTGTGTGGAATGTACTGTATGGGTGCAGCACGGTTGTCTTACACTGCTCTTGCCAACGAACGCACTCTAACTCCTCAACCTTTTTCCTGACCCAAGTTTATGGATGTTTCCCAATCTCATCTGCTGCTAAAGCGCACGGTTAATGTGAAGGCGATCGTGACCGCTCGCTGGAAAGAAGACGCACAGCAACAGCTACAAGCCCAGCTCAACCAGCTTGACAACCAGCTTCAACAGCTTGAAATGCAGGGGCAGCGTATGATTGCTGAAATTCAGAAGCAAAGCCTCAAACCTCCTGGCCCTGAAACACTGCAACAAATCGACAGCATTCAGATTCAGGTCAATGAGAAGAAAAGCGAATTTCTGGAGCAAAAAAATCAAATTTTGCAGCAGCTTCAGCAAGTCCAGATGCTAGAGCTAGATCAAGAAGTCCAGCAGGGTCAAATAGACAGCATTTTCCGCGTAGAAACGGGCGAAAACCTGATTGAAAAAATGCAGGTTGAAATTTTGCTCCGCGACGGCATTGTTGAAGCCATTCGAGGTGCCGTCTGATCATTCGCTAACCGCAAACCTCGGAGGTTTTATCCAGAAACCGAGCATAGTGATCAGATGCAGCAGCTCAAACCTCCGAGGTTATAGGCAACGGTTATAGTCAACATGGGTCAGTCCTGAATTTGTTAACTGTAAACTGCTTGCACATGATTACGAATGCATAGTCAGACACATCATGCGTCTTTGCCGCTGTGTCAGAGTAGTGATCAGTGCCTTTGACACTATGCCAAAGTAGTGATCACTAGTCAGTAGAGGTGCGGCAATGAAGCTGACCGCTGGCCGCTGACCGCTCTTAAACGCTTTCACTTACATTTCAGATCGGAACTCACTCCATGATTTACGAAGTCTTCATGCCTGCGCTTAGCTCCACCATGACCGAGGGCAAAATTGTGTCCTGGGTTAAAGAACCTGGCGATAAGGTTGAAAAGGGCGAAACTGTTGTTGTGGTTGAGTCTGATAAAGCGGATATGGATGTGGAGTCCTTCTACGAGGGCTATCTTGGCGCGATCGTCGTTCCAGCAGGCGAAACGGCACCTGTCGGCGACGCGATCGCTCTGATTGCCGAAACCGAGGCCGAAATCGCCACGGCTCAGCAGCAAGCCTCTGGTAAAGCGCAAGCTGCCCCTGTCGAAACTCCAGGCGCGATCGCAGATACCAAGCAAGAAGCTGTCGCTGCCGTCGCTGCACCCACTGCCACTCAAAATGGGGGCTCAACCCCCTCAAACGGTCGTACCGTTGTTTCTCCTCGTGCCCGTAAACTGGCAAAAGAACTGAAAGTTAACCTGGCGACTCTAAGAGGCAGTGGCCCTCACGGACGGATTGTGGCAGAGGATGTGGAAGCAGCGGTGGGTAAGCCTGCGGTGAAAGCCCCCACATCGCCCCCACCGCCCCCACCCTCTGTTACCCCACCTGTGCCAAAAGTAGCCGCAGCGGCTCCGGTAGCTCCAGCCGTTGCAGGACAGCAAGTGCCGCTCACAACCTTGCAAAACGCTGTTGTGCGGAACATGGTTGCCAGTCTGGAGGTGCCAACCTATCACGTTGGCTACACCATCACGACCGACAATCTGGATAAGCTTTACAAGCAAGTCAAGTCTAAAGGCGTGACCATGACGGCGCTGTTGGCAAAAGCTGTTGCGGTCACGCTGCAAAAGCACCCGCTGCTGAATGCTAGCTACGTCAATCAGAGCATTTCCTACCCATCGGCAATTAATGTCGCGGTGGCCGTGGCAATGGAAGATGGCGGCTTAATTACCCCTGTACTGCAAAACGCGGATCAGGCGGATCTCTACACCCTATCACGCATCTGGAAGGATCTGGTCGATCGCGCTAGAGCAAAGCAGCTTCAACCTGTGGAATATAACTCTGGCACCTTTACCATTTCCAATTTGGGGATGTTTGGGGTCGATCGCTTCGATGCGATTCTGCCTCCTGGCACGGGTGCGATTCTGGCAGTCGGCGCGTCCATTCCGACCGTTGTAGCCACTGATGATGGAATGCTGGGCGTGAAACGGCAGATGCAGGTGAACCTGACCTGTGATCATCGCGTCGCCTATGGTGCTCATGCCGCTGCCTTCTTGAAGGATCTGGCGAAGTTGATTGATACGAATGCACAGTCGTTGACGTTATAGGGGGCAGGGAGTAGGGGGAGCAGGGGGGCAGGGGGGCAGGGGAGATACGGAGATTCAACTCACATTCAGCCGTAGACTTCTCTTCAAACTCAAAACTCAAAACTCAAAACTCAAAACTCTTAGTCCGATCGCCAATCGTTGACCACTTCTATTGAATCTGCCACCGTCGTCGCCAGTTTGAGGTCGATTCCAGTTGGGATAGCGCCTGCTCTTGCTGATGACGCTCCAGAATCACGTCCGCTGGGTCGCTCAAAGTGGGGTCGCGGTAGGGAATGGCTGCACGCGTTTGCAGATGTTCCTGTTCCATCGGTGCAAGGGTTGGCAGCGTTTGCTGATCAAAGCTGCCGATCGTGCCCTGCGACCACTCATGAGGGAGATGGGTTGCGCTGAGTGGAATGGTGCCGATCGCTAGTCCTGCGGCTTGCATGGCCGATCGTACTGCGGCGGCGCGGGAATACGTAGCTAGCCTGCCATCGGGGGCCAAACAGCGTGCGACGAGTGCAAAAAACTCGATCGTCCACAACTGCGGACAGCGGCGCGGTGAAAACGGGTCAAAGAAAATAGCATCGGCCTGAAATACTTGCTGGCAAAGAGTTTGAATGGTTTGGCGTGCATCTCCAACGAGAAGAGTCGCTGTCAGGCGCGGTGTGATGCAGGTATGGGTTTGTGCTATTTGCTGCAAAACCGTTTGTACCGTGGGTGACCAGCTAGCGAGAAGGGGAGGGGCGATTGCAGCCTGTGGCACGGTTGCATCCAACTCCAAACCGTAGAGCGCTACATGACAGGTGGGATTCACAGCCCAAATCGTTTCCAGAGCAGCGGCAGTGTTGTAGCCCAGGCCGTAACAAACATCCAGTAGCCGCACATGGTTTTTCTGCGCTTTTTGCGCTAACTCTGTTGCCTGAGCAAATTTCTGAAATGCTTCTGCCTTCGCCCCCTGACGACTGTGAAACGCCTCGCCAAACTCTTCGGAAAAAAAGGTAAAGGAGCCATCATCCGTTGGCTGCGGTATCCAGGGCAATAGGCTTGGCATTCTAACAGCGCGATCGAAAAACATCTGGTAGAAAGCGTAACGCGAGTGCAACCTGGCTGTTGATCTTTCTAGAAGCTCATTGCGCTAAAGATGCCTTCAAGTGGCTAACGCTAATTGCTCTGATCGATCGCAGCATCTTGCCAAAGCAATACATTTGTACTAAATTTTCAACAGTGCCGCCTTCCTCGGTTCATCCTTCGCGAGTCCTGGTGTTTCTGGAACACTCTGAATATGCCCCACGATCGCCGCTCATTAAAGCTTTGCGTACACGTCTTAAATAGGCTTTCCATCCCATTGCAACCTGGGTTCAGGAGTTCCTTTGTGGTGTTGCTGATCCTGATGGCGTGGATGCTGCCAGCACACGCTCAGGGCTCGATTAACCTCGATTTCACGGTGGCTCAGACCGAGCAGAGTCACTCTGAACCAGCCGCCGCAACGCCAACGATCGCCAGTCCTTCTGAGGCGAACAAGGATGGGGCGAACAAGGATGACGATCGCAAGCAGGACACGATCGCGCTATCTTTTGCGGTGCCGGAGAAGCAAGCAACAACCATAGCCTCAAACCCAGCACCAGTCGTCAAAGCAACCGCTCCTACAGTGGCTGCATCAGACCTGTTTGTCGGTGGCTCAAATTCCTTAGTGGCGCGTACAGTCGGTCATGCAGAAGGCACTCGCACCGCCGATGGCAGTAAAACCCGTGCTTATTACGGACACTCCGATCCGGGCAATGGCGTTTGGAATCTGGGCAGTTTTTCATATCAACACGCGGCTCAATCTCCTGAAGAGGCTGACGAGAAGCAGTTACGGCGTTTGCAGACACAGGCAGACACCCTTCGGCAACGAGCGGCATCCCATCGCCTGACGCTTTCTCTGGAGGAGGAACTGAATGCCATTGACCTGGCAAATCAGGCACCACTGGCCGCGTTGGATACACCTGGATATATTGAGTGGCTCAAGCAAGCGCGCGATCGCGGCCTTTCAGGTTCAGAAGCGGTACTTTGGGCGCGTACACAGTCCTACTGGAACCCGCGCCGGAATCGTTGGGAAGCCCCTGGACTGGGTAATACAGAAGATGGGATTAGCCATGACCAAAATCGACGACTAACCGCGATCGCCCGTGCATTAGACCACTATCAACAGCAGCAAATCGCACAGCAGCAGGAACACGATCAACCGCAGAACGATCGGCAAGCCAAAATTGCCAACAAACCACCTCAAGAGCAAGTGGCTGACCGAATTATTTTTCAAGACCTCTCTTCACCCAAAGCCGAAGCAGTTGCCCAGGCTAGCCACTAAGGAATGCAGATTTAATAAGGTGCAATTCTTTCTGTAGGGACGTTACATGTAACGTCCCTACTCTTTAGATTTAAGATGGGCTACTGCTCATAAAAGGCCGACAGCCATCTTCACCCGACACCCGTCACTCGATCGCTGTAATGTCACGAGTCTTTGACCGCATCTAAAGATTTCTTTAAAGGCGATCGCGATCATTCCACGATCTTCCATTACAATGCGCGTAACCCGATTCTTTTCAAGGCCAATGCGATACGCACGATCGGTGTTATCTCCCAGCACGCGCTACATCCCCTCACCACGCTGGGAACGGTGGGACACATCCTAATGTCTTCAGGAGTTTTTACCAATGTCATACTTTTTCTCGCAGGCATCCCTTGCCGTCGAAGTTTTCAGTATTGGTTACCTTGCTAGCGCCTTTGCAGTCCACACGCATCGTCGCATGAGTCAAGTTCCCGGTTGGCGAACCTATCAAGCGGCTCAAGCGAGTCAACATCAAGTAACGGTACCTGAACCAGGTTCGTCCACCAAGCGCAAGCTCTCCCCAGTTGAACAATTGCGGCAGCAGTGCCAGGAAGCTGGTATTAAATGGCGTAATGCTCACGGGAAGAACAAGCATCTCAAAAAAGCGGAAATGCTGTCTGCTCTTCAACAGTTGGAACAATCTCGACGGTTAGAAGAGAAGAAACGAGCCAAGACGGTGCCAACAGCACCAGCCACCTCGCCGAAACGGGCGGCATAACGATTCACGATGTCACGTAAGAGCCTCAGGCAAATTGTCTGGGGCTTTTGCTTTGTCTGTTTAGAAGGCAGAGGGCAGGAGGCAGAGGGCAAAATCCTATTGATCGAGGCTTTGACTGTAACGGTGTGTCTTAATACCGATTTAAACAACAATCGCTACAGATGAATCGTTGCATAAGGGCAAGCAAGGCATTGCCTTGCCCCTACAGAATGTGTCGCATCTTCAATTTAATTTAGTATTAACTTACCTGCGTACTGCTGTGATTGGCAACCGCGTGAAGTGGCGATCGCGCTCAATGCCAGTCGCGGCAAGGGCGAAGACATCAAGCATCTGGCTCAATTAACCGTTGAAAGGTTTCATCCATACCCGCGATCGCGGGTAGCTGTAGATGAAAAACATCAGTCAAAGCGGCCCGCAGTGCTTCTACCGTATCAAGACGATGGCGCTCTGTTCGGCCATCTAAATAATGGGCGGTCAGTTGATTATTGAGCAAGACATTACGCTTATCTGGGTCTGGTCTAGTGACCATGAGCGAAGTGACAAAGTGTGAAGCAGGATGAGTTGAGACGTACCAATTGCTCACTTCATAATCGGGTAGTTGTCGCACGTGCAAATCAAAGCAGTAGACTGACTTCCATGCCTGACCAATCAAGATTTGCAGCGTGTAAGCATCATCGGTTTTAAGCAAGCGAAACGGTTCGTGCGGTGTTGGTTGTTCAAGGTCTGGTTTGAGTAACAGGGGCGTTGTAGGCGTAGCGCCACCGAAGCCAACATCAACAATGTACAGCTCGTTATTAAGGTCAACCCGAAGCACCATGTGGCTAAGCGGTGTGATCGTGCCTTCGGGAAGGTTCCACAAGACACGGGCAGCGAGATTGGTGATTTGAAAACCGAGTGCGATGAGCACGGCTCGCAGCAGTGAGTTCTGCTCAAAGCAGTAGCCTCCTCGCCCTTTGTGGATCAACTTTTGCTGTATCGACTGAATGTCTAAAAGAACGGGTTGTTTGAGTAAGGGATTGAGATTCTCAAACGCGATCGTCTCTGTGTGATGCTTGCAGATAGCCTGAAGCGTTTGAAGGGTCGGAGTGCGATCGCCACTATAGCCAATGCGCTCGAAATACGCATCGAGGTTGATTGAGTCTGAGAATTGATTTTTCATAGCAGTCGAGAATGCGATCGGTTTTGGGTGACAGTGTCGAATGTACTGGAGATTCCCTGTTTCGTGCGGTTTAGACTCTAGCAAACTCAGCCGGGTTTTGGTCGCGGCGATGCTGTATGGGAATGGGGGTACTTTGCCGATCGCCTGCAAGGGCAGCCGTGGTTTCTAGCGCTGCTCTCAACCGCTTGGCAGCGTAGATCGACATATCGCGGGGCACGCTGATGCGATCGCGCAAGTAGCGGAGCGCCACGTCGGCATCCAGGGGAGGCGCACACAATTGTCCCGTCATTAGGTTCGTCAAAGCACAACGCAAGGCAATATCCATCACCTCATCGTTAGCAGGATTCACGCGAATGATGTTGGCACGATGCTTGAGCACCCGGTAGAGCGCTTCAGTCCTAGCGGTCTCTGGTTCGGGAGCGGTGACATCGGGGAGACCTTCCCAGGGGCCGTGATCAACGCGAGACTGGTTGATTTTCGTTTGTGGTTCATTGTTCTCCCAGCAGCCTCCCATTTGCGGTGGCAGGTCATGTACATGGGTATGGAAGTCGCTTTGGGTGCCCCGGTAAGTGGGCCGACTTTCCATCGCATTAAACCAGTCAGAGAGGCGCGGATTGTCTTCGCGCAAAGAGTAGCCCTTGTAGTAGTAAAGGCTGGCGTTCATGCGTTCCACGTAGGGCGTGAAAATCACATCCGCTGTGCTGAAGGTTTCCAGGAAGTAGGAACCAGGTGTCGCACTTAAAGCTGCTTCCACCTTGGCAACGACGCTGATAAATTGCTCGCGGTTACCGTTTTCTTGCTGGGTCGATCGAGCGGGATAGCACAGCCACGCGCACCAGGAGCGAAAGAGCAAGCGTTCCAGATAGCGCAAGGGCTGCACGGTGGGATGTTTCATGCCAAACGCCAGCGGTTCAAATGCCTGTTCCAGCGCCAGCAAAATGTCGTCACTTTCGGTGATGAGGCGACCATCTAGCTCGATCGCAGGCAGCATTCCCGACGGCACTTTGCGCTTATACCAGCGCTCTTTTTCCCCGTAGCAAAACATTGTTACTTTTTCGATGCGGTAGGGGATCTGCTTCTCCTCTAACCACAGCCACACTTTCTGGCAATAGGGACACCAGGCATGATGATCGCGGTAGAGGGTGACGCGTACATCAGCTTCCGACTGTCCAAAGAGGCGCAGGCGGGCTTGAGCGTTGGTGGCTCCATTGACGGGATCGACGGAAAAGTCTGACAGGGCTTCAAGCTCTGACCAACTGAGGGGCGCGATCGTAGCGGCGATGGCTGTCATGTTTAAGGGTTGTAAGCGGCTGTAAGTATCGACTCAAGCAAGACGTTGAAGTGGTTCTGGCTAGTGTGAACTACCTGCCATACTCCAGTCTGGACGATCGATGCCTGAAAACGGCTACTGCTAGTTTAAAGCAAGGCTGTGCTCCTACACCGCTCTGTGCCTGCCGTAAAAACCGAAACGTCAACGCACTGTTTTGCTGTACTCAATCTCTCCGCCGCGATCAACGGATTGCTGTTGAATTGCCCCACTGAGTATCCGAGACTCTCCGATGAGTATGCAAGACTCTCCAATGAGTATGAAAGAGTCTCCAATGAGTATCCAGGACTCACCGACGAGTATTTAAGACTCGCTGACAAGTATGAAAGAGTCTCCAATGAGTATCCAGGACTCACCGACGAGTATTTAAGACTCGCTGACAAGTATGAAAGAGTCTCCAATGAGTATCCAGGACTCACCGACGAGTATCCAAGACTCGCTAACGAGTATGAAAGAGTCTCCAGTGAGTATCCAGGACTCACCGACGAGTATCCAAGACTCTCTGATAAGTGTTCAAGACTCGACAAAGTCTTACCAACCGACAATCACCTTCCACATGAGGGAACCAATCGCCAGCATTGCCAGATGTTGCGGCAAAAGACTGAGCAACGACTGACGGGCAATTTTTTGGGTGAGTACGACGCTGAGCCAGAACGAGAAAATCAGCGTAACGCTTTGCAAAAAGGCAATTACAGCGGGGTCTGCAATGGCGATCGGTAGGTTTGCCGTCCCAAAGCCAAAGGTGGCGAAGGTGACGGGCACAATTTGTCCGGCTTCTGTCAAGCCCAGACGGAAGTAGTGTGCCAGACTTGTGCCCAGAACGAGGGGCAAATAGCCATACGCCAGTTCCAGAAAGGGGCGTGGCTTGCAGTTGTGTTGCAAGAGTTGGATCACGGCGTAGGCGAGGAGGGCGCTACTGCTGGGTAGCAGTAGCGCCAACAGCGAAACGCCTGCGTGAATGCCAAAGTGATCCAGATGGAGATGCCAGCCAAACTGCGCTTCGATTTCGGGTAAGCGATGCAGAAAGACCGCTCCAAACAACAGAAACAGCAGGCAGACCTCAGCATAGGTCGGCTGGTGCGTTGTCCACAGTTCGATACCCGGTGGTCGCAGGTTTAGCTCGACAGAACGGTGAGGACAGGCTTTGAGGCAGGTCATGCACAGCACGCAATCTCGATTGTCTTCAAGCTGCGCGGGATGGGAGTAGAGGGGACAGCCGCCTGTTTCTTGACCTTCACCTTTTTCAGGGCCACCTTTGTAGCACTGGTAAGTGGTGCAGGTGGCAGAACAAATACCCTGCTGGGCGCGGAGTTCCACCATCGACAGCTTGGCAAAAAGTCCATTCATGCCGCCGATCGGACACAGATACCGACACCAAAACCGTCGCTCAAACAGCAGCGAGAAAATGACGGCTCCCGCCGTAATCAGCAGCAGCAGGCAACCGGATAGGTACGCGGTGTTTTCTAAGTCCCAAAGCTCTTCCCACAGCAGAATGAGGGTGAACATCCCAAACAGGAACCAACCGCCCCATTTCTCGGCTTGCTGACGTGGCCAGGGCAGCAGTTGACGCGGATAGAGCCAGAGGGAGAACTTCTGCGCGAGTTCGCCGTAGATCATAAAGGGGCAGACCGAACACCAGAGCCGTCCCACAAAGGGGAAGGCTGCCAGAATGATCATCCACCACCACGCCCAGAAAAAATTGAGCGCGATGTTGCGATCGCGGCTTTGCGGCCCTAGCATCAGCACGGCAACCACGACAGCAAAAAAGCCCAGCGTGAAGCCATAGTTAATGCGATCGGGATACCAGGGACTCCGCAAGAACTGGCGAAACTTCGGTGATGCGTTGAGAAGATTCACGCGAAAGCGTCTGGTTTTTCCGCTGACTGCCCAAAAGACCTCTTCGGTCAGTTCGGTCGCCCCATCGGATTGCAGCAGTGCCCGCTCGACCAGGCTTTCCAACTCCGTGAGATTCCCAGGAAAGTCGTAGCCTTGCAGCCGCCGCAGCGCTTCTGGAGCCACACCGGGCTTCGGCAGTCCCCGCGCCCGACACAATAAGCTGAGGTAGTATTCCACCTGCGCTTGAATGTCGGCTTTTCGGACTCGTAAAGGGGGGACGCGAATAATCTGCCCAACCAGCCCTTTACGCTCCAGATGTGGAAGCACTTTTTCGGAGGTCATCATAATGCGGGCGTTGCACTGTCGCGGTGTTGGGGGCAACTCACCATCGCGTCCTACCGGGTCATATTCGCCTGTTTCTAGCAGCCGCACGACCTTGCTTTGTAGCTCTGCTGGCAGTTCCTGCACGTTGTTCAGCAGCAGGGTGCCTTCGCCCAACCACTCGATGAGTCCCGGTTTGCCACCCACCCGCCCAAAAAGTTCAGACCCACTGGCTTGCAAGGTGTCGCAGTTGACTTTGATCATCGGCTCGTGCCGATCGCGCGACCCAAAGTGAATCAGCGCTGTCGCATTGTCTTTCCCTAATCCCGGTTCACCAAACACCAGCACCGATCGCCGATCACCCGCTGCCTTCTTAATCTCCTGCCGTAATCGGGTAGCATAACGACTGGAACCCACGATGCCTCGCCGGACTTTAGGCAACAGATAAGGACGCAGAGCTGTTTGGCGTTCTCGCTCGTAGGCCAGTTGGGCAGACACCTGATCGAGTTCGGTGGCGAGTTGACGCGAGAGCGTTTGGGTAATTTCGGGATGCTGCTGCACGATCGCCAAAAAGTCGGCTTTGGGAATGCTCCACACCACGCAATCGTTGAGCGTAATCACCGTCTGTTCTACGGGTTGGTCTAACGCTAGCTCCTTCAGGTGCAGCACCGTTCCCGGCAGCAAACTGACTGCATTCGCCAGTCCCGTTTTGCTAGTACGGTAGCTTTCTAACCGCCCCGACTTGAGAATGTACAGCGCGTCGGGCGGCGTATCTTCCAAAACGAGTCGTCGATTTTCCTGCACCGAGTCTTCCTGAATTGCGAAGGCAATTGCCTCTAATGCGCCCTCTGATAAGGAAGCTAAGCTTGTATTTTCGCGTAGCCATGCCACTTTTTCTGCCTGTTCCATCCCGCTTACCTCATCCAAGCTTGGCACCTGCTTTTTACCGACGTTTTCTCATTGCAATCGTACCTGAGTTGCCGCCGCAGCCTACAGTCCTCAATATTTCGACGCATGAATCGGTGGCATTCTCGACATTCAGCTTGTCTCTATCGTAGGAGAGATCTTTTTGGCTCGCGTAACAAGAAGATAGCGCTGTAGATTAAAAAGAAAGTGACTTGAATATGCGGCGATAAGCGTGATGAAAGTTAGTTTGCGAAAGTTTGGCTGGAGTTGTTTGCTGCTTGGAGCGATCGTGTTAACGAGCTGTCGTAAACAAGCGCTTTTTTTGCATAGCCAAAATACACTCAAGCCAAAAGATTCAACCGTTACTATCACGTTAAGCGGTTGGCAAAGTAATCCTAATGAAACGAAGCTTTTGCATCAAGTGATTCAAGAATTTGAGGCAAAAAATCCTGGTATTCGCGTTAAGTATGAAGTCATCAATAGCGAATACATGGATGTGATTAAAACGCGCCTCATTGGTGATGTTGCTCCGGATGTATTTTATTTGGATGCGCTTGAAGCCCCGTTATTAATGCAATATAACGTACTGGAACCACTGGATGCTTACATTACACCTGCATTCAATCTGGCTGATTTTGAACCTTCAATGCTCAATGCGTTTAAGCGCAACGGCAAGCTGTACGGCCTGCCCAAAGATTTCTCAACGCTTGCCTTAATGTATAACAAAAAAGCATTTGCGGCGGCTGGTATCGCGCAACCACCCAAAACATGGGATGAGCTTATTGCAGTGTCTAAAAAGCTGACGATCGACCAGAATCATGATGGAAAAATGGATCAAGTTGGTTTTGGGCTTGCACCCGAATTAGCACGACAAGTTTTTGTGTTAAAAGCCTTTGGCGGGAAGCTGATCGAGCCGAATGGTTATGCGGCTTTTGCTGAACCTCAAAGCTTGAAAGGCTTGCAGTTAGTCATTGATCAATATCGTCGCGATCGCACCGCTGCTCAACCAACAGATGTCGGTGCAACCTCAGGTAGCGAAATGTTGGGTCAAGGAAAAGTTTCCATGACGCTTGAAGGCCCGTGGGCCATTCCTTACTTTAAAGAAACCTTTCCAACGCTTGCTTTTGCGACAGCAGAAGTTCCTACAATCAATGGCAAAGCTGGAACAATGGCGTTCACTGTTGCCTACGTGATGAATCGCAAAGCAAAGCATAAAGAGGCTGCATGGAAATTGATTGCTTACTTAACTGGCAGCGAAGGCATGAAAGCATGGGCAAAACAAGGTTTGGCTTTACCAACTCGTCGATCGGTTTTAGCGGCATCGGGATACGAACAAAACCCCTTATATGCTCCCTTTGCCAGAGGTGCTAGGTATGCAACGATCTGGCAAGCGAATCAGAACTTACCCATCATTCGTATGAACTTCAACAATCAGTTTATTAGTGCTTTGTTGGGAGAACAGTCATTACCCCAGGCAATGCAAAAAGCACAAGATACCGCTAATCGAGAAATCTATTTATCTAATTAGAAAAGAAACAGACCTCTGAGGTCTTTAAGACCTCAGAGGTCTAAATACCAGGGTAGAAACTTATGAATAGATTGAGTAAGCGTAGGTGGGAAAAGCGAAGCATAAAAGATAACGTTGCAGGCTATCTGTTTATGGCTCCAACCATTCTGATTGCTGGCGTGTTTTTGATTCTTCCAATTGCCTATGCCGTTGCGCTTGCTTTCCAGAAAGTACAGCTTCTAGGCAATGTGAGCTATCAGTTTACAGGTTTAAAGAACTTCTTGCGAATTGCTCAGGACGATCGAGTTTGGATTGCGCTCAAAAACACCGCTTCGTATGTAGCGATCGTGGTGCCCATTCAAACAATCCTTGCCCTTGCCCTTGCCCTGATTTTGAATAGTCAAACTAAGGGGCGATCGTGGTTTCGGGTTGCCTTTTTTCTGCCCACTGTGACATCATCGGCAGTGCTGACGCTGATCTTCATGTGGATTTATAATTCCAACGGCTTGCTCAACAGTTTGCTGAGTCTTTTACACCTACCAACCTACAACTGGTTAGGCGATCCTAATGTTGCCTTAAAGGGCATTATGATCATGAATATTTGGTCAACAGCACCCTTATTTATGGTGATTTATCTAGCAGCACTACAGGATATTCCAGAAACGCTCTATGAAGCCGCTACATTAGATGGAGCCAGTCGTTGGGAGAAGTTATTGCACGTCACCATACCCTTCTTACAGCCCGTGACATTTTTTGTCGTCGTGATGGGTATTATTGGGACGTTTCAGCTATTTGATCAGTCGTATATTTTCTCTGCTGGCTCTGGCGGCCCTAACGATTCTACGCTGACGATCGTGCTGCTCATCTATCAATACGCCTTCAAAAACTTGGATATGGGCTATGCCTTAGCGCTTACATTAATCCTGGCAGCTATCTTGATGACCTCAACAATTATTCAGCGCACGTTGTTTAAAGAAGAACGTTTAGATTAGGAATTTTGTATGAAAGCAATACGTTGGTCAACCGCGATTCTCTATATAGTTCTAATCGCCTACACGCTGATTACCTTGTTACCGTTTGCCTGGGCATTATCAGCTTCCTTTAAATCGCTGGCAGAAATTTCAGCAGGAGGCTTAAGTTTGGTGCCCAAACAGTTTACATTCGCAAATTATCAGACAATTTTTACACAAGAGCCGCTCTTTGGTCGCTGGTTGATGAATAGCGCGATCGCGGCTATTTCTGTCACCCTATTGAATCTCTTATTTAATTCAATGGCAGGCTATGCCCTGGCGAGAATTCGTTTTCCTGGCAATCAGTTTTGGTTCTTTCTGATTCTGGCAGTGCTGATGGTGCCGGGGCAAATTACGCTCTTGCCTAAATTCTTGATTCTCAAATCATTGGGATGGCTTAATACCTATCAAGGCTTGATCGTGCCATCCGCCGTCAATGCGACGTTTATTTTTATGATGCGGCAGTTTTTTATTAACTTCCCTAAAGAGCTAGAAGAAGCCGCCGCGTTGGATGGTTTGGGACGTTTTGGCACCTTTTTTCAAATTGTTCTACCCCTCGCAAAACCTGCATTAGCGGCTCAAACCATTTTTGTCTTTATGGGTTCCTGGAATGAATTTCTGATGCCCTTAGTTATTCTATCTGATCCCGAAATGTTCACTCTAACGTTGGGTCTAAATGCCTTCAAAGGACAATACATTAGCTACTGGAATTACATCATGGCAGCCTCCATGATTTTTACGCTACCAGCCTTGGCTGTCTACGCCTTTTTTAACCGCTACTTCATTCAAGGCGTGGCGTTCACAGGTGGAAAAGGATGATAGCTCAGTGCGACTGTATCTAAATCTTAAGGTGTTGTTGATAGCTCAAAAACGTAAACAGCACCCGTCAGTTCTCCCTACGCGTTCCGTGCTTTAGGGTCGCCAATGATCAAATGACGATTCGACAGGCTGATGGTGGGTAGGAATTCCTTTCTGTCCGATCGTGGTACTAACTTGGCAAGTTGCGACCAGTACTCGGAGTTTGGCTGACGGCGAAAGAGAAACGCTTCCCCTTCGCTACTCCGGACAAAAAAGTTACTCTGTTGACCGATAGCAGCAACGACTGCGTAATCGCCCTTGATGGCGACTCTACGACCAAACCCGTAATCGAACAACCAACTGAGCATTCCGCCTAGACGATGCACATAGCGGGGTGCTATTTTGGCAGTCTGCCGCCAGTCGCCATTGGCAGTCGGGCGTTTGGCAACGTAGGCAGAGCCGATAAAACCGGGCGAACTGAACACCACACCCAAGAGTAGGGTGTTCCCATCCAGAGCAACCGATCCAGTGCCAGCAATGATACCGTGACTAAGGAGCTTCTGCGGCACCGGAAATACTACCTCCTGATCGTAAGCCCAGGTGCCCGTTTGGGGTTGACGCTCAAAAAGTACGCCAACAACACCTGCTGCTTGGCTTTTGTTACCACCCACTAGAATGGTGTCACCACTGACTGTCGCGACTCGAACCAAATAGGTGGCTGGAGCGGTAACCTTACGCTCCGGGTTTGGGGGGATAACAAGATTTGTTGTATATGACCAGGTTGCTGTGATGGGGTCACGCTCAAACACATACACGTCTCTGTCATCCCCCACGACAACTGTATTCTGATCAAGTGCCACGTCATAGCCAAAGTGGAAGCCTCCTTTTGGTTCGGGTGGAAAAAGCTTGGCTTGCTGTTTCCAGGTTGTCCCTTGGCGCGTGAAGATGTAGATGGCTCCTGTTCCACTCACGCCATCTACGTGAGCAACGTCGGGCATTGCGGTGGGAGCTGAGACTGCAATAGTATCGCCGCTAATAGCAACACTGCGACCAAAATTCCCACTTACTCGTTGCATGTCATCGGGCAGTAATTTTGCTTGTTCGACCCAGGTAGAGCTGGAGTATTCAAAGACAGAAATACCGACCCCAGAGGCAACCGCAAGCGTATTCTGATCAATAGCCACAGCATAGCCAAACGCATTTAAGTGCTTTGCGTCGCTGCCGTATAGCGTTGTGTTAGGTTGCCAGACGGGTTTAGATCGGACAGCGACGATCGCAAAAACAAGCATCAAACTGACAGCGAGACCTAGCAACAGGCGCAGGTGAACGGTAGACATGACTCTGTTCTCTTTCTCAACTCATTGGAGTAAAAAACGGCTGTCGATCGCGCGCGACATTTGGAAATATTAGAGCGCTGCTGCTTTCATGCCTTGCTCGTTTGTATGACTTGCGCCTCTGTCACACGCTGAGTTTTGCCTGCTCTACTCCCCACTCCCTACTCCCCACTCCCTACTCCCCACTCCCTACTCCCCTACTCCCCTACTCCGTTGTCTATCCTGTTAATGGCGTTAGTACGATCGACGTGACATGGCAGGACACAGTAAGTGGGCAAACATCAAACGGCAGAAAGCCAGAGTTGATGCAGTTAAGGGCAAGGTGTTTACCAAGATTTCGCGGGAGATTATTGTTGCCGCGCGGAGCGGGGTGCCTGATCCAGAAGGAAATTTTCAACTGCGGACGGCGATCGACAAAGCGAAAGCTGCTGGTATTCCCAACGACAACATTGAGCGGGCGATCGCGAAAGGGGCAGGCAAACTGGGTGCTGATCATGCGGCGCTGGAGGCTATTCGCTACGAAGGGTATGGGCCTGGTGGAGTTGCCATCTTAATTGAAGCGCTAACCGATAACCGCAACCGCACAGCCGCAGACTTGCGGGTTGCCTTCAGCAAGAATGGTGGCAATCTGGGTGAAACGGGCTGCGTGGGCTGGATGTTTGAACAAAAGGGCGTGGTGGAAGTGTCCCTTACACCTGTAGAAACTGGGCGCAAACGTCGATCGGAAACGGTTGCAATTCAGGAAGACGAACTGCTAGAAGCCTTTCTAGAAGGTGGAGCAGACACGTATGAATTGGTTGAAACCGAAGATGGAACGTCTGCGGAAGCCATGACCGAGGTGGCAAATTTAGAGACCCTCAGCCAAACGCTAAAAGACAAACACTATAATGTCAGTCGCGTTGAATTGCGCTGGATTCCTGGCAACACGCTAGAGGTGAGCGATCCTGACCAGGCGCGATCGCTCCTCAAGCTGATGGACGCACTGGAAGACCTGGATGATGTGCAGAGTGTAACCGCTAACTTTGAGATGACTGATGAATTGCTGTCGCTTAGTGTGGCGTAATGGCACATCGATCTGCACATTGCTCGTCGAAAAAAGCGTCTGCCGTGTCCTATGCAAGCTAGGATAGCGGTAAGTAGAAAGGGATTCTGGTGATGGTAGAGCGTCCAATTAAAAAGTCTGAACGTCAGGCTAAGCCCGAAGGCGAAAGCAGCGAAACCGTTGCAAAAGCATTGCCAACACGGAATGTTGAGCGTCCTGTGCTGAATAAAGATAAAGCTAAAAGCACAGAAGCAGTCCAAAGCAACGATAGAGAGCGTGGCAATGACCGCGATCGCGGTAAGGGCAGAGGCAAAGGTAAAGGACGTGATGAAGAGCCGAGGCAAATGGTCAACCCAGCGCTTGCAAGGGGGCCTAAGCCAACGAAGCCAAAACCACCAGAGCCAGAAGTTGAAGCAGTACCAGAAGACGTGACTGAGGAAGTCGTCGCTGAAGAAACCCTGGCGGCAGAAGCTGTGGTAGCGGAGATCCCAGAAGTTACCGCTGAAGAGCCTGCGGTGGCACCTGCGGCAGTGGAAACGCCAGAAGTCGCGACAGAAGCACCTGTGGCAGAGACAACTCAAGAGGTCACGGCTGAAGTTGAAGCAGTACCAGAAGACGTGACTGAGGAAGTCGTCGCTGAAGAAACCCTGGCGGCAGAAGCTGTGGTAGCGGAGATCCCAGAAGTCACCGCTGAAGAGCCTGCGGTGGCACCTGCGGCAGTGGAAACGCCAGAAGTCGCGACAGAAGCACCTGTGGCAGAGACAACTCAAGAGGTCACGGCTGAAGCACCTGTAGCAGCGGAGCCTGTGGCAACGGAAGCTCCCGAAGTTGCGGTTGAAGAACCTGATGCGGAACCTGCCGCCGCAGAGACTCCCGAAGCCGTCGCTGAAGAACCTGATCCAGAGCCTGTAACGGAAACTCCAAAAGTTGCGGCTGCGAGTGAGAATGCGTAGAGCAGGCGATCGCAGATCAATGATGCTTGGCAGCGCGATCGTCTACCCGGTTCGAGCACAGCAACGTCCGGATGGGTCACACGTCAGGATGTAAATTGGGTGCTGACCGTCAAAACGGACTCAACTTACATTACCTATGATGCATCGCAGAAGTGTTGTAGCCAGTCTGGTAGCGATCGCGCTGTCTATCAGCCTCTTCAGCCATTGGCTTTTAGATCACCCCTCCCAAGCTCAAACGCCGGACGAATGCCAATTGTCAGCCGCCGCTAGCAGCCAAAAAGCAGCGTTGCTTCAGGGTACGATCGCGGGTGATGCAGAAGCTCAACGTACCTATCAAGCGACCATCAGGCAGCAGGGGCAACAGCTACAGCAGTGCCGGAACCAGAGCCAGTTTCAAACTCAAGGGGTTTGGCTGCGTCTGTATCCTTGCGACAGCAAGCCGGGAGTGTTAGATGCGGTGCTCGATCGCATCGTCGATCGTGGCTACAACCAGATTTATGTGGACACCTTTTCTAACGGTCAGGTGCTACTGCCATCGAGCGGCAACCCAACCCCGTGGTCTTCTGTTGTCCAAAATCCAGGCTACGAGCAAACGGATCTGTTGGCACAGGTCATTCAAAAAGGGCACGATCGCGGGCTGAAAATCTACGCCTGGATGTTTGCCCTCAATTTTGGCTACACCTATGCAACCCGACCCGATCGACAGCAGGTGCTGGCACGCAACGGGCAGGGCGAAACCAGCCTCACCGTGGGCACGAAGGTCAGTCAGGATACCAGCTTGGATCTGACCGTGCAGGACGAAATCTTTGCCGATCCCTACAATGCCCAGGCGCAAAGCGATTACCTTCAGCTTTTGCAGACTGTATTGCAACGACGACCGGATGGCGTTCTGTTCGACTACATCCGCTATCCCAAAGGCGTTGGTGGAGCCTCCATTGCTAGTAAGGTCAAAGATCTGTGGATCTACGGCGATGCCTCCCAGCAGGCACTCTACCAACGTGCCCAAAACCAGCAGGGGCTAGACCTTATGCGTCGCTATCTTCAGCAAGGCTCGGTCTCCGCTAGCGATGTGGCTGCGGTCAAAAAACTGTACCCCACTGAGAAAGAACCCCTCTGGCAGGGACGATCGACCGGAGCTGCTTCCAAAAGTCTGTCCGCCATTCAAGCCGACCTGTGGACGCTGGTGGTTGCCCATGCCATGCAAGGACCGATCGACTTTCTCACCACTGCCGCCAATCTTGCCCGACAACGAGGCATTCCCGCCGGAGCCGCCTTTTTCCCTGAAGCAAACCAGGCGATCGGCAAAGGCTTTGATTCCCGCTTGCAGGCTTGGGATCGTTTTCCAGCGGCGATCGAGTGGCATCCAATGGCCTACGGGCTGTGTGGTGATACAAGCTGCATCAACGCACAGGTGCAAAAGGTACTTAGTCTGGCTCCAGCAGGGACGATCGTTGCGCCCGTTCTCACAGGACAATGGCAGCAAGCGACCGATCGTCCCTCTCTCGAAGCGCAGATGGGGTCACTGCGATCGCGCTCTCCCCCGATCCGATCAGTCAGCCATTTCTCCTTTGGTTGGCAAGAACGGCAGTTAGAGCGCGATCGACAGTTTTGTCGGCTATAGCGGTACAGCTTGGCTGTGAGAAGGCAGAGGGCAGAAGGGAAAAAGGCGTGTTACCGATCTTGAAAGCAATAGGAGTTGCGCAAAAGGTGTTTCGATCCCCGACTTCTGATTAAAACTCTAGGCAAAAGCTTGTCTCAGTGTAGAAGTCGGGGATCTGTGCGTGACTCCTGAGCATTCAGGAGCAAAGCTGCCTCCGCTTCTGCCTCCTGCCTTCATCTACGTTTTTGGCAACTTATACTGCCCCACAATACGCTTGGCGTACTCTGGCACGTGAGCGTCTAGCTTTTCAGGATAGTGACGCTTGACGTAGAGATAATTGCGGGTGAAGTGGGAGTCGATCGAGAAGCGGGCGTACTCCAGCCCTTTCGGACCCATTTTCTCAATGACGACACCCATCAGTTTGGCGGCCCACATTGGCAACGTCACGCCTTTGTCATAGGCAGGAATACTGTTTTGGACGGCATCATGGCGATCGCCCTGGGACATCACCGATTGGGTTTCAATCTGATCCTGCACAAGATCGAGCATTTCTTGACCGCGATCGTTCCGCACCACAATCCATTGCCAGCCAAAGGGCGCACCCATGTATCCCACAACGAGATCTGCTAAGGAATTGACGTAATCAAAACAGCTCATGCAGGACGGTGCGAACACATCTTTAAGCTGATTGGTTTTCAAGCCAAAAAACGGCACCGTTTCCACTGAGCCATCTTCATGCTTAAAGTGGACGCGAAAATCCTGCATAAATTCGTAATGAACGACTGTTGAGGGCGATCGGCTGGTCGTGTCTAGAAATTTCTGGAGTCCAGCGCGAGTCACGTTATCTACACAGGGCGTGCCCAGCACGTAAAGCTTCTCTAAGCCCAACTGTTTCTCCACCGTTCGGAGCGCCTGAATTTGACAACCCACTCCAATGACCAATAACCGCTTCAGGCCAGATTGCTCGATTTCTTCCAGCACAGATAGGTTGGGGGAGAGTGTGGGCTTGTTGACTTTTGCCGCAAGAATTTCTGCGGGGGTACGCGCCAGAACTGGCTTTGGTTGAAAGCGATCGTCTTCCGTATTCTGGACACACACCACGCCTTCCACCAGCCCGCGAGTCAGCATTTCAATGGCGATCGTGCTGACAATGCCCGTCCACTGTGCACCTTCGACTGGCTCAGTCTTGCGGGCTGCCATCATGCTCTGGCTCACGCCAAAGTACCACTCATCGGGTTGATCGAGGTTGCGGCTGCGGTGATGAATCTGTGCTTCTAACTCGGCAATCTGCTGATTGAGAAAAGCACAGGCATCTTTAACGTAGTGAATGTAGTAAGTATCACAAAGCCCACATTCGCTGCACAGTGCTTTGGCAGGGCGACGACTAGTGGGCTGGAGAGCTTTCGCCTTTTTGTGAGAGGGCGCTGCGGTCATGATGTGAAGTGTGAAAAGGCCACTGTTGATCACAATAACCCTAATGGTGTCCCGTGAGATCGAGCTTGCGGTTGGATTTCGTTGTCTGTTTGCTCAGTTCGGTTTTTAGCCGTGCTGATCGCTATCCGTCTTTTCAGACGATGCTTTGATGGCGCTTTCAAACTGCTGCCTGACAAACTGTCCCTGGAGAGAGGTAGCTTTTTGTGCATCAGGGGCAAACTGTAAAACAAGCGCTACAGAGCTAGACGATCGCACCCTTGTCTATACAAACTCTTGATCGACCATGAAACGGCTGCTAACCTGCTTGATTGGGTTCCTGGCTTTCACCACATCAAGCTGTGCCCTTGCGTCCCTGTTGACCGTGACTCCCAGAGACTTCATTGGGCAAACAGTGAGTTGCCCGACAGGCGATCGAGCAAAAGCAGAAGGCTTAAAGGTGTTGAGCGCACAAGCATGGCCTCAAGGCGTGATTATTCTTTACAGTGCGCTTTGCCCAGTTGTGCGAGGTAATGAGAAGGCAACGATGCAGCCTGTTTTTGGGCATCAGGTGGTGAAACGGCACGGCGCGACCTGGCAGGTGAGCGGTAGCGACAGCTATGGTACTGTACTGGAGCCGTCACCCTCAAGACAATTGGTAGAATATGGCATCAGCCGCTCCTCCAATGGCGATCGCTCTTCTCAAGCGGTTGAACGCTATGCCATCTTGTATGGTCGCGTGTTACAACCCAAAGTGCTTGCAGTGGAGGCGATGTTTGATAACGGTAAGATCCTGCGCGGCAGAAGCAGCAATGGTGTCTTTGCCTTGCTTGCTGCGGGTGCCACAGGGGTCTGTGAGCTACGCGTTTTGGGGGCTGACAATCAGATTCTGCAACAGGAGGATCTGATTGTGCCGAAGCAGTTTGCTCAAACGGGTCGATCAGTTCAATGCTTGCCGATGTCCCATCAACTCTAGCGATCGCCCACCACTTTGTGACCAAAACCTCGGAGGTTTAAGCAACGACATTTAGTGCTGATGCCGATGCTGGGTGAAACCTCTGAGGTTTGTGTAAGCCCTAATAAAAACGAGAGCGATGATGCGATCGCCCTCGTTCAACTACTTACTGAGAGTTTCGAGATTTAGATACGAGCAGCATACGCTTCCTTCTCAGGAATGTTTGTATACTCAGAAACGATCTGCCGGAACTCGTCGCCATCAATGGTTTCCCGTTCAATTAGCAGGTCTACCAACCGATCGATCACGGTGCGGTTCTCACGGATAATGCGACGGGCATCATCGTAACAATGCTCGACGATCGCACGGACTTGAGCATCAATGCGAGACGCAATTTCTTCAGAATATTCTGAGCGCGTCATCCAATCGCGTCCGAGGAACACTTCACCCTGCTGGCTTTCCAAGGAGAGCGGCCCCAGATCAGACATGCCGAAGCGAGTCACCATTTGACGCGCCATGTTGGCAACTTGCTGAATGTCGTTGCCTGCACCCGTAGTGACTTCAGCGTCGCCAAAAATCACGATTTCAGCCGCACGACCACCCAGCGCTCCTGTAATGCGGGCCAAAATCTGCGATCGCGAAATCAACGCCTGATCTTCGCTCGGTGTAAACCAGGTCAAACCCTGTGCCTGTCCACGAGGGATCAGCGTGACCTTTTGTACCGGATCATGATCCTTCACCAGCGTACCGATGATGGCGTGACCGATCTCGTGATACGCAATCAGTCGCTTGCTCTTACTATCGACTAGCGGAGTGCCTTCCATCCCAGCAACCACGCGGTCAACCGCATCATCGACTTCCAGCATGGTCATCGCGTCTTTGCGACGACGTGCCGTGAGAATGGCCGCTTCGTTGAGCAGGTTTGCCAGGTCAGCGCCCGTGAAGCCAGGGGTGCGACGGGCGATCGCTTCCAGCGACACCTCTGGACTCAGCTTTTTGTTGCGTGCGTGAACCTGAAGCACTTCCAGGCGACCTTTCATGTCAGGCGCGTCCACTGTCACCTGACGGTCAAAGCGACCAGGACGCAGCAGGGCAGAATCCAACACATCAGGACGGTTCGTAGCCGCGATGATGATAATCCCCGTATTGCCCTCAAACCCATCCATCTCGGTTAACAACTGGTTGAGGGTTTGCTCCCGCTCGTCGTTGCCGCCACCAATGCCCGCACCCCGCTGCCGCCCCACCGCATCAATCTCATCAATAAAGATGATGCAGGGCGCGTTCTCTTTCGCTTTCTTGAACAAATCGCGCACCCGTGAGGCACCCACACCCACAA
>JAHHIE010000065.1 GCA_019358945.1 Stenomitos rutilans HA7619-LM2 | reverse complement strand
TACGCGCAGGGAAACAGCAATAAGCCCGACCAGCCAATAAACACAAAGCGATCACGCTTCAGCCAGTCGTCAAGAACGTCAAACGCTCCCCGACTCGCTGGCGCACGCCCGACAGCTATGGTCATAGCGCAGAGCTCCAATTAAAGAATGAGGACTAAATGGCTTAAATCTTTGTTCATGCTACAGACCCTTTCAACAAAAAATGAGAACAGTCCTCTGTATTATGAACAAAGATTTACGTTTCTTTACCATCCTTCGATTATACGGATAACCTCATCAATTTGCCAGACAAATTGTTACACAACTTAAAGTTATGGAGGCTGTACGGGTGAAGACGCTTCTGAAGGAAATCAGTATAATCTTACTATCTTTGACGATAAGTCCTGGAATAGCGAGATGTAGCATCACTGAAAATAGCGATGCACAAATTCACTCAATTTAGTTTTGCTTTCATTGGTAGCTGAAGGCGAGGTCTGTAGGCTGCATCATGGCGTCTGAGCGAACGGTTTTCACTGAAGTGATGATGAAACTAAAGCAGGATGCAGGCTGGTGAAAGAAGAGGCATGTTGAAGCGGTAGCCCTTAGCGCAACAAACCTCTCGATCGATGCCGATGAAAAGCAGCTACAAACGATCAACCTTTCTCATAGGCAACGAATTTGGTGAAATTCAACCCGTTTTATGAAACAGACTAAGAAGCGGACAGCCCCCTCCTCCCAACTGCCTTCTTCCTTAACGCTAAGTGAGTTTGCTCATATGGTCATTGGTGAGCAGTATCACGCGATGGTAGAGCAAGAAAAAAAGGTCATTGCAGATAAACACCCCAAGCACCTCCACAATATGCGGGTCGCCACTCGTCGATTAAGGACGGCGCTGCATGTGTTTGATCTGGCGATCGTCATTCCAAAAGCTACTACTGCCAAACGGATTGGCTCCCTTGCCAGAGTGTTGGGCAGATTGCGCGATTTGGATGTGCAGATAGCAGAGTTGCAACAACGCTGCCGCCCAGAGATGCCGTCAACCGAGCAGCGATCGCTGGATGACGTCATTGATCAGCTTCAAAAAGAGCGTCGGGTTGCCTTCACGGATGTGAAGGATGCTTTGATGCGATCGCGCTATCAGCACCTCAAGGCTGACTACGAAGCCTGGATTGACGAGCCTCGCTACACTCCCCTAGCAACGCAAACTTTGCAGCCGCTCATTCCAGATTTATTGAGTCCATTACTGTCAACTCTACTCTTGCATTCTGGCTGGTTAGTGCAAACGGATGAATCGGATGTAGAGAGCGATCGACTGCATGATCTTCGTAAAGCCTGCAAGCACGTGCGCTATCAGGCAGAGTTCTTTGTACCGTTTTATGGCGGAGCCTTTCAGGACTGGATTGGAGACATCCAGGCGATTCAGGCTAAATTGGGGACCATGCACGACAGCCAGGTTTTGCAGGAGCTACTAGCGAAGCATCTGCCTAGACATATGACACTACCAACGCTGCAAGCAACGGTACAGCAAACACAGGCTGAGGCAATGTCTGATTGGGAAACGGTACGACAGCGCTACCTGGAACCCGCCTTTCGCCAGCATTTGCATCACATGTTGCTAGAACCTTTAACAAACAGTGTTCCTAGCGGCACGAAACACTCAGCGTAAGGAGAGGTCTCTAATAAAACTAGCAAGTTCTTAGAGCTATCAGCAGTCAGCTATCAGCGGTCAGAAGGCTTGATTAGTTTCTGTCTTCTACCTTCTAACTCCTGCCCTCTGACTCCTGCCTTCTTCTGCCCATTTGCCCTACATCAATCCCGCAGACTCATACAAGCGTTTCAGGATGGCAAGAATCTTGTCTCCATATTGAGGATCAGCCGCCCAACGTCCATTGAGTTGTCCTACGAGTGGAGCCACGCCACGAGCAACAAAGTTAAATCGTGGATCGACGACTGCCTGTGCCAATGGTTCTGTATTAGCGTAGGCTTTTAGGTGCTGAATTTGCGCTCGCACGCCAATGCGCGCACTGGGGAACGATGCACCTTGAGAGTCGCCACCTGCGGAACCGAGTCCGCCAAAGTTATTCTGTTCTGGTCGAACGGAGCCACTAAAGCGCAGAAAGTCGGTTTCCAGGCACATTTGTGAGAAGGCGATATCGTAGTCAATGCCTTCGATGCTGCCCTCTTCGCGGTAGAGTTTGGCAATGTCAGGATAGCGGGTGAGGGCCGCTTCATTATTTGCTTTGAGAAACATCAGCAGTTGTACTTCGGAGGTGTGTCCCTGTCCAGCAATTCTGTCAAACTGACCAGGGCAAATTTGCGAATTTGACTTAAGGGAGAGGGTGCGGGTGGTGTTGTTCCAATCAACTGAGATATGTCGATCGCGCAAATCAACCGCTCTGACATACACAATATTGCGATAGGTAAGACGACGTACATTTGGGTCAGTGGAGACATCCACACCCAGGCGATCGACGAGATCAATGGGCACATAGGCATTGCCGCTAACCACAATGCCCTGCTCAGCATAGGTCTGTCCGTTGATATTAATGTTGCAGGAGGGATAGCTGCCGGGTGGTGGTGTAGGGGTTGGCGTAGGGGTTGGTGTAGGAGTGGGCGGCGAGACCCCCTGACTCCAAGAAGCTAGCCCATCGGCAATGCCCAAGGCTACATTCCGGCGCTGATTCTGGATGATGAAGCGATCGTCCGGGTTAGAAAGAACCGCAACCTCCATTAATAGAGCAGGAGCAACTAACTGTCGGCAAAAGGCGAGGCTGCCCAACCCCGTTGCCGTATCCGGTCGAGTGCCACGATTGGGTAGCTGAGGGACACGGCGCAGTAACGCCAGCAAAAGGGTTTGGGCCTGTGCCTGACGCTGGGCATTATTGGCGATGTAAAACACTGCCGTACCGCGCACCGATGGGTTGGAAAAGGCATCGGTATGAATTTCAAGAGCAACATCACCGCTACGGGTGCGAGCATTGATCCAATCGAGGGTTTGAATGGCGCTGAGGTCATCGGGCACAGACAGCACCTCAAAACTCCGCGATCGCAACTCTGTGACCACCAGATCGCGTGTCAAGATCATCTCACGCGCTTCGGTGGTGCCGCCGATCACTGCGCCTGGATCGGTCACGCCATTTTCTTGACCACCATGCGCTGCTGAAATAAAGATTCGTCCCATTTGAACCCGTGTCCCCTCACTCGAACTGTGGCGATGGTAACTCGCTTGAGCATGCACTGCCCATGTTGTATACCAAGAAACGGGGTTGGGTGAAAAAATTATGGGTGTGTGGAGTCGGTAAAAGACACGCGTGCTCTTGTGGTCGCTGGTAAGAGTTTTTTCTTGGTAGATTAGAGACGCATAGCAAGGAATGGGCGATCGATGAACACCTCTATTCCTTTTCATGAATTGGTTGAATGTGGTGACGCGCTGCCTACCGATGACCAAGCGTTGCTGTTTGAACTGATCCAAAAACGCCGGATTGAAAAGCGACGACTAGAAATTGCTCAAAACGCAGCAGAGACACTGAAGGCTGTGCGGGCAGGAACTGCTAAACGGGGTTCTGTCGCTGTGTTAGCTGATGTACTCAATGATGTACTTAATAGTGGCGAGTGAACCGATGAAAGCAATTAAGGTGATGGCAACCGTTGATCAGCAAGGACAGTTGGCTTTAGATACGCCGTTAGTCATGAATCAAAATAGCCGAGTTGAGGTCATTGTACTGATCCCAGAGGCTACCGAACGTGATGAAGATGATGAACCAAACGAGAAAATATTAGAGAGCTTACGTCAGTCTTTGCAGGATGCCAAAGTGGGTAAAACTCGTCCTGTTTCGGAGTTATGGGACAGTCTTGACGTCGAGTGAACCACCAGTTATACAAGTTCGCTTTACTGATGACTTTCTGCGACAGGTTCGTGCTTTGGCTAAACGCTACCGTCAGGTTCAAGCCGATATCCAACCTGTGATTCAACAACTTGAAGCTGGTAACGTTCCGGGCGATCGCATTTCAGGAACTGGGTAAACCGTATTCAAAGTGCGGATCAAAAACAGCGATATTCAGAAAGGCAAAAGCGCAGGCTATCGATTGCTTTATCAGGTTGAATCACCATCCAATGTCCTACTCCTGCTGATTTATTCAAAGTCTGACCAAACGGATGTTGAAGCAGCAGAAATCAGAACCGTCATTGCAGAATTCTATGATGAAGACGACTTCCGCTCGTGACAACCGCCATAAGTTAGTTTCGAGTTCTTCCCGCTCCCTCCGCTCCCCCTGCCTTCTGCCCTCTGCCTCCTGCCCTCTGCCTTCCCCTCACTCCAACCCCAACTGCCGCTTCAGTGCCTCTGGCACATTCACCGCTGTCTCTAACCCTTGCACACCCTCCCAGTTTATCTGATCATTCCAGGAAATATCTTCAAGATTAGCCCTACTAAGATCAGCTTCTATAAGAGTGGTATGGAGCAGATGAGCAATAGAGAGGTCAGCACCGGACAAGTCAGCATCAAAGAGATTGGCACCGGACAAGTTAGCACTAAGGAGATAGGCACCAGAAAGGCTAGCACTAGAGAGATCGGCACCGGATAGGTCAGCATCAAAGAGATTGGCACCAGACAGGTTAGCGCCGGATAGGTCAGCATTAGAGAGATCAGCACAAAAGAGGTCGGCACCAGACAGGTTAGCGCCGGATAGGTTGGTACTAAATAAGAAGACACGGACAAGGTTCGCAAGGGAGAAAAAAGGACCAGCAAGATCAGTGAAGGTTTCAAAATCAAGGCATTCGCTGTAATGGATGACTTTAAGTAATCGCCCTGGATGGTTCTTTCCTGAGATTTGTCTGCTGAGGTAAAAGATAATTTGCTTCTTCAACTCATCTCGATCGTCGGCATAGCGGTGCAGTTCCAGCAGCAGAATCATCACGTTGAGTCCGGTATAGACATCTACCTGGCGTTGTCCTAGGGGCTTTTCGCGATCGCTCAATTGCTCCTTCAACAGCCGCATCTTCTTCTGCGGCAGGTTCTCCGGTGGTGCATCGATAAATTCGCCGTCGCACCAGCGCACATAGAAATGCTCCAGGCGTTTGAACAGGCGCACGATTTTCTCAGCGTCAAACAGGTCTGAGCAGAGATCGAAATAGGCGGTGATGTATTCCACGATTTCGGGCGTTAACCCACCAAAGCCCAGCAGGTCGTAAATCTCCCAGTCCATTTGTTCCGTCGGGATGTAAAACTCCTGCCGTCGGATGCCGGGTTGTGCCCAGTCTGCTAAGCTCTCTTTAATTCGTCCGGCGCACAAATACTCACCAAAGCTCTTGTGGGCAAACTCAACCGAGCCACTGCCTATCCGTCCGGGCTGTAGGTAGAAAGCAGCCAGGGCGTTTCTCAGTGGATCACCCTGGAGGCGTGCCCGTGCTTCCTCTAACAGTCTTTTTGCTTCGTCATCTCCCTTTAAACGGTCTTCGATCATTTTGACGGGGGCACACTCACCACCGGACTGCACCACACACAATCCGGCTTCTTCCAGGATGCGGCGGAGACTTTCCGTTTGCAGTGCGGTGATATCCTGGTTGAGCCACTCTGGACGCTGTTTGGTCAGCACCCAATCGATCGTGCGGCTGTAAATCAAATCTCTGGCTTTGGCTCCTGCCGCACCTTCAAACATCTCCAGCTTAAATTCCCCATCCCGGTGCATGGCGGCAAGCAGATAGAGCAACAACGGTTCCCGCGCCAGTTCTCGCACCCGATCGGGTAAGCGTTCGTCCTGCAACAGTGTCTTGAGATGAACCGGATCGGCGGCAATCAGTTTGCCCCATTGGGTAAACCACCGTTCCTGAAGCGCGTCATCCATCGGCAGCAGTTCGACCCGTTCCAGGTTGGCAGGCATCAGGCGTTCGATGCTCTGGAGGGAGAGCGATCGCCCCGTAATCATTACCCGATGGACCTTCTCCCCATTGTCTTTGCAGCTCTCCTGGAACCTGCCCACCTGCTTCAGAAATTCTTCCAACCCACCGCTGGTTCTGCCTTCCATCAGCAGTTCATCGAAGCCATCGAGCAGAAACAGAAAACGGATATTGCGATCGGTCAGCCAGCCCGGATCGTTGCGGGCAAAGTCGCGATCGACGGCTTTACGGAGAGTTTCTTCAAAGTCTTTCTCTAGCGTGCGGATGTCGCGCAGGCGAATGAGAATCGGTGTCCAGCGGGGATGCTCGTACTGCCGCACCCAATCCGCAAACATCCGGCAAAACACACTCTTCCCCCGTCCAGGGCCGCCCTGAATGAACATGACGCGATCGCGCTTCTGGTCATCATTGAGCAATGCCTTCGCCCACTGCTCTAGCGCAACAGGTTCTTTGTCCTCATCCACCTCGCCATTTTGCTGAATGAACTGCGCGTTCAACGGCACGTAGATATCCCGAAACGTGAAGTTCTCCGCAAAGACCTTTTCCAGCGGACGAGTTTGAATTTGCTGCGCCAGATAATCATCAATGCTGAGGTATTTCTCCAGCACCTCGCGCCCACCGACGCGATACCACTCCACCAGACGTTTGACCCCATCACCGACTTGAGCCAAGGCAGGTTGCATGTATTCGTCGGTCTTCCGAGCCACGCGATCGGTGAGCGTTTGAGCCTCCGTTGCCTCCAATCCCGCTTGCTGCAACCGCACCTGTAGAACGGTGTTAAATGCAGCCGCTAGCTTCGACTCGTGAAAGGAAAGGATGGCTTTGTGAGCCTCCCGATCGTCAATGTTCAGATCGCCCAGGGTTTTAATTTGCTGAGCGATCGTGTCTGAAACTGGAGCGTCCCCCAATCGATCCAGTAAGTCGGGCGTTTCTTTCAGAACAGTCTGCAAACTTTCCAGGTAGGCAATCTGACTGACCAGAGCCACGCATTGCTCCAGGCTCGGCTCTTTGTGGGTGTAGTCACACACCAGCTTCAAAATCGTGATGGCAAGGGGCGCGAAGGGAACTGCGTCTTTCACAATCTGAGCAAAGGGCGCATTCAGCACATCCAGCAAGGAGGAAATCTGCTCGATATAGGGCTTCAGCGTTTCCACCTTAGGCTGTTGCTCTTTGACCGTTTTTGCCAGATCAAACACCGCTTTCGCAGCATCGGTGCCAGTTTTTGTCACCTCTGCCGTTTGTTTCCAATTCAAATCCTGGATGTCGGTGTTGAGAAACGCCCAAAGCTTGGTCAGCATTGCCTGTCTTCCTGCGATCGCTGCCTCGAAACTAGCTCAGAAATGCGTTCGTGTACAGATATAGTGGAAGTCAGAAACCAGGAGCCAGAAGTGGAAAATAGCTACAAGTCAGGTTCTTACACCAATTTCCGCTGACGTAGGAAACTGGTATAAGTAAGTCATTAAGTGTAATTAAATTAAAAATGATTTAAGGAGTGAGCGATCGAAAGCTTACCTAAAAGCTTTTCCCTGCAAATTTAACTGATCAATTGCTGGCACGAGTTAGCCCATTTCTACCTCTGCTTCCAAAGCGGCCTCAGCACGCAGATTATCTTCAACTGCCTGAATTGCCATCAGTAACTCTTCCTCCTGTGCCTCGAACTCATCTTCGGGAATATCGCCCATATCAAAAGCGAGTTGAAGTGCCAAAAGTCGTTTGCTGAGATTTTCGGTGTCGTCAAGTTCAGCATCGGCACGCTGTTGAATTTGTTCAGCAATCCAGCCGATGCCTGTAACGGGAGCAAAGAGGAGTTTGAAGAGCATAGGAAGGGGAAGTTTTGAGTCTGAGTTTTGAGTTAGAAGAGTTTTAGTTGTAAAGACCGTTGAGTTATCAAAAGAGTTGTTAGTCATTTAGATTGATCTTCGTTGCTGATCATCAACTTCTGACTCCTGGATCCTGACTTCCCTTTCTCTAACAACCAACAATTAAAAACTAACAACTACTCCAACCGATCGAGTTGGGCAAAGTTAAATGGTGCAGTGAAGTTGTTGTAGCGAATTTTGAGGCGGCTATCAAATTGATGGTCGAGGGCTTCTACTTGTTGGCTAAAGTCTGATTCTGTTTCCCACGGAATGAGATAGGCGGCGTTGAAAATCATCGACTCGGTGAGGGTATCGTTCTCAACCCGATCGTTCGCCAGTGGGTTCAGGGTTTCACGAAAGGTTTGGATGATCGCTTGTTTACGGGCTTCCATCGCACGTTCGATCGCCTGACCGATGGAAACCACTTCATCCATGCCCAGCGTTCGCCCTTCCAGATTGTCTCGCTTTTCTCTCAAGGTCTCGTTCTCTTCTAGGAGTAGTTGCAGTTCACGATCGGCTTCCCAAAACACCTTTACTCCAACCTCACGCTGCCCATTCAATTTTGTGAACAGCTTCTCTAAGCCCTGACCATAGGGTGCAGTCAACTGTTTCGTCACCGTGTTCCAATCTTCAATGACGAGACCAAACTGAAGCGGCAACAGCGTCCGATAGCCCACTTCCATCACCTGTTCCAACACTTTTTCGTGCCCCAGCAAGTTGCGCCGACTTGCCAGGTAACGCTCTTGCTGCGCTTCTGAGTACAGAAAAGTGAAGTTATCGACGACTTCTGTATGTACAGGCTGCTTGTCCAAGCCTTCGAGATGGAGATTTTGTGGGCCAGGAGCAGGAAAAATACCGTAAAGATAGAGTCTATTTGTCATGGGGCAAGGTCTAGGAAAGGGGGCAAAAGGAATTCGTTAGCGCGATCGCGTTGCATTCGATCGACATCTAGCTTTAGAGTTCCCTTCTCAATTACTCTCTAACGCTCAACTTCTTAAAGAGTGTAGATTTCATCACTCTGCACACTGGCGCAGTTACATTGCATAACGTCCTAAATTCTTAACAGTGCCACATTGTGATTATTGTCTAAAAGTGGCTACCGCCGAATAAATCTTCTTTTCAATACTAATTATGGTTAAGATTCAGTAGACCGTACAAATCGAAAATTGCGTGTACAACCACTAACGACCACAACCGATTGGTTTTAGCATAAAACAATCCAAAAACAAGACCCAGAGAAAAAATAGCTACAATACCGTGAATAGGTTGATATAGATGATACAGCGTTCTAATTAAGGTACTACTCATTACAGCGATCCAGAGATTCTTTGATTTCTTCAAGAAATGAATGATGTAACCACAAACAAAAATCTCCTCAAACACTGGATTAATGACAGAGGCACAAACTATTGTCCATAGACTAATGCCTGCTGTGGAAAGAGCTTTATTCTGATTAATTGCTTGAATTTCAGGAAATAGTACTGCTAAAGCAATCCAAATCAGAACATATGTGACATAAACTGCTGGAATAAGTCCAGCCACCACCACTGTTGACTTCCAGCTTGGTATAACTCCAAGCTGTGCCAAGATCCAGCCACGTTTCTTCAAAAACCAACCAAGGATAAGAAGCACAGCGATCTCATAGAGCAGTAGAGATATTAAGCTTCTTTCCGTAATAAAAACTTTGTGAGGTTCGGAGAAGAGAGAGAACAAAGAGCTAATCGAAAGATAACCAAACGCAACAATAACTATTACAAGAAATTCAAATCTTGGGGAGGCTCTCTCTACCCATCTCTCAAGCTTTTTCAATGCTTACTGCCTCCCTATAGTATTTAAAGGATGGTCTTGAAATGCTTTCCCTGCAACCGCTTGAGCGACTTAACACATCTTAATAAAATTTTCTTATGTCCTGTCCCCTAAAGCGGCTTCGCGGTGAGCACTAGCTGAAGTTTGGCGTGAATCAGGTCTATGTCTGCTAGTCCCAAATCAACATTTCCTTGCAGTACGACACCTGTATTTAAGAGGCGATCGAGGAGTTCCAAAATCGTTGGGTTGGCAGTATTCTCACCGGGATAGTAGCCGCCCGTCTTAGGTAGAAGGGTGCCAATTTCACCGAGGTCAATGTTGAGATCTGCCGGATCAATGTCAAAAATGTGGCAAATTTCAACAACTTGTTCTTCTAGCTTGCGGAGGCTTTCGGCAGCACGATCGAGGTCTTCATCATTTAGCTCGCCCACTTCCATCCGACGGATCACTTGTGCCTCCATTAGTTGGCGCACAAGCTCTACGACGGTTAGCAAGAGGGGAGCCAAGCCAGCATCTTTACTGGCTTTGGGTGTGGTTGAGAGGGCTTGAAGCGGGAGATCAGAAGCGGTCACTCGGTTTGCCAGGTATAGTTGCCTGCCTCTATCTTCGTCGATTTTTCGATCAACGGTTCTTGCTAATTAGTTTGAATTTTGAGCCTTAAGTTCAGCCTCCAGCCTTTTCGCTGACTGCTGACTGCTGACCGCTTCCTAGCTGGCGGGACGGAGCGATCGCAACTCTGACTCCAGGCTCTCCACTCGCTGCATCAACTGCTGGTTCGCTTCGATTAAATTTTGAGATTGGGCGCTGAAATGAGGATTATTCTCCCACCAGTTAATACCCATCTCCTTCGCTTTATCCACAGAGGCAATGAGTAGGCGGATGCGGATGTTGAGTAGTTCAGTGGTGGCAACCGAGACGGAAATATCGCCTGCAATGACGATGCCTTTATCGAGCACGCGTTCGAGTACGTCTGCCAGTGTGGAACCTGCGGTGGCAGTAGCGATCGATCGTGCAGAGTCTTTAGTGGACACAGTTGCTGTGGGGTAGGCTTTGGTTGGAATAACGGCAGTCATGATTTAACCTTTTGTAGGGAGATAAAGCCGATCGCGCAGCATCACGCTACCTTTTTCTGCCAGCAGGCGAAGGACATCAACCGTGCGGAAGCGATCGAGTTCCAGCGCCCGCTCAATTTGTGAAAGTCTTGCCCCGTTGACCTGCTTAAGGTAAGCAAGGATTTCTTGCTCATAGGGAATTTCTGTCTCTGCACTTTTGACGGCTTCTGCGCTTTCTACAGATTCAGACGATGCTACAGATTCAGAACCATTTACAGCCTCAGAAGGTGCAGAGATGTCAGGTGTTTCAGGCACTTCAACTTCTAGCGCGCTTGCATCTTCTGCGATCGAGTCAAGGGCTGACTCAGACATGACCGCTTCTAACGCCAGTGCAGCCAGTGCTTCAGTCATGGCTTCGGTTTGGGCTGCTACAGTGTCGGTTTGAGCGATCGCCACATCGTAGAGCGAATGGTTGAGTTCACACGCCTCTGGTTCTGCTTCGACCAGGCCAATGCCGATCGCATCGTTGAGCAGTTCCCACAAAATCTTGGTTGTTTCCGCTAGCGGCAAACTGGAGCGCGACAGCAGCACATCAAAGCAGAGGTCACGGAAGTCAGCGTTTCCAGGCGATGCCAAAATCTCGTGATCATGGCAGACCTTACCTAACATCAAGCAGGAACGTAAACCAGACGATTTTTCGTTGTGGGTGCGAATGCGGAACTCTTTGACTAACCGCACAATGAGTAAGGCACTGGCGCGATCGACCTCCGTTTTTTGCACCAGAATTTCTTGCTGGGTCAGTTCATCTGGTTCAGGCATGTTAATCGTCACCAGACGATCCATCAACGCATCCTGAGTGGCATGAACACCGCAGTATTCTTCTGGATTTGAGGTGAAAATCGCGCGAAAATTGGGACTGACTCGGATGTACTCGCTGCGATTATTGCTAGGTGGCAGCACAAGCAACTTCTCTTCGAGTGCTGACAGCAGCACGTTGTTGACCTCTGGGCGCGATCGGTTGAACTCATCGTAAACCAGGGTAAACCCTTCCCGGCAAGCCAACGTGAGGCGTGAATCAACCCAGTTTTGCCGCAGTTCATCCTCGACCTTGACCACGCTGTGGATGTAGTTATCCACCACTTTTTTGCGGGTATAGCCCGACTGATTGCCGATCAAGTCAGATGTTTTAAACTCATCGTCACCAAAGATGAGCATCAATGGGCGGGCCAGCAAATCGGCTAAATGTAGCGCTAGCGTCGTTTTACCTGTTCCAGCCGGACCGCGTAGATGAACCGAATAACCGGATTGCAGATAGCGTAGAGCACGATTTGCTACTCGTTCAACAGAGGGAGTGCTGACGAAGCGTCGGGGGCTGGCGCGGAGTACTGTTGTCACAGGTTAGACCTCTTGAAGGGATGAGGGATGAGAGATGAGGGATGAAGGGAAAGAGAGTTTTGAGTTGATTGAGCAATCAGCTTTGGCCCTTAGCCTTTAGCCTTCTACCCTACTCCCTACTCCCCACTCCCTTTTTACGTATGGGCAAGTTGCGTTTGAGCGAGATAGATACGATCGCGCTGAGTAATTAAGCCTTTTTTGATCAGCGATCGCAGCGCATCAACAGCCTGAAAGCGATTAATGCCAAGCGCGGCTTCAATCTCAGTTAAGCGTGCGCCTTGAACGGTGTGAATATGGGCGTAAACCTCTTTTTCATGAGCGATGACCTCTGGCTGTAGTGCCTTCGCTGCTTTTGCAGGCGGCGCAACTGCAACCGTATTCCCGTTTTGAAACGCTCCTACAGTTGTTGTGGCTGCTACTGAGCCATTTGGCTGCACCGACACGCGACCAACGGGTTTGGTAGTATGTTTATATGGCTGTGGTCTCACGACGGGTGCTTCGGCACTCACAGCCTCTCTACCCCAAACCGTGTGACGAAGATCTTGAGAGAACCGTTGTAGCTCGGCGCGAAAGACGGCAAGGCGTTGGAAGAGTGCTTGTGTCTCCGCTTCACGTTTGGCTCGACTATGCCTCAGCGCTTGATCCAACTGCACAGCACGCTGATGGCGCACGGCTTCGAGTTCAATGAGGTAGCTTTGCACATCGGAACGCAGGGCATCGACAAAAGCAACTAATTCTTGTTCCAAGCGATCAGCGGCTTCGGTACGTTCTGCCTGCGCTGTGGCTAGAAAGGTGGTGGTTTGCTGCCTCAGCATCTGTACAAATGTATCGAGCGTCTGATTGAGTTGAGCCGCTTGTTGATGGCGACGATCGCCCGCCGCTATCAGAAACGCTTGGGTTTCTAAGTGCAGTCTTTGGCAAAACTGCTGTAGCTCGGTGCGGTAGGTGATACTTTCGTTAGCAAGCGTTGTGCGAAAAAGGCTAAGTTCATCACGCAGTTGGGCTGCTTTGAGGTACCGTTCTTGCCTAGTTGCGGTTAATACATCGGCAACCGTTTGTTGACGCTGGGCTACTTCTTGCTGGCGTTGCTGTCGCTGCTGCTGCCAGGAATCCTTTAAAGACATTGTTAAAACTCCTTCCCATCGTGTCAGGGAATGATCAACCAACCATTAAGCTGGGAAACCAAAGGGTCTCCCAGCATTCAACAAACCTTTTGCAACATGCTGGGATCGAGCTTGAACGTTGATCCACTGCGATGCGGCGATCAACGTTAACAAAAGGTTGCGTTTACTAAGACGCGGGAACAGCCGCTTGAGCGGTCAGGCCCACAGCTTCGGCATACTTCAAGTAGGTTTCAACCGATGCAATCACGACACGAGCTTCGATCGATAGCAGTTCAATGCCAACCAACGACACACGAACCCAAGCATCAATCACGATGCCTTTGTCCAAGATGCGATCGACCACTTCAGCCAAGCTAGAGGAGGAGTTTACTTTTTCAACAGCCATTGTTTTTTACCTTTAACGGATAGATGGAACTTGGTACGCCTCACCTCTCCCCGTAGAGGGTTTGACATGGGTTTTGGCTTCCGATCCAACAATAGGCACTGGCTTGGTAGAAACAACCGTCGCAATCACTGAATCTCAGACCTAAAAGCTTTTGCTTCACTCGCAAAATTACTGAGTGATTACCCCTGCTTTATGGGAATAGATGAAGCGTTAATAAGTATTGCGAACAATTAAGTAAAGCAATGTAATGAGACGCATAGCCTAGACGCGGGGCAAAACTTTTAGCGCCCGCTTCTTGGTGAGAAAATTCGGCTTGTTTGCAGAGTTTAGGGGGCTATCACTGGCAGGCCACTCATAGAAAGTTCTAATTAAACCGTTAAGAATCTGTTGTGGCTGTGGGTATTATGGCTAAAATTTGGGTGTGTCAGTAGTGCTAATGAAAAGCACGGCTTGACGCGACTGCTATCGTTCTGTCTTGCTTCTGCTTTAGTACTGAGATCACAGAAGGAGTACGCCTATGTCAGATTTGAATCGCGGCATCATGAAGTTTGACGGCGCAGATAATCCAAAATCGATCGCCATTTCGGCTGTTATCGTTTTAGGAAGCATTGCAGCCCTAGTGTTCTGGGCATTGCAATCGGCCTACGCATTGGGCTAGCTTCAGGCCGGTCATCAGTAGAACCGAGACATTATAAAGAAGACTAGATGCATGAAACGTTGTTTAATGCATCTTTTTTTCAGCAGAGGGTGCTTTTGGCTTGTACTTCAACCGAGTCTTTGAGTGATTAGAGCGCGATCGTCACAAAGGCGAACTCGCTCTAGTGCTCGTTACTAGACACTGCTAATCTGTGTTAGGACTCATGATGATGATCACGCAGTCGCCATCAGCACCAACCACGATTGAGCGAAACAGCAGACAAAGCCATGCAGCTTGAATTTGTTCCCGTAGAAGAGTTCTACTTTGCCTTGACGCTAGCAGTAAGAACTCTGGATGACTTAACTGAAGCAGGTTTGGCAGAGCAAGTAGAAAATCGGCTGAAGCAGGAATTTGGTCAGCCCTCTACTGTGGCAGCGGCTAGCCAAAATACTTACAACTACGTGTTTCGAGTGCGCGATGTAGATAATAGTCCTGCTAATCAATTGATTTTATCGATCGCAGATTGGCAGGGCAACCTTCGTTTGAGTAGTGACTATGGTTGGACGCTTGATGCTGAACGCAAACCCATACGCACCGATAAGTTTAGCCAGCGGACAGTGTTCTCTGAGCAAGTGCGCTCACACTTACAGCACTGGCTTCAGCTCGCTTTTGCTAGTTAACATTCTTTAGTTGGTTAAGCGTGAGTTCCTTGAAACAACCATTACAACCGTCAGCATGATTCAGCTAAGGCCGTAGTAACTCACTACGCTGATGCAGAAAGTAGTCTAAAAACTACTTGTGAACGAAGGAAAGTGTCATCTGCTTTTACATTCTTTTATCAACGGTCTCGTATCCTTTGCAACTAAAAAGACGAAACTTTCAAGTGGTACAGGTTAGCCATCAAAGAGAACCTTGCCACCTAAAAATTTCGCCTCAAAGCCGTAGCCTTTGCAGAAGAAATATAGCGTTCTACGTATTCGTTGTTTGGGCGGCTAGCAACTGCTTCAGCTTTTCTAGCTCTTGTGCCCAACGTGGATCGGGTTGCACACTATCAGACTCCGTTTGAGTACCACCCGCACGGCGTGACTTGTTATTCCCGTTATTGCCATTGCCCTTACGCCGTGCCCCACCAGTTGCACTTCCAGTGGAAACAGGTGCGGCGGTAGTAGGCGCATCCTCGTCTGCTTTATCCTTCGCTCTAGGTTGCGCTCGCTCGACTTTCAGCGTGTTATCTTTCAACGGATGGCCGTTGAACTTTTCAATGATTTCATCCGCTTGCTCTTCACTTTTGACTGTGACAAAACCAAACCCGCGACATTTGTTTGTTTTGCGATCGGTGATGATTTTAATCGAGATTGAATCGCCTACTTCAGCGAAAACCGCCTCTAGTTCTTGACGATTCAAATCTTCGGGTAAATTGCCGACATAGAGACGAATAGACATGGGAACGATACCTCTAAACTGTGATTCAGATAGACATGCTTGAGCGCACCAACTAAACGCTGCATTCAATCAGAGCTGTCACGCTCGACTTGGAAACAGCCAACCCTTTTTGAAAAACATACTGGACGATACTGCACACGGATTGAATCGCCTCCGTTCACCGTCCCACGTCTGATGGCGCTTACACCGGACGGCGAGGAGTGTGGATTGAAATGATGATTATACAAATTCTTGGTCATCACCGGAGAGTCAAGGATGAGCAACTTGTTTCGATGTCAGTACGCGAGACACTTATGCCATCCATAAAGGTATCACGGTGGGAAAGACGCAGGTAGAGATATTGAAGATTTCTGACCTCAGCAGTACTTCTTAGGGCACCTACTTTACAGTTCTACCCCATGAGCGAGCAATAAACCCGAACAAGCAGCCTGATAGCTACGCATGGTGTGAATAGACCTTTGCACTCAGAACTGCTATCCAACAAGCGCTAATAGTGTACCGGGCAGCTAGCAGTGAGGGCTAAACCAGCTTGCCACGAAGCCTGCCACCGTTAACGCCATGTAAAGTAATGTAACATTTATGAAGCAGCGGTGCAAGCTCAAAGAGCAGCAGACGCTAAAAGATTGCTCTAGCTTAGGCATCGAATGGCTTCCAGCATCCCTTTCGCTTTGTTAAGGGTCTCTTCATATTCAGTTTCAGGTTGGGAATCTGCAACGAGTCCTGCACCTGCTTGTACACTGACGGTATGTTGTCCTCCTCCTTGTGAACGGACAACCATTGTACGGATGGCGATCGCGGTATTCAGCTGCCCTTCAAAGTCGTAGTAGCCATAAGCACCCGAATAAGGGCCACGACGACAGGGCTCGAGAGCGTGAATGATTTCCATCGCTCGAATTTTGGGTGCCCCACTCACCGTCCCAGCGGGAAAACAAGCCTTTAGCAGATCCCAGGCGGTTTTGCTGGGTGCGAGTTTACCAACAACGTTGCTCACGATGTGCATGACATGCGAGTAGCGCTCAATCATCATCAGTTCATCCACGCTAACGGTGCCATTGATACAAACCCGCCCTAAATCGTTCCGTCCCAAATCCACCAGCATGACGTGTTCGGCCACTTCTTTGGGATCTTGGAGCAAATCGGCGGCTAGAGCCGCATCTTCTTGAAAGGTTTTACCCCGCTTGCGTGTACCCGCGATCGGTCGTACCGTTGCCACCAACGGATCAGTCGGGTTGGACGCTAGCTCTGCTTTGACCATTACTTCAGGGCTAGACCCAATAATCTGCCAGTCTCCAAAATGGAAATACGCCATGTAAGGCGATGGGTTGATTAACCGCAGCGATCGATAGAGGGCAAACGGATCGCCACTGTACTCTGCTGATAACCGTTGCGAAACGACGACTTGAAAGATGTCGCCCGCTTGAATGTGCGCTTTTGCCGTTTCAACGTTGGCGCAAAACTGCTCCTTTGTGGTGTTGCTGGTGTAGAAGGGTAGGGTGTGGGGTGTGGGGTGTGGGGTGTGGGGTAACGGAGGATGCTCTTGTGGCTTGTGGCTTGTGGCTCCTGGGGGTGTCCATGCCAGCAGCACGGCCTGTTCGGACAAAGGGGATTGGAGTTTGTTCACCAGTTGGGCCACCCGATCGCAGGCTTGCTGATAGGCCAGGGCATGGTCAGTCGCAGGGTCGCGAAGATCGGCATAGGCGATCGCCCACACCTTCCGCTTGACCTGATCAAAAATCAGTAAATGATCGACCTGCATCCACAGGCCATCTGGTAAATCGGCTTCAACTGCTGGATAAACGGGCACACGCGGTTCAATCCAGTGAATCAACTCATAGCCCCAAAAGCCAAAGAGTCCTCCAATGCCGGGTGGCAACTCTGGCAGTTTAACCGGGTGATACGGTTGCAAACAGTCGGCAAGTGCTGTGAACGGATCACCCTCAAAAACCTGCGTTGAACCGTCGCGGTGGGTTTGAGTCGTTTGGCTCCCCTTTGCTTCTAATGTCCAGAGCGGATCGCACCCTAAAAGACTGTAGCGACCCAGTTGTTCACCACCTTCGATCGACTCTAACAAGAAGCTGTAAGGCTGCCCTGCACACACCCGATACCAGGCAGATACAGGGGTATCCAGATCGGCAACCCATTCTTGATAGACAGGGATAAAGTTACCTTGACTGGTGAGGCGAGAGAATTCAGCGAAGGTTGGAAAAATCATGGGCAAAGAGGGGACATTTTAGAACTGAGTTGAATTCAATGTAGCCTTCAGTGCTTTGCCACTGCCAGTTTAATCAATTAGCCTCATCAAAGTCGATCGACTTATATTGCGGACATTGCTGGCAGGGCCCAGATGGATTGACAGCACAGCGGAGATGGGCAGAGCGAGCGTTGAACCGACAAGTCAAATCGCCAATCAGATATCCCACACCTTCAACATAGTGATGATCGGCAGAGAACGAAGACCCATAAAAACGGGTCAACCGATGTGACGCAGACGCGTTCATGGCTGCCCGCAAACGGGTTCTCAAGTGTGCCTCTGCTTTACGCATCAATAACCACGAGAGGATGGCTGGAATCAGCCCGATCGCGATGATAAAGAGCGCCTCTAACATAGCTTATCCGTTGATAGTTAACCGCAATTTGTCTGCGCAACTCATCTGCCCTGACTCGCCTACCTTGGTAGACTGTTTGTCTGTAGACCTAATCACTCAACTTTAGATAGTGCTTTCAGCAAACCTGCCAACAATCAAGTTTCTACAACAACCAACGACTCAACAATGGCTTGAGCAGGCGCTTATCCATCTCGACATCGTTTTGCTGGATCACTCTCATTGTGAACGCAAAGCCGCGGGTGTAGCACTCAATTTGATGTTTCGCTATCCATCAAATGTAAAGCTTGTGCGATCGCTGACAGCCATTGCCAAAGAAGAGTTAGAGCACTTTGAACAGGTTAACCAAATTTTAGAGAGTCGTGGTATTCCATTACGTCCTCTTGCCGCGCCGCCTTACGGTGCTGGATTGAATCAACAAATTCGCGCTAAAGAGCCTGATCGCCTGTTAGATTCACTGCTTGTTTGCAGCCTCATTGAAGCGCGTAGTCACGAACGGCTTGGCCTTTTAGGTGCGCACTGTCCAGACCCTGCCCTAGCGAAGTTTTACCGAGGGTTGATGGCATCAGAAGCACGGCACTGTGGTGTTTACTGGTTACTAGCAACCGCTGAATTTGAGCGATCGGTAGTCGATCGTCGCTTGGAAGCATTAGCCGCTGTTGAAAGCCAACTGTTGTCTACCCTTCATCCTGAACCAAGAATTCATAGTTAGTGGTCAGCGGCCAGTATCAGTTATTTGTAGAGCAGGAGCAAGTATGGTTATTGATGACGAGTGGCTATGACCAGGTAGGCTAACCGCTAACCGCTAAAAGACAACAACGAGGAGTTACGCACATGGAACCGGACAGCGCGATCGAGCATCAAAACATTCCTCAAGAACACCAGGGACTACACAGCTTTCTCTATAGTTCTGAAGATGAACATACCGCTGCAGCAACCGATAGCCTCAGTTTGGACGCAGCGGCTCAGGTGATGCCCTGGGAAGACTGGTGCAAGCGAGTTGGTAATGCCAAGGTTGCGGGCGTGTATGCTGTTCTGGGGCACGATCGCCACATTCACTACATCGGTTACTCTCGCAATGTGGCGCTTTCGCTGAAGGGGCACGTCGCTCAGCTTGGCAGCGATCTTTGTGCATTGGTGCAAGTAGAACCCTCCAAGGTCTCTAGGCGGGAAGCAATGGAAGCACAGCGACAGACCTGGTTGGCTCAATTAGACTACGTGCCATCGGGTAACGCAGAGGCCAGTGAACTGTGGGCAAGTACAGTCGGTGAAGCCGCGATCGCCGTCATGTCTGCCGCTGAACGACAGGTATATGAAGCGAAAAAGCTCAAGTTGCGTAAAGCGATGGCAGATGCAGCTCTCAGCCGCGAAAGCGAGGCTCAGAACCCCGCTGGCTCATCCTCAACGCTGCAAGCAGCCGTCGAAAATGACGATTGGAGTGCAGTGATTCGAGAGCAAACCCAGCAAGCCTGATCCAAGCAAGCCTGATTCAGATTCAACCAAACGTCTCATCCGCACTGACCTCTCATCCATGCAAGCTTCGTACAGGGACTTTTTGCTACGTGACTGGCAACCGAGCGATCGCACTGCTGCTGCCGCCATCATTCGCGCTGTGCTGGCAGAATACGGGCTGGGCTGGGAGCCAGAAGGAGCCGATCGAGATGTCTTAGAGGTTGAAACATCCTATCAAGCGGTTGGCGGCGAATTTTGGGTCATTGAGCGTCAGGGGAACCTGGTCGGGACAGGCGCTTACTACCCCATTCAGCGCGGACAGAGGGCAGTCGAGATTCGCAAGATGTACCTGTTGCCAGATGCCAGAGGTCAAGGGGTCGGACGCTTTTTACTTCAGGCATTAGAAGCCGCAATCGCTGCTCGGCACTTTGAGCAAATCTGGATTGAAACTGCTAGCGTGTTAGCTGAAGCCGTCAAGCTCTACGAAAGCAGTGGCTATCAGCCTGCTACGGGTATAGAAACAGCACGGTGCGATCGGGTCTATCTAAAGCTGTTGAAGCGCTCTGCCGATTCGTTCGTCTGAGGCTTGTCACATTTTGCCTAACCCTGACTATGACTTTAGGATGGCTATCGTTTACAGAGCAGCTTCGTCTGTCGTGGCTTGGGGTTGAGTGGCTGAGTGACCCTGTGCGAGTCGTATTGACATTGGTAGGCTTCATTGGGCTGCTCTGGCTTTTTCGGGCTAGGCGCTGGCTGCGTCGAGTGCAAAGGGTTGTGATCGTCTTGCTCATCATCTATCTGGTGCTCATCTCACCGCCAGTAGTGGCGTTAGCAATGGCGGGAATCGTGAATCCATTACCACCAGATTCGGGTTCGCGGGTCGATGCGATCGTCATTTTAGGTCGTGGTCGTGAACAGAGCCTGGAACGGGTAGAGGCAGCAGCCCAGCTTTGGCAAAACCAGCGTGCGCCCCTCATTTTTGCTAGCGGCATTGTTGATGCACCTGAATTGGTGGCGATGCTGCATAACAAGCACATTCCGGCACAAGCAATCAGCGGCGAAAGCTGTTCTCGAACAACCTGGGAGAACGCAGTGTTTACAAAAGCCGTATTGCAACCCCAAGGAGTGCAACGCATTCTTTTAGTCACGGATGCACCACACCTGTGGCGATCGCTCCTTATCTTTGAGCAAGTTGGCTTTCAGGTGATTCCGTCTGTCAGTCCACTTGCCACCCAGATGACTTACCCTCAACGGGCGATGCTGCTGCTCCGCGAATATTTTTTTCTGGGTACTTACCCCATCACACTTGAGCAAGAGCGTCAAACTCTAAAGCAGCCTTTGGCAGGGGTTAGAAGTCAAATCGTTAACCAGCACTGCCGTCTTTAGTATTCGACTTAAACAAGCAATATTTTTCAGCCATTTTGCGCTGCCATTTTAGTGTATTTAAGCACACAATCGAGTTAATTGACATGGTTAAAAATGATACGCGGAACGACAGTTTATTTCGCTGTACAAATTCAGTTTAAGCATTGCAAAGCCTGCTGCAAGAGAAGACCTCATCAAGCTCTTACTCTGCCTATGTCAATCTAGAGGCGTTCATTATTTGTAAAAGTCAGTATAAATATTTACTTAAAACATTGGATAAAACCGTAGAGACACTGAATAGTACTTTTGAAGGAACCTCTATGGTTAGAACATAAATCTACCTGAGATAGCGAGCATTTTGGTTTGTATCGTTTTGTCGCGTGATTCTCCCTTTTTAACTGAAGGAGTGGCTTCCTCATGAACTTTCCCCTACCAATATCTATTCCTTTAGCTTCTGATAGCGCTTCTTCATCGACGCTTCATGGCTTAAAGCGTTTGGTAGTGGCTGTACAAGAGCTTTCCCCCGCACGTGACCTGCAAACCATCATGACCATTGTCAAGTCTGTGGCACGCGAACTCACACACGCAGACGGCGCAAGCTTTGTATTACGTGACCAGAATCAATGTTTTTATGCCGATGAAGATGCGATCGCTCCACTCTGGAAAGGGCGGCGCTTTCCCATGCACGTGTGTATTAGTGGATGGACGATGAATCATCGCCAACCCTGCGTGATTGCTGATGTCTATGGTGATGAGCGCATTCCGTTTACCGCGTACCAACCCACTTTTGTTAAAAGTCTTGCAATGGTGCCTATTCGGACGTTAGATCCGATCGGCGCGATCGGCGTCTATTGGGCAGAACGGCGTCAACCCATCCCTGAAGAAGTCGAGCTATTGCAAGCGCTGGCAGATGCAACAGCACTGGCGCTAGAAAATGTGCAGGTTTATGCCGAATTAGAGCAACGAGTGCTAGACCGCACAGCCGCTTTGGAATTCGCGACTGTTCGCTTACAGGTTGAGATACTAGAGCGTCGATCAGCAGAAGCCGTCGTGCAGAAACTCTCAATTACTGATGAATTAACAGGTTTACACAATCGTCGCGGCTTTTTGCTGATGGCAGAACAGCAACTCAAATTAGCTCATCGTATGAACACGTCTGTTTGCCTGCTGTTTATTGACCTCGATGGACTAAAGCTGGTGAATGATCAGTATGGACATGAGAGTGGCGATCGGTTACTCACAGCAGCAGGGCAAGTGTTACAGCAAACCTTTCGGGAGTCAGATATCGTAGCACGACTAGGAGGCGATGAGTTTGCTGTTTTTGTTCCAGGCTGCACTAAGACCAATCAAGGATTGGAGCGTCTGCAAGCAAAGATAGAACAATTTAACCAGGGGTGTGAAGGCTCTTATCAATTATCGATGAGTATCGGAGTCGCCATGTGTCAGGTAGACAAGGAGACAACACTTGAGCAGATGATGTCTCAAGCTGACACCTTGATGTACACCCACAAGCGAAGTAAACGGATAACATAAGTCAGTGTTCATAGGCTACGGCGTGCCCGTAACGGTTGCCCAGAAGTACTTCTTAAACGATCCGGCATCCATTGTCAGACGGAGTTGCTGTGACCAGGTGTAGATGTCAAACGTCACCGGATCACCTTGTACTGAAAGATTACCTAACAGCGCAATCCAGTGGCTCGGAAACGCGACTAAGGGAGGATTATTGCCCAGCATACCCTCAGCCGTAATCAGGGCAAACGCAACACCACCTGCTTGCAGTGCAGCGGCAGCATCTTGCATAGCGGTCACATCGTTCATTAGATAAGCGTGGTCATAGTCCACATGGGTATAGCCAAGAATTTCTCTGACCCAACCTTTCATCTCCCACGATTTTGTCATCCCAGCCAAATTGCGAATGATGTCGGGTGCGTTAGGCTCTACTGGGAAAATGACATCTTCTGCATCGCGCAGGGTTGCCAGTACCATCCAATCTGCCTGCCCCATTTTTAGATCGCCACGGCTGGCATGTCGAAGTTGATCAGATGATGCGATGTATTGGCTGCTGCCTTGAAACCCACCCACCAGAAACAGGCTGCGACAGATCTCAACATAGCGAAGCGGCTGTTTTTGTAGCAGCGTGACGAGCACTGCCGCTGGGCCACAAAACGGCTGACCACCCTGGTTGACCTGAAACGGGTTCTGCACACGTGCCCGCATATCAGCAATGACGGTCGCTTTGTCGAGAAAAGCCCATGCACTGGGTGCGTTGGATTCTTCAAACGCTGCGATCGCCGTCATCGCCACTTCAACCTGTGCTGGATCAGGAGCATACGTACCCGTTAAGACTTCCCTAGTAATCATGATCTGCTCTCAATGCTTGTAACTACTGGCTGTCGTTGTTTCTAACAACTTTTACTAACAACACTGTCCCTGCTCCCGATTCCCCATTTTCTACTCCCATTAAATCGCTTGAGCAAAGCCGTAAACGATAGTAAAGGTTCAAGGTTATTCAACCACCGCGATCGTGCTCTAAATCAGGCGTAGATAATTTTTCCAGGAATTATATCAGTCTGGTAGAATAGTGTGGTTTGTGGCTTAGAGACAAAGCCTTTGATTGTTCATCCCTGCTGAGCTTGTTTGATTTTCAATGTCAGAGTGTATTTAACTGAACGTACACAGCAGTTCCGCGTTTAGTCGGTGGCATTTGCTTTTATAATCGCCTCAGTAGCGTTGGTCACGTCCGTGCTTGCGATTTACCCTGGCAGCTTTGATCCCATTACTCTGGGGCACCTCGACATTATTGAGCGAGGCTGTAAACTCTTTGACCAGGTCATCGTTGCGGTGTTGCGCAATCCTAACAAAACGCCCTTGTTTACGGTGCCAGAACGCATTGAGCAAATCCGTCGCTCGACTCCTCACCTGTCTAATCTTGAAGTGGATAGCTTTGATGGCTTAACAATCAATTATGCCAAGATGCGACATGCAAGCGCGCTGCTTCGCGGTTTACGAGTCCTCTCTGATTTTGAGATGGAGCTGCAAATGGCTCATACTAATAAAACCCTTTCCGCTCAGATTGAAACCGTCTTTTTAGCCACGTCGAATGAGTATAGTTTTTTGAGCAGCAGTCTCGTTAAGGAAATCGCCAGGTTTGGCGGTGCGATCGATCATCTTGTTCCAAAACATGTCGCCGTAGATATTTACCAATGCTTCGCCAAGATTCCTCCAGTATCAGCCCAGACCACGAATTTAGTGCCAACGCCGGACCATCCCAAAACGGAATTGCTCATAGAGAGTCTGCCCGATCGGGAAACGTAGACATTCAGCGAGAATTAAATCGGCTAGAGGAAATCATTCTTGACAGCCCGCGAGTGCCTATGACGCGCTGGACGTGGGTTGATGAGGAGCAGTTGCTAGAGCAGCTTGATTTGGTGCGGCTGAGTTTGCCCGAAGCGTTTCACGAGGCAGATGCGATCGTGCGCCAAAAAGAGGAGTTGTTTCTACAAGCGGAGCAGTACGCTCAAGAAGTAGTAGAAAATGCCGAACGGCGTGCAGCTCAGATTCTTAATGAGATGGGAATCTTGCGACAGGCCGAAATTGAAGCGCAGCAAATGCGGCAGCAGGCACAACAGGAGTGCGAAGCAGCAGAAGCTCAGACTATTGCTGAAATTGAGCGGATGCGTCGCCAAGCGCAGCAAGAACTAGAAGAAATGCAGCGGTTAGCGATCGCAGAATGTGAAGAGATTCAGGCAGGCGCGGATGAATATGCCGATCGGGTACTACAAGAAATGGAACGGCAGCTGAACGAAATGATGCGAGTCGTTCGCAATGGACGGCAGCAACTCCAGCCAGAGGCACCTCCTCGCGCTAGAGAAACAACTTCTGGCAATCAGTCGGCACGACCGTCTAGCACAAAAAGCGATCGTACAAAGAGCTAGAGCGCTGAGTAGATCAGCAACAGCCAACATTGCCTCAAGCTATCCACTTAGTTTTCACTTAATGAATTGCTTAAGCGCGGCAGTTCAACGTCCTTTCCAGCTACCAGAACGCGCCCTTATGTTTGAGTGCCCTGCTATTTAGCTTGCTCGCTTTGCTTGCCAGACAGCACCCATAGCAGCACCCATTCCTGCAACTAGGCCGACACTCATCCCTTCGATCGTTCTTGTGATGGGGCTTTTCTTAAGGCACTGAGCCGATGGGGCGGCTTCTTGCAGACAGCTATTGCTCTCTGCCCAGCTTGCTGTCCCACCCAAAATGACCCCAGCTGCACCGCAAACTAGAATCAACGTCAAAACAGAGCGGTTCTTTTTTCTACCCATAGATGGATGCCAAACGCGACGTAAAGGACGGGATAATCTCCACTTAATTTACCCATTCAGACTGGAAAGTCAACAGGTTTTGCAGAATCTTGACCTGAGCGAAAAGACTATGTTGAAGCAGATGGAATCGTCCTGGTTTGCAGGTATAGCGGTTATTACAGGCGGAGGGCAGGTGACAGAGAACAAACGGTAAAGGGGAGAAAGGGGTAGAAAATGCTCTGTATAGTTGACTCTCGGACGTTTTGTGAGCAGGTTTAACTTTTAGACCTGAGCATCCTAATATGCAGCCTATACGTCGCAAGAGGAAGATTGTGCTGTACTAGAAAGATTATCGCTATGGCTCACGCTTAAACATGACCGAACCCGCGATCGCGGCTATCCCTAACTTCCTCCAAATCTCAGAGACGGTTGCAACGGCAGGGCAACCGACGGAGGCCCAGATTGCCGCTATTCAAGCCGCAGGCTATCGTGTTGTGATTAATCTCGCGCTGCCCAGTTCGACCAATGCGCTACCCCATGAGCAGGCGTTGGTCGAAGCGCAAGGAATGATCTACGTTCACATTCCCGTCCTGTGGGAAGCGCCAGCGCTTGCGGATGTGGAACAGTTCTTTAGCACCATGCAAGCCCATGCAGAGCAGCCACGGTTTGTTCATTGCGCGAAAAATATGCGCGTTTCGGCGTTCATGTATCTCTATCGTCGCCTGTATGAAGGCGTTGATGAGATGATCGCCCGACGGGATTTGCAGTCGATCTGGATACCTAACGATCGCTGGCAGGCATTCATCGCACAAGTCGTGCAGTACTATCAACAGCACTAGGCTATGTTTTAAAGCTGTCGCCTTTGGTTAGGCAAGTGCTGAGTGCTAAGGACTGAGTATGCGCCTTTTCTCAGCACTCAGTCCTCAGTTCTCAGCACTCTTAAAGCACGCTCTAGCGTTTACCATCACCGTCTTTCCCTCACAGCACAAACTTATGGATAATTTTTTACCGATCGCCTACCTTCAAGACCAATTTCTGCCGTTCACGGATGCCAAGCTTTCGATCGCGACCCATGCGCTGCACTATGGCACAGGTGCGATCGGTGGTCTGCGGGGCATTCCCGATCCACAAAATCCCGATCAGGTGCTGTTATTTCGGCTAGAGCGCCATTGCCAGCGCTTGAGCCAAAGCGCTCGGTTTCTCCATTACGACTTACCCAGCACGACAATCAAGCAAGTCATTGTCAAATTTATCCAAAAAAATCGCCCGACAGTGCCGTTCTACATTCGTCCACTGGTTTACACCTCTGGGCTTGGCATTGCACCCAGGCTCCATCAGGTCGAAAAGAGCCTTCTGGTCTACGGGTTGGCGATGGATGATTATTTGTCGCCAGCAGGGGTCAGTTGTCGTATTAGTTCATGGCAGCGTCAGACAGACAATAGCATGCCATTGCGCGGTAAGATTACCGCTGCGTATATTGCCTCTGCCCTTGCTAAAACAGAAGCGGTTGAGTCAGGGTTCGACGAGGCCATTATGCTGAATGCGCAGGGCAAGGTCAGTGAAGCATCTGGGATGAATCTCTTTATCATGCGCAATGGGCAACTGATTACGCCGGGGTTTGATCAAGACATTTTGGAGGGCATTACGCGTGATAGCGTACTCACTATTGCCAGAGACATGGGCATTCCTACAATCGAACGCCCTGTCGATAAATCAGAACTCTACATTGCTGATGAAGCATTTTTAACGGGTACGGCGGCTAAAGTAGCACCCATTAAGCGTGTTGAAAATTACACACTGCCTGTCGATCGACCCATTACCGAACAACTGCGCACGAAGCTGATTGCTATCACCGAAAAGTGCGACCCTCAGTATCAGGACTGGGTGGATACGATCCCCTTTACCTAGCGGCACCACAGCCCGCTTTAAGGTGATACAGTGCTCTGGAGTAGCGTCTTGCTGCGGTATGTAGCGGCAAGGCTGAAGCTGCGATCGCTGGACACAAAGGACATCACGTATGAAGGTATGGCACTGGGTGCAGCAACAGGCACCGAAGCTGGTTATGGCGCTGGTAACGCTCATTCTGACTATTGGGCTAGTAGGATGGCAGGGCGCTAGTAGCAATGCCCAGTCAGGCAACACACAACTCCTGTGGTATGGACAGTCTGCCTTTAAGCTCACAACCCCATCTGGCAAAGTGCTGTTGATTGACCCCTGGCTGGAGAACCCTGCTAACCCCAACGGTAAAACCGATGTGGCGAATCTGAAGCAGGTCGATCTGATTCTGGTGACTCACGGTCATTTTGACCATCTCGGCAATGCGGTGGAAATTGCTAAGACAACGAAGGCAAAGCTTGTCAGTACTTTCGATTTGGGACAGGCGATCGCTACTTTCGCTGGGTATCCCAAAGACCTCGTCACATTTGAGACGCAAGGCAATTTTGGGGGTGAACTCAACCTGCTTAATGGCGAGGTCAAGGTGGCGTTTATTCCCGCTGTTCACAGTTCTTCGGTTGCTTCTGACAGTAGCCCTTCTACCTTTGCAGGCAATCCGGGCGGATTTCTCATCAGCGTCAAAAATGGTCCTGTGATTTACCACACAGGTGATACCGATCTGTTTTCAGATATGGCACTTATCCCTCGTTTTAGAAAGGTGAGCTTGATGCTGGCCTGCATTGGCGATCAGTTTACAATGGGGCCTCAACGAGCTGCTGAAGCGGTGAAGCTCGTGAATCCAGCAACGGTTGTGCCGATGCATTATGGCCTTTTTAACTTACCAGGAACCCCCCAAGCCTTTTCGCAAGCCTTACAGCAGCAAGGGGTGAAAAGTCAGCTCAAACTCATGAAAGTCGGCGAAGTCATGAAGCTTTAAGCCGCACTGGCTAGTGCAGTAAGGCAGAAGTAGGGGAGTAGAGGGCAGAAGGCAAAACGTGTTCTCACCGCCTCTGAGCTTTTGTGCAGTAATAGGTTATTTCCGACAAGATGTATTGGGGGTTGCAGTCTCAACCCCTCTCGCTATTGAACAACATAAAAAAGTAGAGGATTGATCGTAATCAATCCTCTACTTTCTGCTGCCACACCTTACAGAGGCAGCGCTAAATCACTCGTTAAAACGACAAGCGGCTGTGCGTTCTGTGTGAAACGCACCCACATTCACCACTGCTTTTGCGATCGCAACGTTAGCCAATATAGTTTGCTTCTGCTTCTAAAAGACGAATGAGTGTCTCATCCCCTTTGGCTCGTGCAGCTTCTAGCCGCCGCTGCAAGTTTTTCTGCATGTTGGCGCGGTGAGTTTGGGAAGCTTGTGCTTGAGTCAAAGTTCCCTGACGGTTTTTGTTCATAATAGACATTTGTTCTAATTCAGATGTGATAGTCGTCCTAAGCCTATGCTAGCACTTTCGGCATTAAACGGTAGTTTATGATACGGAATTTAACGGTCGGCACTTGATGGCGCTTCGTATGCCCGCTTGCGGTTCTTTATGATGGTTTCGTTACATTTGACCAAAACTTCAGAGGTTTAAGCGACGGCATTTAGCTCGATGTCTAATGACGGGTTAACCCTTTCGAGGCTTGCATACACCCTAACTAGAAACACGCTGCATGAAAGACGCTAAACGCGTAAAAAAGACTCGCGGTTCATCCGGAAAAGACTTTCAGTGGTGTGAAATCGAACTACTGATAGAGGTAAAACGGCGCTGATGGTTGCATCCTAAAGATAAGCTTGCGTCAGTCACGCTTCAGCAGGTGCATCAATCGATACCCGTAGGATTAGATCGCAACGTATTGACATGCAATGACGGTAATCGAGCATGATACAAACTTCCCCTTTAGCTGTTCAAGCTGATCGCCCGCCTGCCGCGAATGGTTCTGAGCCATTTCATGTTTATATGGGCTGGCAGATTTTTTTGAGCCGTGTCTTTAGAGAGCGGACGGATAAGGGTATGTGGCTGCATTGGTATCATCCAGCCGATCACGATCGCAGCCGTGCTGTACGCTATGGTTACTTTATAGCGCCTGACCAAACCTTAGAAGAGGCGCTGTACGCCGTTTATCAATCGATTGAAGCAAGCATTGAATTAGAATCTATGGAGCAACACTGGTCTGCTATGCCTGTTGATTGCTACTCCATGTAAGGTACTCAATGTAAGAACGCTCAATGTAGAAACGGGTGTAGGGTCGCGAGTGTAGTGAATGCAAATGACGGCACAGCCTCGTATCCTGACGCTTTTAAGTGATTTTGGGTTAAGCGATTGTTACGTTGGCGTGATGAAAGGCGCGATCGCGCAGGTCAATCCAGCGTTGACCGTGATTGATTTAACCCACCAAATTCCTCCGCAAAATATTGCTCTAGCGCGCTTTGCTTTGATGACGGCCTACCCTTACTTTTCAGCAGGCACGGTTCATGTGGCTGTGGTCGATCCAGGGGTAGGAGGCACTCGCCGAGCGATCGCCCTGTCGGTGGGCGAAGATCCGACCCGGCCCAACGGCTTTTTAGTTGGCCCAGATAATGGACTCTTGAGCGGGATTTTTACGACTCATCCTGTGATCGCTGCCGTGGCATTGACAAAGCCTCAGTATTGGCGATCAGCTACACCCAGCGCCACCTTTCATGGGCGCGATCTTTTTGCCCCGGTTGGCGCTCATTTGGCTAGCGGAGTGCCACTTACCGAGGTAGGTGAAAGCATTGCGCCAGAAACCCTCGTCCGTCTCAATGTGCCTCAGTGCTTGCTAGAAGAAACGAGTACAACAGTTTATCAAGGTTACAGAATAAGCGGCTGTGTTCAAGCGATCGATCACTTCGGCAACATCATCACCAACATTCCCGGAGCGTATGTTGTGGGAACAGATTGGTCGTTATCGGTTAATGGAGAAACCATTCCGGGCAGAACAATTTATGGCGATCGTCAGCCTAGAGAGTTACTCGCCCTAGTGGGTAGTCATAGTTGGGTTGAGATCGCCGTCAGCGGGGGCAATGCTCAAGACCGCCTTTGCACTGATCGCGACGACCTTCGTATTGTGGTCGAAACGGTTTCTAGACGTGAGCAGCTAGACTGACAATGATTTGTTGTGCTACTTAAGCTGCCTGTGAGGGTAGCGATTCCAGCTTGATCTGTTCAAATTTAGTACCCAGTCCAATACTAATCCGTGACGATTTACTGGGTTAGGATCTAAACGTCCTTATGCTGAAGAATCAAGCGAAAGCGATCGAAAATGATGCAACCTGTAACCACCACAGATCATGTCTCTGCAAATTATCGTTATATTGCTGCATACAATGAGGTCAACGCACGGATCGGTCAAAGGCAGCACGCTCTATCTCTTTACATTACGCTTGTTGTAGGTTTAATTGCTGCACTTGTCGCATCGAAACGAGTTGAAGAGCCAAATACACTATTCATTGGATGGCTCGTTTATGGTTTCTCAATTGCTTCGGTATGATTAGTGCTTCTGAATTGCAAATACGAACAAGCGCTCACAAATCTTCGGCAATATTTAGCAGAGCTAGAGCGGCTCAACAACATGAGCTTAGAGTTGCCGAGCTATAACACTGAAACTCGATGGACAGTAAGCGCAAATAAAGCACGTCGTTTTCATGACTTTGCCTGTGCCGTTTTGGTTGGTGCCTGTAATGTGATTGCACTGGGCGTATTCTACAAAGTTTATCCAGAACACTTCAAGCCAAGTTCATGTGTGATTTGGGTTACGAGTATAGTCGCTATAGGTTCTGTTGCTGCTCTTCTATCAATGACACGGTTCAGCCATAAACCGAAATGGAAGAAAATTTAGCAACTGCGATCGACGCAGTACAACAACGCTTTTGCGGCGGACGGTAAAGTTAGTTGATATTGTTCCAAGATTTTTGTTGTTTCAAAATTTTTGGCGACTGCTGAACAGCCACGTTAGCGCGTTCCGGCGAAAGCTTTTTCTGCGGGGCCTGTCATATATAGTCGGTTGTCAGCTTCAGACCATTCGATTTGCAGCAGGCCACCGGGGAGTTCAACAGTCGCTCGACGATTCACCTGGGGTGAGGCTTCGCCAACGCACTTCCCATTCAGCACGCCTGCGACTAACGAAGCACAGGCACCTGTTCCACAGGCCAGCGTGATACCAGCCCCTCGTTCCCAAACGCGCATCTTGAGATAGTCCGATCGCACCACTTGAATAAATTCAGTGTTGATCTTTTTGGGGAACACAGGATGGCATTCAAACTGCGGCCCGATCGCCTCCAGCGGAATCGCAGCTACGTCATCGACAAACGTGACGCAGTGGGGGTTACCCATATTAACGCAGCTAACCTGCCAAGTCGTTCCAGCCACCTCCAGCGGTTGGTTCACTACTTTTTCGGTTGGGGCTGTGAGCGTTGTGGGAATTTCGGCTGCCAGCAAGCGAGGTTCGCCCATATCAACGGTAATCAGTCCATCAGCCTCTAGTTTGGGTGTGATCAGTCCGCCCAGCGTGTGGATTTTGTAAGAGCGGGGTTCTGTAATGCCTTCCAGATCAGCAATAAACTTAGCCAGACAGCGAATACCGTTACCACACATTTCGGGTTCTGACCCGTCATTGTTGAAAATACGCATGGTGTAGTCGGTGCCGTTCTGTCCGGGTAGGGCAAAGATTACGCCATCAGCACCAATACCGAAGTGGCGATCGCACCACTGAATCGCGTCTTCTGGGGTCAGGTGTGGCTCTGTAGCCGCACGATTGTCAATCAGAATGAAATCGTTGCCTAGACCGTGATACTTCGTGAATGCGAGTGTCATAGATTCTCTTGATGAGTGGTGTGAAAGGGGCGCTGGTGAGGAATGATAGAGGGGAAAGAAAATGATAAAGGATGAAGGCTAAAGGATAAAACTGTTTTAGCTTTCAGCTTTTAACCTGTAGGGAGCAATAAACGTCATGGCAACAGAACTTGAAACTGGCTCACCGAGCGTGCGTCAAATCCAAAATCTGATTCGGGAAACGACGGAAGTCGAGCTTAAGTTGGTGACAGGGGATCTTTTAGCTGGCAAAATTCGCTGGCAGGATAGTGATTGTCTGGCGTTGGTTGACCAATACGACCAAAATACGATCGTTTGGCGGCAGGCCATTGTCTACCTAAAGCCCAGACTGTAAGCATCATCCTAAGCCCCACTGGTCAAACAGAAACGCGTATTCAAACGCCGTTTCTTTAAGGCTGTCATAGCGTCCAGATGCGCCGCCATGTCCAGCTCCCATGTTTGTTTTGAGCAGCAAACGGTTGTCGTCAGTTTTGAGCGATCGTAGCTTTGCCGTCCATTTGGCAGGTTCCCAATAGGCCACGCGCGAATCGTTCAAGCCTGCTGTAATCAACAGATTCGGATAGGCTTTAGCTTCCACATTGTCGTAGGGCGAGTAAGACTTCATGTAATCGTAGAAAGTCTTGTCGTTTGGATCACCCCATTCTTCACGCTCCATAACGGACAAGGGAAGGTGATCATCCAGAATGGTTGTCACCACATCAACAAACGGTACGTGCGCGACGACGACTTTGCACAGATCAGGACGGGCATTCATGACAGCCCCCATGAGTAATCCACCCGCGCTACCGCCCATAATTGCCAACTGGTCTGCTGCTGTCCAGCCCTGCGCGATGAGATGCTCCCCACAGGCAATGAAGTCGATAAACGTATTTTTCTTTTTTAAAAACTTTCCGTCTTCGTACCACTGGCGACCCATTTCTGACCCACCGCGAATATGGGCGATCGCCACCACCACCCCACGCTCCAGCAACGACAGACGTGTAGACGAAAAGGTCGCGGGATAGCTGAAGCCATATGAACCGTAGCCTGTCAGCAACAGGGGATTTTTACCATCTTTTGCCAGTCCCTCTTTGTAAACGATCGAGATCGGGATTTGAGTGCCATCCGTGGCTGTCGCCATCAGGCGTTCGCTGGCATATTGGGTGCGATCGTAGCCACCAAGCACCGGGGTTTCTTTTTTCAGTTCCCGTGCTTGCGTTTCCAGGTTGTAGTCAAAGACCGATCGTGGAGTTACCAGAGAGCTGTAGTTAAAGCGCAGTGTGTCCGTATTGAACTCCGGATTGCTGCCCTCATCTACCCCATACGTTGGATCTGGAAACTGAATGTAATGTTCTTTCCCGCTCGCAAGCTGACGCACACGAACGGTCGGTAGGCCAGCCTCGCGCTCGTAAATCACCAGATGCTTGGCAAAGGCACTCACGCCCTCCAGTAAGACATCTGGACGATGGGGAATTACCAAGCGCCAATTCGTTTTGGCGGGGGCTGTCACAGGGGTTTGTATGAGCTTAAAGTTCAATGCCTCATCGTTCGTCACAATGTAGAACGAATCGCTGTGATGCTCAACCTGATACTCCACTCCGGGCGATCGCGGCTGAATCACCCGAAACGTTCCCTCTGGCTGATTAGCATCCAGATAGTGAATTTCAGAGGTGATTTTGCTCTGGAGTTCAAGCAGAATGTAGGCATCACTGCGGGTCTTGCCCACGCCTAAGTAGTAGAAATCGTCCGTTTCGTGATAGACCAACTCATCGTCGCTCACAGCGCTATCTAACCGATGCCGCAAGAGCTTAAACGGACGATTGGCCTCGTCAACCAGCGTATAAAACACGGTTTGATTATCGTTACCCCAAGCAAACCCATACCCCGTTTCAAGAATTTTTTCAGGATAGAGCTGCCCTGTCACTAGGTTCAAGAAAAGCAGGGTGTAGCGTTCGGAGCCACTGGTATCCACCGAGTACGCCAAAATTTGATGATTGGGACTTACAGACAACAGCCCCACATCGAAGAAGTCATAGCCCTCTGCCAAAGCATTCTGATCAAGTAACAACTCTTCTGGCACGTCTAAACTGCCCGCTTTACGGCAGTAGATGGGATAAGCCTTTCCAGTCTCTGTCCGTGAATAGTAATAATAATCGCCTTTGCGATACGGCACCGATAAGTCGGTTTCTTGAATGCGAGCCAGCATCTCGTCATACAGAGCAGTTTGCAGCGCCTCAGTATGCGCCATCATCGCTTCCGTATAGTCGTTCTCCGCATCCAGATAGGCGATCGTTGCAGGGTCGTCTCGGTGCCGTAGCCAAAAGTAAGGATCGACGCGATCGTCCCCATGCAGTGACAGAATATGGGGCTGGAGATCAGCGATTGGGGGTGATGCAATTAGAGGCGTAGAGCTGATTTGATCCATCGTTCCGTTGATTCAGAGCTTAGTAGCGTGATGTGTAACCGATAAAACGCAAGGTAGAGTCGACGAGAATGCCTCTCTTGCCATAGCTAAAGTCTAAAGCTATAAGTAAATTAAATAGTAATTTTTACTTATTGAGGAGGTAAACCATAAGATCTTGATCCATGTGGCTCAAAAAGTATCTTAAGATTAACGTAAGAATTAAGCTGAACTATAAAGCTAATCACCCATACCTCGGAGGACTGTCTATGGCGCTCGTACCACTGCGGCTGCTACTCGATCACGCAGCAGAGAATGGCTACGGCATCCCTGCCTATAATGTCAACAATTTGGAGCAGATTCGGGCAATCCTGCATGCTGCTGAAGAAACAGATAGCCCTGTAATTTTGCAAGCGTCCCGTGGTGCCCGCAACTACGCTGGCGAAAACTTTCTGCGTCATCTCATCCTGGCTGCGATCGAAACCTACCCCCATATTCCCATCGTGATGCACCAGGATCATGGGAACGCGCCATCGACCTGCTATTCCGCCATGAAGAACGGCTTTAGCAGCGTCATGATGGATGGCTCCCTTCAGGCTGATGCTAAAACCCCTGCCAGTTTTGAGTATAACGTCAACACCACCCGCGAAGTGGTCAAAGTGGCCCACGCGATCGGGGTCAGCGTTGAAGGTGAATTAGGTTGTTTGGGTTCTCTAGAAACTGGCAAAGGTGAAGCGGAAGATGGTCATGGCTTTGAGGGAGCACTCTCTCACGACCAACTGCTGACCGATCCCGATGAGGCGGTTGATTTCGTAGAGCAAACTCAAGTCGATGCGTTGGCAGTGGCGATCGGCACCAGCCACGGTGCTTATAAGTTCACCCGCAAGCCCACGGGCGAAATTCTAGCCATTAGCCGCATCGAAGAAATTCACCGCCGTCTGCCTAACACCCACCTGGTGATGCACGGCTCTTCTTCAGTTCCCGAAGATTTGATTGCCATCATCAACCAGTACGGTGGTGCAATCCCTGAAACCTACGGTGTACCCGTTGAAGAGATTCAAAAGGGCATTAAGAGCGGTGTGCGCAAGGTAAACATTGACACCGACAACCGTTTGGCAATTACGGCGGCTGTCCGTGAAGCACTGGCATCGAACCCCAAGGAGTTTGATCCCCGTCACTTCCTCAAGCCTTCGATCAAGTACATGCAAAAGGTCTGCGCCGATCGCTACCAGCAGTTTGGTACCGCAGGCAACGCCAGTAAGATCAAGCAAATCGGCTTAGATGAGTATGCTGCTAAGTATGCAAAAGGCGACCTTGCTGCGGTGACGAAAAAGGCAGTAGGCGTGTAATTACTTTGCCTTCACAGGTTTGTTAAAATGACCGGGTAGCTTAACCGCTATCCGGTTTTTTATTGCACAAGCTAGTTTGCTACTGCCAACTTACAAGCAACAAACGTTCTGCTCGCAAACTTTAGGAGACCGATTATGTCATTAGCTACAGATAGTAATGATCCGGATGAAAAGCAAACGGAGAATAGCCTTGAAGTAGAAGTCGCTGATGAAAAAGCTTCGCAAAAAAGCACTCCGCAATGGCAAAAATACTTTGTGTCACCCCAGAATTATCAACCAACGCTATTAGGACACGTTGTCATTTCAACAAGCTTAATTCTAGGCATTTGTTTAAGCTATGCGCTTATGTTTTGGTTCGCAGGCACAAAGCAAAATGAGTGGCTTGCGGCAACCGTTGAGCTAAAAGCAGAAGCAATCAACACGTCGATCGCCAATTTAGGCACCAACTTACCTGAAAAAGCGAGACTCATCGATCAATTTCAGCAGATTCAAGATCGAATTCAGAAACATGCTAGTGTAATGGGTTTTTTCTATAAGCAGTATTACATTTCACTTTCGATGATTTGTGGCGGTAGTGTTGTTGCTTCAATCTGCTTATTCTTCATCAGCAAAAACGGATGGGATCGAGTCAATAACGCGTTGATTAATATTTTTATTGTGTCATCCAGTACCGTCATTTTGTATGGAAATATTGCCCTTGTATTTAAACAGGAGGAAAATATCAAGGATAATCAAGCGCTTTATCTTAGCTACTTTGCCTTAAGAAATGAGATGTTGAGCTATTGGGCAACGCGACAAGATATGACAGGCCAAACAATACAACCAGCAAAATTTATTCACTATATGGATAAGCGTTTGCAAGATCTTAGTCAAATTCATCTCGGCTTTGATGCTACACGCATCACAAATTTGAGTGAACAGATGAAACAATTCAATAGCTCTAATCAAAAGCAAGCGCAACCTGAGTTACAGAAGTAAGGAGCTTGCGATTCCTCAGTGATTGACCCAACGTTCGGCGCAGTCATTGACGATTGGGTTGATTTTATCTCAAATGTTAGCGCTTAAAAACGGCAGGATTAAAGCAGCCAGTTCAGCGGCATGTTTTTGCGGCAGTGCATGATCGGCATCTGGGATGATCGCTAGTTCGGCGGTTGGAATTTCATCGGCGTAGGTTTCAGAATGCCAGAGGGGGATGGTTTCATCACGATCGCCCGTGATCACCAACGTCGGTACGTTCAGGCGATGGATGGCTTTCTCAACGGTGTCGATCGCGTCTTCGGGACGCAGGCGATCGAGCAAAAACGAGCAGGCCGCAGGCTGCGCCATCAATTCGCGTCGAAACCAGGCAATTTGATCGACGGCTGAACGTTGACCTATCAGGGACGCGATCGGTTTAGCGGCACTGAGTGCCCAATCAACCGCAGGCGTGCGCCACAACAAAGGACGCAAGTGGTCATAGCGTCCACAAAAACTATCGTCTCGAATGCCAGCCGGAGCCGCCAGCAGCAATCCTTTGACCGCTTCTGGATACGCCAATGCATAGGCTGCCCCCACCCATCCGCCAAACGAATGCCCCAAAAGATAGCAAGACTCAAGCTTGAGCGCAGCAAGTACCTGATGCACAAACGCCACTTCTTGAGCCACGTCGTAGCGAATTAGAGGTTTAGCCGAGTCCCCAAAGCCTAACAGATCTAGCCCAATGCAACGAACTTGGTCTTTTAGTTGCTGCATTAGCGGTAGCCAACACGTGGCATCGCCCAAAAAGCCGTGCAGCATGAGTAACGGCGTTCCTATTCCCTGCTCCAAATACGCAGCCGTATGAGAAGGCTGACCGGGCACCGAATCCGATCGCAGGTGAAGTACTTGCTTGACGCTCAAGGGTTTCTGCACCTCGTGTTACTGATCCATAGAACTTACGCATTGACAGAAGTGGCAATGTCTGAAGTCAGACAACAGCCGATCTGGAGAGGTTTTTCAAAATAAACTGACGGATCACTGGCACAAATAGCTGCCTAGACACCTGATACAGGTT
>JAHHIE010000064.1 GCA_019358945.1 Stenomitos rutilans HA7619-LM2 | reverse complement strand
TCCCATTCGGAGCTTTTCCATGCTTGTGGGTGCTAGGATGACCGCAGAGCAGACATTCCATAATTTGTACGTAAAAGTAGCGGTCTCCCTACTTTACTCGACCCACCATTCTTTGACGCACTACCGACAGGCATTTTACTTGCGTCCAAAAGCGTTGACGTAGAGATTTCTCCTCTGCTGTTCTATCTGGATTATGCCTGGGAACGTTAAGTTCATCCTGGTTTGGTTGACCGAGATTGTAGATCTTGCCATTCAGCTATTGCCAAGTGAACTTTAGGAGAAATGCATGTCTAAACGTAAATTACCTCGTGGTGGCGGTACTCAGGTTGCTCTAAGCCCAGAGTTGGCGATCGCCGCGATCGGGCTTTTTTCGCTCTATTCTGATGGCGAGTCTGGCGAAGTTGAAACCGAAGCGCTGGGCGAAATGCTGTCTGCGATCGACCTGTACGAAGATTATTCAGAAGACGACTTTGCCGCCCTGGGCACCGAAATTGGGACTCTAATCAACGAAGAAGGGATTGAGGCTGTTGTAACCCAGGCGCTTGCTACTGCAAGAGATGAAGGCATTCAAGAAGCGGCGTTTATCGTCGCGGTGGTTGTCATCGCGTCCGATGGGGAAGTGCCTGAAGAAGAGCAGGAGTTTATCGATAGTCTGTATCAAGCTCTAGGCATCTCTGAAGACCGGGCAAATGAAATGATTGACGAACTGTTTTCGTCGGATGAAGACGAAGACGAGGAAGAAGAGGAAGAGTAAACATCCAAAGCATTTTTCAGGCCACTGCTCCTGGTCACGTCATACCCCTGTTGCCCAAAAGTGCTTTCAGGGGTTTTTTGTGTGCGTGCCTCTGCCAGGACTTGCTGTGTAATTTGATGAGAAGCAACACACGGACGCTTGGGAAGGTATACCAGTTCTCAGTTTTGAGTTATAGAAGCTCTGTTGCATCACTGTTTGAGGTTCTTGATCTGTAGCCCAATGAAAGGGAAATGGTATCAGGAGACAGAATGCATACTGATTCTGGCTCCTGGCTTCTGACTCTACGTTTAAGACATTTGTGCTCACGGCCTTTTCGTCTCACGATCGATTCCACTCTTCTAAATCCGCATCGAGCTTGGCTTTGATTTCCAATGGGGTTTGGACTTCTGGCAAGCGCGGCTGCTCATCGGTGTCAGTAGCGCGATCGAGGTTGAGAGGTTGAATCACGCGGGTAATGGCTTCCTGGACAAAAGCACGCATAAATTCATCTTTGCGATTCAGTTGAAACTGGCGCTGCACGACTTCTGTCATGCCTCCATCGCCCCAATCCTGGTCATGGCGAAAGTATTCAATAAAGCTTTTGCCTGCAATTCGGGTCAGGTAGGCTGCGCTCACGCCCTGAATGGCACGCCCTACGAGAAGTCCACCCAGGCTAAATTCCAAAGCGGTTGCTACTAGCGTTAGCACTCCCTTCACAATGCCCAAACTTGCCAGCGTTTTGCCGAGGGACAGAGCAAGTTCGCGTCCCCGTTCCAGGTTGATCTCACAGCCGTAAACCCGCCCAATTTCGACCACCATCTGAGCGTTGATAGCAGCCGTTGCCAGCAGATCGACCACAGGTAAGGGCGTTACCGCAATCACGCCAGCACTGATCCACTGAAAGCGATCAACAATTTTTTCAGCCTGCCGTCGTCGCTGGGCATCAATGAGATAGCGGGCTTTTTCACCCAATCGCTGAGATTGCAGCAAAATGTTGTCTGCCAGCAAATCATCCCCTTCCGCACGCAAAACCGCTACCATGCGCCGAATCAGCGGCATGATATCTGGCTCTAGCTGAATGGTTTCGCCATCGACGACGATCGCACTTGGATTTGCAGCCGTCGCAATCACATCAATGGGGGCGACCAACCCACGCACTCGATCGCGTAGCCGTGCAAGAATCACATCCCGATCGCCCTCTGGATAAAGGTCAGTTTTGTTGAGAATGACAAGCGATCGCTTGCCAATCTCGGCCAGCATTTGCAACGGATCGTATTCTGATTGGCGCAGATCGTTGTCCAGCACAAATAGCAGCAAATCAGCTTCGGTTGCCAATTGACGGGCGAGTTGTTCGCGCTTTGTGCCTGCAACCCCCGCTTCTAAAATGCCCGGTGTATCGATGATAAGAATTTCGCGGCTCACACCCTTGAGCTTGAGCGCATGGGTTTCGCCCACTTCAGTAGTGCCCATTGCTGCGCCCACTTTGCCCGCTACGCGCCCAATCAACGCGTTGACTAAGGAGGTTTTGCCTGCCGACCCTGTGCCAAACACCACGAGTTGCAGATGCCCTCGCGAAAGGGTTTGCTCAATCTCGCGCGATCGCTGCAACAGTTCTTGCCGTGCTACTTCATCTTGAATCTGGTCAACCTGTCGCCGCACCGCTTTTAGTGTTTCTTCAGCCGCTTCTGTTTTCTCAGCAGGCACCAAAGGCTTGCGTCTTGCTTGTTTGCGACGTTTTTGAGTACGAGGTAGCACAAAGAGGTAGTAGATAGAAGCGCCGATGAGAGCGGCTAACACGACCAGGATGAGTACCAGCAAGGCCTGAAACAACAGCGGAGAATACGAAAGCTGCCAATAGAGGCGAGTGAGAGAATCGACCAGCCAGATCATTAGCCCCAAAATGAGGGCTATACCAGCAACCAGGGTGAGAAGGCGCGACAGCGGCATGAAGACATCTACGGTGCATCTGCCTTTCATTCTAATTCCCTGCACTTTTTTGAACGTAACCCTGTGCGTTCTCAAAGACTGATTGCCCAAAAAGATTGATTGCCCGAAAAGATTGTTAAGCCTGCTTTGATTGCTCCACCAGGACGCTACTGTAACCACAGGCGCTAGACAGTTTCTCACGATCTGGCGATCGAGTTGTGATGGTCAATGCTTGAAAGAGGAATTTATGGGACTTTTTGATGCCGTGATGAGCGCTGTAAGTAATCCTGGTCAGCAGGCAAGCCCCGATCAGTTTGGCGCAATTATCAACACCGTGCAACAACTCAGCAACAATCATGGAATTGATGCGGGGACAACACAGACGCTGGTGTCGATCGTGGGTGGCTATGTGCAGTCTGCCTTACAACAGCAGCAAGCATCCGCAGGGGCTGAGCAGGTACAAGCAACCGTCAATCAATACAGTGGCACAGGCCCAAATCCCCAGGCTGTAGAGGCTGTATTGGGGCCAGCGCTACAACAGCAGATGGTGCAAGATTTGATTCAGCGCACCGGACTTGATCCACAAACCGTCCAATCGATTCTGCCAACGCTGGTGCCTCTGGCGCTGAACTTTCTGCAAAGCGGTCAGCATACAGGCAATCCGCAGGCGGGCAATCCCGTGTTGAATGCATTTCTGGATGGTAACCATGACGGCAATGTCGATCTGGGTGATGCGCTGAATATGGCAGGGCAATTCTTTGGTCGGTAGAGTGTATTAGCGGTCAGCGGTCAGCGGTCAGCTACGTGCTTCTGTCTGCTGATGCACGATTTTTGAGAGAATTGCAGCAATCTATCCATGCTCGAAAAGCTGCTTTCACCTCAAGCTGATAGCTGACCTCTGATAGCTAATTCCTCAACGGTGCAATGCCTGCCCGATCGAGAATTTGTGGAATTAAGTCTTCGCGCTTAACAGCCATTAAATGCACTCCCTGACAGAGTTGTCGTGCCTGCTGGACTTGCTCAGCAGCGATCGCCACTCCTTCCTGAAGCGGATCGGCGGCATGTCCCAGACGATCGATAATATGGTCGGGAATGTGGACACCGGGTACACAGCGATTGATAAACTGCGCGTTTTTTGCCGACTTGAGTAGGAAAATGCCTGCTAAAATCGGCTTGTTGCAGTCAGTGGCAAGCTGCGTCATGAATTTTTCCAGCCGATCGAAGTCTGAAATCAACTGGCTTTGAAAGAACTGCGCCCCGGCGGCAAGTTTGCGCTCAAACCGACGCTGTAGCCCAGACCAACTGCCACACTGGGGATCGATCGCGGCTCCGACAAAGAGTTCTGTTGCGCCATCGGTCAGTGGCTTGTCATTAAAATCAATCCCAGCATTCAGCTTGTGAATCAGTTGGAGTAGGCGCACAGATTCAAGCTCAAAGACTCCGCGTGCTTCAGGATGATCGCCTGCTTTGATCGGATCGCCTGTGAGCGCCAGAACGTTTCGAATGCCAAGCGCCTGGGCACCCATTAAATCTGCCTGCAAACCAATGGCATTGCGATCGCGGCAGGCAACCTGATAAATCGGTTCAATGCCTGCCTGCTGCAAAATGGCTGATGCAGCCAGCGACGACATCCGCAGCACAGCCCGACTGCCATCGGTAATGTTCACTCCATGCACCCGCCCCTTCAGCAACCGCGCCATCTCCAGCATGTGTGCCGGGTTTCCTCCCTTTGGTGGCATGACCTCCGCTGTGATGAGGAACTCGCCTGCTTTGACAGCCGATTGAAACAAACTTGGGGATGAAGACATGAGCCAGGTAACGTCGCGTAGATCAAGTGCAGCGATTTTTAGAACGCCTTTTCATCATATAGGGCGATCGAACCACGCATAAATTCGATCTTCAAGGTCAGCCACATCTTCACGACAGAGTGTGCGAATCCGACTGTAGCGTTGAGCAGCTTCCTCTGCCAAAAGTTTACGCCCTTGTCCAGGAGAGTTTACTAAACTTCGTTGATTGGCAAATGGCTCAAAGTATTGCTCTTTCGGATGAATTTCAGCGCGAATGGTCTGCCAGTTCCACTCCTTTGGCAAATCGTGACCCGCTAAAACCCACACTTCGATTTCCTGCCACGCATTCTCTGCTAAAAACAAGCGATCGCCCTTCAAAATCTCTGCGGCGTTGCGTTCAATTTGTTCAAGTCTCGCCTTTCTTGCTTCAATGCTAAAACCCACACTTCGATTTCCTGCCACGCATTCTCTGCTAAAAACAAGCGATCGCCCTTCAAAATCTCTGCGGCGTTGCGTTCAATTTGTTCAAGTCTCACCTTTCTTGCTTCAATGCCATCGCGATCGACGCAAAGCAGAAATAAGTCAACCATGCCATTTTGGTCAATAATTTCTGCAAGCCGTTCCCATTTCAACGCTTCGCCGATACCTTGCAATCGGGGTTTGCGACACATCGCAACTTTTGCCCTTGGCTTCCCTAAATATTTAAGCATCGCCTTGACAATAGGAACTAGCATTAATTCATCTCTAGGATAATCTTCAGGAATGACGAGTACATTCATTCACTCGCATCCTCATCATCCAAAAAATACATAGCGTTCTCTAACCATCCTGATTCATGCAAATCAGCCAAATCACCTTTCTCAATTAAGCGTTTTGCATCAGGAATATCTAAAATGCGTTGAATCTTTGCGTCTGGGTGTTCTGGTAAACGATAGGTCAGCGACGCAGATTCTAATGACTTTGAGCTTAAAAGCCTTAGCAGTTGCGGTGAATGAGTTGTTGCCACCATTTGAATCTTGCCTTCAGACACCTTCTGCTCAATGAGTTCTAATAAAAGATGCAAGCGAGTGGGGTGAATGCCGTTATCCAACTCCTCAAAAAAGTAGAATTGAGCGGGTTCTGACCCTAAAAGTGCTGCCAGCATCGCCAGAAATCTTAGCGTTCCATCTGACGCGCTATACGCTGAAATTCTCTGTCCACTCCCTTCAACCAACGTCAGCAGAACTTTTCCCGTAAAATCTGAAGGGAATTCAAAATCTTTAGCATCCATCGGCGTGAGTTCTTGCACCCATTCTAGCAATGCCTCTTTACGCTGAGGATCTTGGCAAATCTCAAATAACACTGAGGAAAGATTTTCGCCGCGATCGCCCAACACATTCTGACCTGGAAAAGATGGTTGTCGAATTCTTTCTGGTTCAAGATCAAGAAAATTTAGAGCTTTGAGATGCTTGACAACAGTTTCTAGACTTTGACTTAAGAGATAACTTTTCAGCTTTAAGTTCTGTAAGCTCTGAGCGTAAATCCTATTTGCAATAACAGGCTTTGTAAAATCTAGAAAGCTTGCTTGATCTTCATCATAAAATTCGACGGACAGGTGATTGTCTATCTTGAAGATTGTTTTATTCAACTTTGGCAAGAACAAACTCTCAGCAACGACAAATGGAGATTTCACTGTGTTTGAAGTATTGTTTTGTCCTCCAGGATTAATCTCAATTTTATAAATAACTTCTCGCTCAACGTCATCTATTTCCAAAGCAAAGAAAGCTTCTATTGTAAATGTTGCTGCTCCTTGAAACGTTAGTTCTCTCGTGCCACCACGAATGCCGCTCCATTGAAGAATGCCGCTTTCGTATTTTTCACCAATGATGTCAGCAACGCTGTAGCCAAGTCCGATGCCATGCAAAAAGCGTAGGGCATCACGAATATTGCTTTTCCCAGACGCATTTGTGCCCACCAAAAGCGTGAACTCACCCAGCGTCAGTTCTGCATCTTTAAAGCCCTTGAAATTGGTGAGGCGGAGTTTGGTGAGCATGGCACTCGATCGCCTAGAGCGGTAAGGAGTATCCTAATGCTACCTTTGCTCTTCTCAAAGTTTCGTTGGCGATCGCGCGTGCTTTTTCGCCACCATCGCGCAGCACTGAATCCAGATAGCCTGGTTCAGCCATGATGGACTGGTACTTATCTTGAATCGGTTTGAGGTGGGCGATCGTCGTTTCTGCTAGCAGCGGCTTAAATTGTCCCCACCCCATCTCTCGGCATTCGGCAGCAACAGCTTCTTTGGTCTGTCCAGAAAGCAGCATGTATAGGGTCAGCAGGTTGTTGCACTCCGGTCGATCAGGGTCATCAAATACCAGACCGCGCACCGGGTCAGTTTTGCAGCGCTTGATTTTGTTCTGAATGACATCGGGCGGATCAAGCAGATTGATGCGGCTTAACTCGGATGGGTCAGATTTCGACATTTTTTTGGTGCCATCAGTGAGGCTCATCACCCGTGCGCCCTCAGTGCGAATCAACGGGTCAGGCTTCTTGAGGACGGGCTGATCGGGCTTGGCAAATTTATGATTGAAGCTATCGACCAGATCGCGAGTGAGTTCTAAATGCTGCTTCTGGTCTTCCCCCACAGGTACTTTATCTGCGTCGTAGAGTAGAATGTCTGCCGCCATCAGCACCGGGTAGTCCAGCAACCCGACGCTGACGTTTTCGCCCTGCTTCACGGCTTTTTCTTTGAACTGTATCATGTCCGTCAGCCAGTTGAGCGGGGTGATGCAGTTAAGCAACCAGGCAAGCTCGCTGTGCGCCGAAACGTGAGACTGCACAAAGATGGTGGAGTCGTTGAGATCAATGCCACAGGCAAGATACAGCGCGGCGATCGTGTACGTGTCTTTTGCCAGCGTTGCGGGGGTGTGCGGCACCGTAATGGCGTGCAGATCAACTACGCAGAAGAAATTATCGTACTGATGCTGTCCCTCGACCCAGTTGCGAATGGCACCGAGATAATTGCCTAAATGAAGATTGCCCGTCGGTTGAACGCCAGAAAGAACCCGCTGCTTTACCATAGCTTTCAGAAAGAGAATCAGACCCAAGATAGACTCAAAGAAGGTGATGTTGATTGTACCGTAGACTACAGTTCAATTAAGAAATATTAACTTTGAGCGTGTAGTAATTTCCAGGTTGCGCGATCGCTCTCTGTTTTTCCAAAGCAATTTTTCAGAACAATATATCTGTTACAGAACAATACATCTCAAATTATGGCTCATTCACTCACGCCAAATCAGCTTGCCCAACTGCAAGATTGCCTTGTCCTAGCACATGATCCGACACAGCACGACGCAGCTAGACAGTCACTCGCACAATTGCTGAGCGAGGTTGACCCTGCTGCCGCTCCAAATATCATCGACGCACTCTGGAATGAACTACTAACGGCACGTCGCTCCACCGCTTTTTGGGAGCAGATCAGCGATGCCGAGAAGGAGATGGGCGATCGTCTAACGCAGGACAATATTCGACTGCAACAGAACTACCTGCGCTTAATGCAGGAGCAGTAGGAGAAGACTGGAGAAGTTGGTTAGTGATTGGTTGTTAGTTGTTAAAAGCACACCGACCGCTGGTGGCTAGCTGCCAGGGTCAGGAGGCAGAAGGCAAAAGCAACGTCTCCTGACGCCTCACTGACCGCTAATTGCTGCAAATCATTCTATTAGGACTTACGCAAATTCTCGCAAAACCAGCCCCAGCCCCCAAATTTGGGGGCGCAAGCACTTTAAGTCACCCAGAATTGGGGGCTTAAAGCCCTTTGGGCATACAAGAAACGGGGGCGACCACGTAAGCCCTACCTATCCAGCCGACGATCAAATGGCTCTCACCAGCAGCGTGATGTTTTGTCGTCCAATCACCTGCACCACTTCATCAACCGCAATCGTGATGTCCTGCTCGCATTGAGCGAGCCACCACGACCCCTGAAAGTACACTCGTCCCCGCAAGCACGGTGTGATTGTTTCTGAGACAACCGCGCGACCTTTATAGCTAGTGTCTGCACCTTGCAAAAAGTTTGTTGCTGTGCAGGCGGTGGGTGCATCAAACAGAAGTGTATTCAAAGCCTTGATGGGATTAAACGTCATCATGGTAGTTACTCCTGGGGCGAAGGCTTGCTGGGCGTTGCTGAAGCTCAATGCTGGAGCCGTCAAAGGCGATTTGGACGGTCGTTAATCTCCTGAATCGTTCGCCAGACTTTGCTTGACGCGAATGTCTTTTAAGTGGCGCTTGACGGTGTTGACGGTGATGTAAAGCTCGATCGCAATCTGCTGGTACGTTAAGCCAGCGCGACGCAGCAACCAAACCTCGGTTTGTCGAGGCGATAGGTTGTACAAAAGGGCTTCGGCGAGTGCCCTATTTTGCGACGACTGCCAGCGATCTTCTAGTAGCACAGCGAGGTAAGGTCGGTGGGGGTCATCCAGCGTGAGCCATCTAACCCGTACACGATACAAGTTCGGACTGTGAGCAATCTCCGACTCAATAACCACAGGGTGATCGCTGTAGAGATCGCGGCTTTCAATCAGTGCTTTACAGGCTTGCCAGATCGCTTCGGGAACCGGAGGGATATCCACCTTCCCCTGGTTAAGCTGTTGGCAAATGCGGTACGCATAGTAGTTGTGATAAATCCATTCGCCACGTTCCGAAAGAATGAGGATGCCGTCGGTGATTCCTTCTAAAACACCTTGCAGCAGGAATGTATGATCTGGCGTGCTTTGGTTCAGTTTCAGTTGATTCAACATGACTCTCAGGGGCTAGAGAATAGGCGGATGCTTGTACAGGTTGATAACGGGCACTCTTTTTCAAAGGTCACTGCAAAAAATTCTGTTTATCGCAGGCGGTTTCTCCAGATTGGGCAACGTTTGCATGAATTAACTCAGATAGTAAGAAAATACTTCACGCATTGCACCATCGCTCTCTGCAAAGTTAATTTCCAAGTTTCACCACTCAACATTGCAGCTTTCTGCAAGTAGATTCAAAGCGACCTCTTGCCTTTCGACGTAGTTTTCGGCAAAGTTGAAGGTATATTCATGCAACTGGTCTGTCTGTTTTATGCCGCTGGCAACGAGCCAAAACGCTCAAGAACCAACTAAGCTCTGCATTCTAGTGGTTGACGATCACGAAATCGTTTTGGGTGGCACGATCGAACTGCTCAAGCAGCAGTATCCGCAGGCAACCATCTTGACCGCGCAGACGGTTGTTAGCGCGTTGAGCCAGGTGAAGCTCCATACGCCCGATCTGATTGTGCTGGATCTTTCCCTGCCAGAAGCCAGCGGGGATAGCGCTCAGGCTGAGACGGGCGTACAGTTGCTCAAAACCTTAATGCAGCATTACCCTACGCTCAATCTCACAGTGCAAAGTACGCATGTGAGGGCATTGGTACGTATTCGCCCAGAGATCGATCGCCACAAGGCTGGGTTTACCGTGGCTGATAAGAGTCTTTCGAGTAAGGAGATGCTGACGCGGGTAGATTGGGCGCTCAAAGGCATTACCCACACCAAAGACATCCGCCGTGGGCGTACCTTAGAGGTTAAACCTGATTGGATTACTGTGTTGAAGCTGGCGTTTCATGAGGGGTTGCAAGATCGGGCGATCGCAAAACGGATGCAAGTCTCTGAACGAACTGTGCGACACTATTGGACAAAGATTCAGGATGTGCTGGAAGTCTACCCTGATGAAGATAAGCAGGATGGCAAAAATATTCGCATTCAAACTGAAATTCGTGCCAGGGAAGAAGGGTTGATTGACTAATGAAGTTGTTGGTTGTATAGCCCGTTGGGTATTCAAGAAAAGTTGTTAGTTGTTAGAGAAGTGATGCGGAGCGCCTCTACAACGTTCGCAGCCTGGAGTGGGTCGCCGTGCAGCGCAACCGTTGGCATAGCCTGAAAGAAACCGTTTCGCTCTGGCGTTGGGCACTGCCAGGGGTGGTTGTGGTGGGGCTAGTGGTAGCAGCGCGACTGGCAGGTTCTCTCCAGGGGTTGGAGTTGCTGGCGCTGGATACCTTTTTGCGTCATCGTCCGGCTGAAGCGGTGGACGATCGCATCGTGCTGGTGGGCATCGACGCAACGGATATGCAGCAAACGGGTTATCCGATTCGCGATCGCGATTTGATTGATCTGCTCAACACCTTACAAACTTACAAACCAGCTGTCGTTGGGTTGCATATTCTTCAAAACCAGATTGCTCAATCAAACCCTGACGCACTGTTTGCCGCGTTGCAACAGCACCAGAATTTGATTGTGTCTGAGAAGGTTTTATCGGCGGCTGATCAGATTCCAGCACCGTTAGGCTTTCCTCCAACGCAGATCGGGTTGATCGACCTGATTCCCGACGGTGATAACCATGTGAGGCGGATGATTTTGGGAACCTTTGACCCCACTAGTCCTAAAACGTATAAGCTTTCGCTGACGATCGGGTTGGTCGAAAAATATCTCCTCTACCAGGATCGAAATCTCACGCTCAAGAATGGCTTTCGCGATCCAGAAGCCATGCGCTTTGGTGCGACCGAACTTCCCCGCCTCCTACCGATGGGTGCGTATGCTGGTGCAGAAACAGGCAGCCCTCAAATTCTGCTGAATTTTCGGCAGCATCACCAGCCGTTTCGAGTACTGTCTATGAGGCAAGTAAAAGCGGGTCAGATTGATCCACGCTGGTTGCGCGATCGCATTGTCATCGTCGGCATTACCGATCCAACCATTCGACCCATTATTGCCACCGCCGCGATCGACCCGACCAACTCGTTAGAGATTCAGGCCCATGCTGTCAGCCAGATTATGAGCGCGGTGCTAAACCAGCGGGTGCTGTTGCACATGTGGCCTAACGAATGGGAATATTTTTGGATTTTCGGTTGGGGTTTGACTGCCATTTTTTGGGGCCGGAGCAAGCTACTACCCAGGAGCAAACTATGGGGGATTGGTATCGCGCAGGTTGGCCTGGTTGGTACCAGCTATGTGCTTCTGCTGGGCGGCTGGTGGATTCCAGTGATTCCAGCTTCGTTCGTTTGGCTGCTGAACGGGATTGGCTGCACCGCTTTTCATAAGTACGACTGGGTGTTACGCTCCAGACTCAAAGAAAACCAGCGCGTGATTGAAGAGCGTCAACGCATGATCGAACAGACCTTTGACGTGATTCATAACGGCCCCCTGCAAACGCTAGCGAGTCTTTTGAGACAAATTCGAGACAGTAAATTGCCGCAAGAGCAATTGTTTTTGGCTCTGGAGCATCTTAATCGCGAACTCCGGGGCATTGGTGAACATCTCAAGCAAGAAACGTTGTCTCAAGAAGAAAGTCTCTACTTACGGGACGGACTGAAGGTAGACCTCAAGCTTCCGATGCATGAGTTGTTTTTTGAGGTTTACAGCAAGACGCTGGAGCGATCGGATTTCCCTAGATTTGAGACGCTCAAGATGTCCTGTTATTTTGAGCCGATCGAGCAGCTATCTCTGAGTATTGAGCACAAACGCAGCCTCTGTCGGTTTCTTGAAGAAGCCCTTTGCAATGTTGGCAAACACGCTGAAGGAGCCACCTACCTCAACGTGACAGGTACCCAAACTGGCAACTGGTACGCCTTAGAGGTCAAGGATAATGGGGTTGGCATCCGTTCAACGATCGACGGAGAAGGCACAAAACACGCCCGTAAAGTTGCTGCTCGTTTAAGCGGTAAGTTTAAGCGGGAATCGCTGTCTCCCAAAGGCACACTCTGCAAACTCACCTTTCCTCTCACCAGATCTCGTCGCTAAAGGAATGCTGGAAATTGTGCCCATGTTGGCACTTTTATGCAAGCTCCTGGAAAAAGATCTGGCATAGACTTTGAGTATGCAGGGGTGCTCTGTCCCCAAATGCTTTTCGTTTCCTGGGTCGTCTCAAGAGACAAATTAAATGTCTTTGCCTCCTGTTCAGAGGGTGGCATTTACCAAGACTTATCCGGAGAAGGCTTTTTACAAATTACATCTGAGTTACCTGGATGGATTGAAACATTTTCTGGGTAGGTCTCGCCATTAAAAGCAGGGTGATCGTCCTGGCAATGCCTTTTTCAACCTCGTGTTGGGAAGGCATAGATTGACCTGTATTTTTTGCCAAAACAGCTCACATATCTCAGCCACCTTTAGAACCATGACGAAGCAAGCGATTCTCTCTATGCTGGTCAGGAGCAGCCACGCTCTTGGCACTGGGTTGACCCTCACGGCAGTCATTCTAGTGCAATACAATCCTCCGTCCGATCCTCCACCGCGTCGGCAAACATCCTTCACGGGAGAGGCTCAAGCGATCGAGAGAGTGCCGCTACCCCACTTCTTGTTTAGGAGTTGAACGACAAGAAGCTTGAAGTTGCTCGCGCATTGTGTAAACTCACAGTGCGCTTTTTTATTGGCACGAAACTAAAAACATGAGGGGGCGATTCTTGTCTTACAGTTGCGTCCTTCAAAAAGTTGACGATCGAGACAGAGGCTGAAACGAAGTATTTTTATCCAATGCTTTCTTGCCAGATAAGCGAGATGAATCAATCATTACTCAAGATAAAATTTGCTCAAAAGATAGTTTGGTTAATCTGGAAAAAGAAGAGCTGTGCAGCCTGAATAACCGCACTAAAAGCTATTGTTTACTTTCTCAACTTTATCGTCAAGAATTATCACAAAATTTTGAGGATGACGATCGTGCTGGCTTGCGGCCCAATCCCTTTAAAGGGGCTGTAGAATCAAGAGTTTAAGCTGCACTGGTATGGTCATGAGCAGTCGTGGAGTCGGTACAGCATCGATCGCGGCTACAGATCTGATCATTTCCTTAAGACTGGGGCATTGAACCCATTCTCGTTAGAAGATTTAACGATCATCTAGCAGGCTTGATGCGTTTGAGGTTGGCGGATCGGTTCGTTCTCGCTTTGGTTGAAACGGTCTTTAAACGTTGACATGTAACCAAACCTTGACCGAATGTTCGCTAACGTTTTAATTTAATGGCTTCTGCATAGTCCGGCTCACGTTGTCCTTTGTAAGCACTTCTTTCAGGCATCTAGTTAAGTATCAAAATGAATCATCACACCATGCCATCACAACAAGGTTTGTACGATCCACGCTATGAGCATGACGCGTGCGGTGTTGGGTTTATTGTCCAAATGAAAGGCATGCCATCTCACGCGATCGTGGAGCATGGGTTGACAATTCTCCTGAACCTGGATCATCGCGGTGCGGTGGGTGCTGAGACCAATACAGGCGATGGCGCGGGCATTTTGCTACAGGTGCCGCACAAGTTTTTGAGGAAAGCGACGGCGACGGTTGGCCTTACCCTCCCCGAAGCAGGACAGTATGGGGTGGGGATGATTTATTCGTCGCCCGATCGCGACCAACGAGAAAAGGGACGGCAACTGTTTGCTCAAATTGCGGCAGAAGAAGGGCAGAAAGTGCTGGGCTGGCGCGATGTGCCGACCAATCACTCGATGCTGGGCGACACGGCAAAGGCAAGCGAACCGTTTGTAGAGCAGGTGTTCATCCAGCGATCGCCCGGCCTTGCTGATGATCTGGCGTTTGAGCGCAAGCTATACGTCATTCGCAAGCGTGCACACAAGGCAATTCGGGCGACAGCGGTTGATCCCTACTGGTATCCATCCAGCATTTCCAGCCGCACGATCGTCTACAAAGGGATGCTGATGCCCGTGCAGGTGGGGCAGTATTTTCTAGATTTGAACGATTCTGACTTTGAAAGTGCGCTGGCACTGGTGCATTCACGCTTTAGCACCAACACGTTTCCAAGCTGGGAGCGATCGCACCCCTATCGCTACATTGCCCACAATGGCGAAATCAACACCCTGCGCGGCAACATCAACTGGATGAACGCGCGGCAATCGCTGTTTGAATCGGAGCAGTTTGGTGATGATATTAAAAAAATCACGCCCATCATCAATATTGACGGTAGCGACTCCCTGATTTTTGACAATGCGCTGGAACTGTTGACGCTGGCGGGTCGATCGCTGCCCCATGCCGCGATGATGATGATCCCCGAACCCTGGACAGCGCACGAGTCGATGAGCGATGAGAAGAAAGCCTTCTACGAATACCACTCCTGCCTGATGGAACCCTGGGATGGCCCCGCCTCGATCGCCTTTACCGATGGCACGATGATGGGCGCGGTGCTCGATCGCAATGGGCTGCGGCCGTCTCGCTACTACGTCACTAAAGATGATCTGGTGATCATGGCATCGGAAGCGGGTGTGCTGCCGATCGAGCCTGAACGGGTGGCGCTAAAAGGTCGTCTGCAGCCGGGACGGATGTTCCTGGTGGATATGAAGGCCGGACGCATCATTGCCGATGAGGAAATTAAAAACCAAATCGTGACGGAGCATCCCTACCGCGAGTGGCTGAATCAACACCTGGTCGATCTGTCGCAATTGCAGGATGCCCCGGTTGAGATGTCGCATGATGCATCTGTAGGGACGTTGCATGCAACGTCCCTACTAACGGTGACGCAACAGCAGACCGCGTTTGGCTATACCTTTGAAGATCTCCGCCTGCTACTAACCCCAATGGCGCGAGACGGGGTGGAAGCGGTTGGCTCGATGGGTGCCGATACGCCGCTTGCCGTGTTGTCCGATCGACCCAAGCTGCTGTATGACTATTTTCAGCAGTTGTTTGCTCAGGTCACGAATCCGCCGATAGACTCCATCCGCGAAGAGATCATCACCTCCGCTGAAACGACGATCGGCGCTGAGCGCAATTTGCTCAACCCCGAACCCGAAAGCTGCCACCTCATCAAGCTTAAAACGCCCATTCTCACCAACGAGGAACTGGCAAAGCTCAAAGCGATCAATGAGGGTGACTTCAAGTCCATCACGTTACCCATCCTGTTCAAGTCGCTGGACGGGGTGAAGGGTCTGGAGCAGGCGATCGACCATCTGTGCGCTGAATCTGATCGGGCGATCGAGAACGGCGTGAGTATTCTCATTCTGAGCGATCGGGGCATCACGACCGATCAGGCTCCGATCCCCGCTTTACTGGCAGTTGCGGGACTGCATCACCATCTCATCCGCAAGGGCACGCGTACTCGCGTCGGGCTGGTGCTGGAATCAGGCGAACCGCGCGAGGTGCATCATCACGCTACGCTGATTGGCTATGGTTGCGGGGCGATCAATCCCTACCTGGCGTTTGAGACGATCGCCGACATGATTCAGCAGGGCTTGCTGGTGGGCGTGGAGTACAAAATCGCGTGCAAGAACTACATCAAAGCGGCAACCAAAGGGGTGGTCAAAATTGCTTCTAAGATTGGAATCTCGACGCTGCAAAGCTACCGGGGCGCGCAGATTTTTGAGGCGATCGGGCTGAATCGCACGGTGATCGATCGCTACTTCACGGGAACGGCTTCGCGCATTGAGGGCGTTGAATTGGATGTACTGGCGAAGGAAGCGATGCTCCGTCACAGCCATGCGTTCCCCGATCGAGAAGTCAACGGGCATACCCTGGATGTGGGCGGCGACTACCAATGGCGCAAAGATGGCGAAGCGCATTTGTTCAATCCCCAAACCATTCACTCGCTGCAACAAGCCGTTCGCACGGGCAGTTACGACACCTACAAAAAATATGCTGCCCTCGTCAATGAGCAGAACCAGAAGCACTTTACGCTGCGCGGACTGCTGGAGTTCAAGGCGCGGGAAGCGGTGCCCATTGAAGAGGTAGAGCCGATCGAAGCCATCATGAAGCGCTTCAAAACAGGTGCCATGAGCTACGGCTCGATTTCCAAAGAAGCGCACGAAACGCTGGCAATCGCCATGAACCGCATTGGCGGCAAGTCCAACACCGGGGAAGGCGGCGAAGACCCCGATCGCTATACCTGGACAAATGAGCAGGGCGACTCGAAGAATAGCGCCATCAAGCAGGTGGCCTCTGGTCGCTTTGGTGTCACCAGCCTGTATCTGTCGCAGGCACGCGAACTCCAGATCAAGATGGCGCAAGGTGCGAAACCGGGTGAAGGCGGACAGCTTCCGGGTAAGAAAGTTTATCCCTGGATTGCGAAGGTACGTCATTCCACGCCCGGTGTGGGACTCATCTCGCCACCACCCCACCACGACATCTACTCGATCGAAGACCTGGCAGAACTCATCCACGACCTGAAGAATGCCAACCGGGAAGCGCGGATCAGCGTCAAGCTGGTTTCAGAAGTGGGTGTGGGCACGATCGCGGCTGGTGTCGCCAAAGCCCATGCCGACGTGGTGCTGATTTCGGGTTACGACGGTGGCACCGGAGCGTCACCCCAAACCTCGATTAAGCACGCCGGATTGCCCTGGGAATTGGGTCTTGCCGAAACCCACCAGACGCTTGTGTTGAACAACCTGCGATCGCGCATTGCCGTCGAAACCGATGGACAGATGAAAACCGGGCGCGATGTGGTTATTGCGGCGTTGCTGGGTGCCGAGGAGTTTGGCTTTGCCACTGCGCCGCTCATTACTCTGGGCTGCATCATGATGCGCGTTTGCCACTTGAACACCTGTCCCGCTGGGATTGCAACCCAAGATCCCCAGTTGCGCGAAAAATTTGTGGGCGACCCCGAACACACCGTCAACTTCATGACCTTCATCGCGCAGGAAGTCCGGGAACTGATGGCGCAGTTGGGCTTCCGCAAGCTCACCGATATGGTGGGTCGCACCGATGTGTTGGCATCCCAAAAGGCGATCGAGCACTGGAAAGCAAAAGGCATCGACCTCTCCAACATTCTCTATCAACCCGAAGTGGGCAAGGATGTCGGCCTGTACTGCCAGATTCCGCAAGATCACGGGTTGGCAAAATCGCTAGATGTGACGGTACTGCTGGATCTGTGCAAGCCTGCGATCGAACAGGGCAAACCCGTCAAAGCAACTCTACCCATCAAAAATATCAATCGCGTGGTGGGGACCATTCTGGGCAACGAAATCACCAAGCGCCACTGGGATGGTCTTCCCGAAAACACCATTCACCTCCACTTCCAGGGCAGTGCAGGGCAAAGCTTTGGTGCGTTTGTGCCCAAAGGCGTGACGCTGGAGCTGGAAGGCGATGCCAACGACTACCTCGGCAAAGGGCTTAGTGGTGGCAAGATCATTCTCTATCCCCCTGCTGCGTCTACCTTCGTGGCGGAGGAAAATATCATCGCCGGAAACGTTGCCTTCTACGGTGCCACCAGCGGTGAAGCCTACATTCGTGGCATGGTGGGTGAGCGCTTCTGCGTCCGCAATTCGGGTGTGGAAGCGGTAGTGGAAGGTGTGGGCGATCACGGCTGCGAGTACATGACGGGTGGCAAAGTCGTGGTGCTGGGTGCCACCGGACGCAATTTTGCAGCAGGCATGAGCGGTGGCGTTGCCTACATTCTCGATGAAGCAGGCGATTTTGCCACCCGCTGCAATCCCGCAATGGTCGGACTCGAAACCCTCGACGACCCTGAAGAAATCGAGGAACTTCGCCAGTTGATCCGACACCACGCCGACTACACTCAAAGCCAAAAAGCCGCAACGGTGCTCGCCAACTGGGACGCAACAATGCCGAAGTTCGTCAAGGTCATGCCCAGAGACTACAAGCGCGTGCTGCAAGCCCTGAAGCAGGCGCTAGAAGACGGTCTAAGCGGCGATGACGCCCTCACCGCCGCCTTTGAAGCCAACGCCAAAGACGTTGCCCGCATTGGGGGTAGCTGATCTCTCTGGTAGGGTGGGCAATACCCACCCTACTACGATTCTTGAGGTTAAACGTAATGGGTCAGACATTCCGAGATTTATCGACTCAAGGCTATACTGACCTGCCAGTTTTTCCGGGCACAAGTTGGTGTGTTCTAGCTGAACCCGTACCACAAGGTTCAATTCACCGTCTGAAGATGAAGCAAGGAACAGTGATTCCAGCCCACACTCACCCTGCTGATGAATACGTTTTCGTTGTTTCTGGCAGTCTCAAGACGGGCGATCGAATCTGCGAAACAGGTTGTTTTTGGACAACTCCAAACGGCACACGGCAAGGTCCCCACGAAGCATTAACGGATGTTGAGCTGATTACAATTAGACTTGGTGCGATGGGACAATTTGAGAATACTTGACACTCATACAGAAAGTACGTATGAAGAAGCCAGAGACCGTCAAAAGCTTAGAAGAGTTAGGGCGAACACAACTCTCCAAAAGTTTCTTCATGCGTGAGTTTCTGTACTCTGAAATTTCTCAAATTGAGGGAATTTCTAATATCCCAGATAATCCAGACCTAGCGATCGCAGCAGGCAAAAAACTATGTGAGAACGTTCTTGAACCCATTCAGGATGCGCTTGGCAGAATTAGCGTTCGCTCCGCCTATCGTTCCTGTGAAGTGAACCAAAAGGGAAATGAGAAAGGGTTTAACTGCGCCGAAAATGAAAAGAACTATGCAGGACACATCTGGGATCGAAGAGACGGTGAATACATGGGAGCCACTGCCTGTGTCATCGTGACTTCCTTTCTTCCCTATTACGATCGCACCAAAAACTGGACGGCATTAGCCTGGTGGATACACGACCATATCCAAGCTTACGCAAATATGACCTTCTTCCCAAAATATGCTGCTTTCAACATTACCTGGCACGAGAGTCCAAATTACCCAAAGTACATTTATAGCTATGCAGAAAATCCTCATACAGGTAAAAGTAGTGGTTATTTAACAAAGAAAGATATGAGCGATTTTTCAAGCTTACATCAGCAGTTCTATCAAGAGTTCATTCAACAATTATGAACAGTTCTCAACAGCTAGATCATTAGAAGCTTTTGGCATATGAGGATCTATCTCGATATGTGCAGTTTACAACGTCCATTGGATACAAAATCACAAGTACGGATTGCGGCTGAAGCTGAAGCGATACTTAACGTTATTGATCTATGGAAATCTGGACAAGTCGAACTCATTTCTTCACCCGCTTTAGTTTTTGAAACTGAACAAATGAAAATTTCCGCACGAAAGTCGTATATTTTAGAAATACTGTCTAAAGCAAATCTTTATATTCAAAAGTATGATCGCATTAATGAACAGGCACAAGTATTCGTCGAATCAGGAATTAAGCCGTTAGATGCATTGCATTTAGCCTTCTCAGTAGAAGCGGCAGCCGATTACTTTTGTACGTGCGATGACCGATTTCTAAAGCGAGCAAAAAAAGTAGATACTTCACAAACTAAAGTTGTTTCTCCTCTCGAACTCATTATGGAGTTAGTGCAATGAGTACCCAAGTAAAATCCCTCAGCCAAATAACACAGCAAGCCATTGAGATATTATCAAAGGAAATTGGCATTGCTGATACAATCCGGTTTCTGAATCAATTTTCGACGGGCTACGGAGATTACACTGAGGAACGTGAGGCACTGTTCAAAGACTTGACCTTAGATGAGATTTGGAAGCAGATGGATGACTCCTGAATCAAATGGTTCTGCGAAACATTAAAGCAAAGTATCAATTTTTGACCCTCAAACCTTGTAAGAAGACTCGCCATGACACTTGAACTCTATCAAGATGTTGCTTTGAGCCATGATTTGCCAGAACATCAGCTTAAAGCTGGCGATGTTGTGACGTTAGTTGATTTGGTTCCCCATCCCACAGGTGGAGAAAAGGGTTGCATCCTGGAGGTTTTTAACGCGGTTGGTGAAACCATTGACGTTGTTACGGTTCCAATCTCTGCGGTTGAATCTCTTCGTGCTGACGAAATCTTGACCGTGCGTTCCCGAGTACAAATCAATTGAGTTTTTTCTTTTATCTACAAAACGATTCATTCATATATCACTACAATGAGCGAGCTAAATAACTCAATTGGACAATTATGTAAACTGCCCTTTGAATTATGGCAACGATCGCACCTCATCCTGCATTCGCATTCGACAGAGCCGTAATAATGGCAGTTGCGGCGGGACTGAGACTAGAGAGAACCACTACAGAAGCAGTCGCAATGATGATAGTAGTTGCCATTCTCACCATGCCATTCGTACCCTTCTGATAGACATCAAACTTGTAATCGATTTTCTCGACCTTCTCGTTTAGTTGACGCACCTCTTCCCCTAACTGAATTAAGGCTTCACGAATGTCATTGTTATCTGGATCTTCTGGTATTTGTGGATCTTCTGGTATTTGCATCGCTTCTCTTTCCCCTGCCAGAACAATCTACTCCGCTCTATTAACCAAGCTTACCCTTCAAAACTGAGACACCACAATGGGAAAACCAACTGGCTTCATCGAATATCTGCGTGAGATTGCGGCGGAAACATCACCGCTCGATCGCATCCGCAACTGGGACGAATTTCATCTGCCCATGCCAGAGGAGAATCTTCGCACTCAGGGCGCACGCTGTATGGATTGCGGTACGCCGTTCTGCCATACGGGGACGATCATCAGCGGTATGGCGAGCGGTTGCCCCATTAACAATCTGATCCCCGAATGGAACGATCTGGTGTATCGCGGTTTGTGGAAAGATGCCCTCGATCGCCTGCACAAAACCAACAACTTCCCCGAATTTACCGGACGTGTGTGTCCCGCCCCCTGCGAAGGCTCCTGCGTGTTGGGCATTCACAATCCGCCCGTCACGATTAAGAACATTGAGTACTCGATCGCTGAAAAAGGCTGGCAGGAAGGGTGGATCACGCCTAACCCACCCTCTAACCGCACAGGTAAAAATGTCGCGGTCATCGGCTCTGGTCCTGCTGGACTGGCGGCTGCCGCTCAACTCAATACCGCTGGGCATTGGGTAACGGTGTATGAACGCGCCGATCGTCCCGGTGGTCTACTCATGTACGGCATTCCCAACATGAAGTTGGAAAAGGAAGACGTGGTGATGCGTCGCCTCAACGTCCTCGAAGCGGAAGGCGTGACGTTTGTCTGCAATACCGAAATTGGCAAGGATTTGCCCGTTGAAACCTTGCTCAAAGAGTTTGACGCGATCGTCCTCTGTACCGGGGCGACCAAGCCGCGTGACTTACCCATTGACGGGCGGGATTTGAAGGGCATCCATTTTGCGATGGACTTCCTCACCGCGAATACCAAAGCCGTGTTGGATAGTCACGAGGGCGATCGGTTCATCTCGGCTGCGGGTAAGGATGTCGTGATTATTGGCGGGGGCGATACGGGTACAGACTGTGTGGGTACGTCCTTACGGCATGGCTGCACCAGCGTGACGCAACTGGAAATCCTGGCAAAACCACCGCTGACTCGCGCTGCCAACAATCCCTGGCCCGAATGGCCGAAAGTGTACAAAGTGGACTATGGACAGGAGGAAGCTGCCGCCAAGTTTGGGGACGATCCTCGTGGCTACCTCACCACTGCAACGAAATTTGAAGGCGATGATAACGGCAACGTCAAAGCGATCCACACGGTTCAAGTGGAATGGGCAAAAAACGATAAAGGCCATTTTATACCCCAGCACGTTCCGGGTACCGAAAAGGTTATTCCCGCTCAACTGGTGTTGCTGGCAATGGGCTTTTTAGGGCCAGAGCAGCCGTTATTAGAGGCATTGGGACTCGATCGCGATGCCCGCAGTAACGTTAAAGCCGACGAGCAAACCTATGCCACCAGCCTTCCCGGTGTTTTCGCAGCCGGGGACTGTCGTCGGGGACAAAGCCTCGTAGTTTGGGCGCTGAATGAAGGACGAGGAGCGGCTCGTGAGTGCGATCGCTATCTCATGAAGCACACCGATTTACCGTAAAGATTGTCTGTTGGGGCATGTCGATGTCCTGACGTAGAACATTATCTACCCAAAGGAAGGAAACCTATGGACACGCTTTCCCCTCGTGTGGTCTACCACAACCTCCGCTTGCTGGAGCATGTGAATGCAGCTACCAGCGCCGTGTATCGTAAACTGGCTCAAGACGTTTTAGCCGATCCCAGCATTGATTTGGTCTGGCGGCAGGCGATCGCCAATCGACTCCACCAAGCCAATCATTTGCTTGAAACACAAACGGTTGGTCGGGACGATAGCTATTGAGGGTAGGATTTGGGGTTTAGGATTTGGGGTCTAGGGTGGTTCTTATCGAGAGACATCCTCCGAATGTCATTCATGAGTATTGGATGCTCTTTAAAGAGTCTCTGATGCTCGAAAATGCGGTTGACGATACTCGTGAATGAGTCTTGGATACTCGTAAATGAGTTCTGAACACTCTTTAATGAGTCTTGGGTGTTCTTTAATAAGTTCCAGATACTCTTTAACGAGTCTCGGATAGTCGTGAATGAGCTACCCATTGGTGATTAAAGCGCCTCTCATACTGGTGAATGAGAACTAAATACCTCATTAATGAGTTTGCGATGGTCTTGCATGAGTCAGGATGCACGGAAAGCCTGCCAACTTATGCCTCCTTACCCCTACGTTTAGGGAACCAGCCCGCTTGGAGCCTCCCAAATGAGAGGTTAAAGAGCAAAGGCACAAATGAGTGCTTGAACCGACATATCTGGTGTGTATGGGCTTTCGCCATCGAAGAGAAGCAATAGCGCCATGCATCAAATACGAGGCCAACCATTCTTCCGGGATCTGTTTTTATGTCTGATTCCATTATCTGCCCAAGGCATTACTTAGTCGTGAAGCGCGATGAGAGAGGCTGGATCTTCAAACCGGGCAGTAGTGTGTTTTGTAAATTTGGGAATGTGCCTCTCGCACTCGGCTTAGATCCATTGCTAGAAGAGTTTTGTACAACACAAAAAGAGATTGTTTATACGCTCTTTCGACTCAATGCAGGCAGATTTGGCTTCTACTTAGCCAATCTCAGACACAGGCGGTATTACTACTGTGGGCTAGAGTGGCAAGACGTTAAAACAATGCTGCTAGACCTTGGCATTGGGCGCGTTGATCCAATGGAAGGCGAATGTTAGACCTTTGAAGCAGGTCAACGGCTCCCATGCTGTGCTGGGGCGTTATGGCGCTGCCTTTAGCGCAGCCATGCCAAAGGCTTTATACCCCCTACGTCCCCTGGTATTAATAAACAAGGGCATGAGTAAGTGCTTGAACAGCAAAGCTTGAACAGTCACTACACAATCTGGAGACGTCAGTATGGTCACGATCGCCAATAGCTTTGCCGATGCTAGTTTTAACGGAATGAAGCGGTTTGCGGAGCTTTATGCCAGGTACTCAGAAACCTATTTTTGCCTTGATCCGGGTGTGACGGCTGTTGTTTTACAAGGACTTGCTAAACACAAAGAAACGTTTGGCGAACCATTGTGTCCCTGTCGGTATTACGAAGATGAACGCTCAGAGCTAAAGGCTGGTTACTGGCTTTGCCCCTGCATCCCCATGCAAGAGCGCCGTCAATGTGACTGCATGTTGTTTCTAAAAACAGAGGATGACTTTGCTGGTGACCAACAAACGTTGTAAAAATTACAGTCGCTATTAAAGAACGTTGATCGCTCAATCATTAAGCCTTACTTAGGACTTACGCAAATGCGGTCATCTTTCGCCCCCTAGCCCCCAATTTTGGGGGAACAGAGCCAATTAAAGCCCCCAGCATTGGGGGTTTGGGGACAAGTGCGTAAGTCCTATTACTTTCAAACGACGTTGGCTCTCAAACGCTTTTTATAGGGGTGTCTATAATGAAGCCATTGGGCTGGGCGATCGCCTCCATATCCCCGGTGCAAGCGTATGGACGATTTACTGAAAGAATTTAATGACCTGGTTGATCAGGGCATGGATGGGTTGCTTGATATCGTAAGAGCGATCGAAGGTCGTGCCGATCCCGAAACTTTCTCAACCGATGTCAAACGCGCCTCGCGCGCAGAAGCAGACGATCGCCCCAGTCATGCTTCTACAGGTAGTAGACCCACCCAGGACGATCGCACGGCAAATGCCACAGCTCACGATGTTGCGGCGGCACCTTTGGAGGTTCCAGTTTCGCTCAAGGGTGTTGGCGGACTGTCCGATGTGCTGAGAGAACTGCGGGAACTGGTAGAGTTGCCACTCAAGCGCCCAGATTTGCTGACGATGCTGGGGTTGGAACCGACATCCGGTGTCTTGCTAGTGGGGCCACCGGGTACAGGCAAAACCTTAACCGCTCGTGCGCTGGCTCAAGATCTGGGGGTTAACTACATTGCGATCGTTGGCCCAGAGGTTATGGGCAAATACTACGGGGAAGCGGAAGGTCGCTTGCGAAGCCTGTTTCAGAAAGCGTCTCGTTCTGCGCCCTGCATTGTGTTTATTGACGAGATTGATAGCCTTGCGCCCGATCGCGCTCAGGTCGAAGGTGAGGTTGAAAAGCGTGTGGTGGCTCAATTACTGAGCTTGATGGATGGCTTTGCCAGAACGAAAGGCGTGATTGTACTCGCCGCCACCAATCGCCCTGACCATCTTGATCCAGCGCTACGCAGACCCGGACGGTTCGATCGTGAAGTCCAGTTTCGCGTCCCGGATCGAGCCGGACGGCTGGAGATTCTCAAGATTTTGACCAGAACCATGCCTTTAAGTGGCGTAGATCTGGGTACGATCGCCGATCGCTCTGTGGGCATGGTGGGTGCCGATCTCAAAGCGCTCTGCCAGAAAGCGGCCTATACGGCGTTGCGACGGGTTGCGCCCTCACTCAATGCGCCGATGCCGACCTCAATGAGCGTCAGTCAGGCAGATTTTTTGCAGGCAACGAAACAGATTAAACCAGCGGTGTTGCGATCGGTAGAAATTGAAACGCCTAATGTAGCGTGGGACGAGATCGGGGGCCTGAATAGCCTTAAGCAAACGTTGCAGGAGTCTGTAGAGGGCGCGTTGCTTTACCCTGAGCTATATCACCACACCAGGGCCAGAGCGCCACGCGGCATTCTCCTGTGGGGGCCACCCGGTACTGGCAAGACGTTACTGGCAAAAGCCGTTGCGTCCCAGGCCCGCGCCAACTTTATTGCCGTGAATGGGCCTGAACTGCTGAGCAAATGGGTCGGTGCCTCCGAGCAGGCAGTACGAGACTTGTTTACGAAAGCACGGCAAGCTTCCCCTTGTGTGGTGTTTATCGACGAACTGGATACGCTGGCTCCAGCACGGGGCGGACATCACGATTCGGGTGTAAGCGATCGCGTCGTCGGTCAATTGCTCACAGAACTTGATGGCTTACACGAATGTTCCAACGTTCTACTAGTAGGAGCCACCAACCGCCCGGAAGCCCTTGATCCCGCCCTTCTCCGCTCTGGACGGCTCGATCTACAGTTGAAGGTAGATCTCCCTGACGAAGCCAGTCGCCTTGCAATCTTGCAGGTACACAATGGCGATCGTCCCCTAGCCGCCGTCGATTTAGCGTATTGGGCAACCCAAACAGAGGGTTGGAACGGGGCTGACTTAACGTTACTCAGCAACCAGGCGGCCTTAGAAGCCATTCGTCGCTATCGTCGGCACGGCTTCAGTAATCCTGGAGACATCCAGATCGTCGCTGACGATTTCACGATCGCCTACCAACGGTTGCTTGAGCAGCGTCCCTGAACCTGATCAGCACTGCTTATAGCTAGACCAGGAAAGCTGCTAGACCCAAGAAAACAGCGGTTTGTAGAGCCTAGTTACAGAGACGACATTACCAAGAGATAGAACGCATGGCAGAACCATTATTCAATGACCAGTTGAGCTTAGAAGAACAAGCCGAAAAATTGGGTAAACAGGCTGTGCAGCGCGGTTTGATTCCAAGTTTTGTGGTGCGCTACTTTCCTGATACCTGGGTCTTTTATATTCCCAATGAGCGCGAATCCGAACCGCTCACCCCTGAAGAGGCATATTTGCACTTAAAGCATCTTGTGGAGCAATAGTAAGCCTGCTAGTCTGCTGTTCACCCGATCATTTTCTGAGCCATCAAGAGGATTGCCAGATGTGGGCAAAGATTAGCGTCAGGAGACTCCTTCATGCTGTGTGTTGAGGATTTGATTAGTCTGGCTCCCTTTCAGCAGTTGCCCAAAGCCCGGTTAGAGTGGGCCTGCGACCGTGCCCAAACGGTGACACTTCGCGCGGGTGATGTGCTGGTACATGAAGGTGATCCCCACCGAGGCTTGTTTCTTCTGATCGAAGGGCAAATGGGCATCACGCGACGCAGCGACGGGATGGAGATCCCGATCGGTCAGCACAATGCACCGTCGTTTTTTGGTGAAATCCCCATTCTGACAGGTGAACCTGTACCAGTAACGATGCGTGCCCTGGGCGACTGCCGACTCTACGAAATTGAAAGTGACGACTTCCGTTCTCTACTGCACGAGTGCCGTGACTTTGAGCAGATGGTTTTCCGTATCATGCAACAGCGGGCGCGGGGGCTAGAGTCGTTTATTCGCGGGCGCGAAAAGATGGCGGCATTGGGCACCCTGGCGGCTGGTCTGGCGCATGAACTGAATAACCCTGCGGCTGCTCTGGTGCGATCGTTCCGCGAAATGCCCGCTGCGGTCATCGAACTGCAACGCATGAATCTGGTCTATGGGCAGCGTCAAGTGGAAGAAGCCCACACGCAGCAATGGTTAACGATGCGCGACCAGGGCTATGACGCGATTCTCAACGATCGCATCGATCCCGCCACCTTAAGCGATCGAGAAGAAGTTTTGCTGGACTGGCTAGAAGACTACGGGGTCAACGAGGCGTGGAAACTGGCAGAACCCTTAGCCGAAGGCGGTGTAGAAGTGGAAGCCCTGGAACAGATCATAGAGCGCTGGCGGGACGATACCACCGAACTGCGCGAGATGGGCTTGCACTGGCTTGCACTCTCGTTTGAAGTGATGTCGATGCTGACACATGGCCTGCGCGGAGCCGAGCGGATTGCGGAACTTGTAAAGGCAATGAAGTCCTACTCCTACCTCGATCAGGGTGTGCGGCAAGAGGTGAATCTGCATCAAGGGCTAGAAGATACCTTGCGATTGTTTGCCCACAAGCTCAAGCACGGCGTTGAGGTGAAGCGCCAGTACGATCAGCAGATTCCCAACGTGCTGGCCTATGGCAGTGAACTGAATCAGGTGTGGACGAACCTGATCGATAACGCAATCGACGGGATGGATGGCAAAGGCGTACTGGAAATCATCACGCAGCAGCACGATCGCACGGCCAGCATTCAGATCATTGACTCTGGTAATGGGATTCCGCCTGAGATCCAAACCCGCATCTTTGAACCCTTTTTCACCACCAAAGCGGTTGGTAAAGGGTCAGGTTTAGGGTTGGAGACGTCGCTCCGCATCGTCGAAAACCGTCATCACGGCACATTAACGTTTGAGTCAAAACCAGGCAGAACGTGTTTTAAGGTCTGCTTGCCCTTGCAGTAGCCATTTATTAAAAGCTTGCTAGCAATTAGCTGCTTCGTTTGGGGTTAGCGGTTAGCAGTCAGCGATCAGCGGTCAACTTTGCTTCTAACAACTACCTTCTGCCCTCTGCCTTCCGCTCACTTCACCTGCGTCACGCGCCAACTGAGCTTCAGGTTAATCCAGAAGTTCCATAGCGTTACCGCAATGATCGCCAGCAAGTTGGCTAAATAAGCATTGAGGTGCAGTCCGTTAAACAATAGGTTTAGGATCAGAATTTTGAGAATCAGCCCCATCAGGCAAATCAGGTTGAACTTGACAAACCGCTTGAGTACCTGATGGCGTTTTTGCTGCTGTTGCGCCAGATCGCCAAACGTCCAGCGATCGTTCCACACAAAGTTATTGATAATCGCCAACTCTGCCGCCACGATCGCGCTGCGAGTTAACCCAAAGCCTAGCGTGCCGTGGAGAAGATACAGCAACCCCATATCCACCACCAGCCCGCTCAAGCCCACAAAGGCAAACCGCAAAAAGCGCCCTAGCGGAAAATTAAACCGCTGCCGAAACCGTCCCAACCGCCCCAACGAGATGCGTAAACGTATCAGATGGCGAATATAGTCACGGTATTGCTTCCAGGTCACTTTGCTTTCGCCAGCTTCGCGCTCCTGAAACACGTAGCCGACTTCAGCAATTTGCTCGATCCTGCCCCGCCCCAGCACTTCTAGCAGAATTTTGTAACCTAACGGGTGCAAGGCTTGTTCTGCGATCGCACTGCGTCGTACTAAAAAGTAGCCGCTCATCGGATCAGACACTCGACTCACCACGTCAGGCAGCAACACCAGCCCCAACAGTTGCGCGCCCCGTGAGAGAAAGCGCCGCATGGCGCTCCATGTGCTCACGCCACCTCCATCCACATTACGACTGGCAACCGCTAAATCTGCGCCCTGCTCGATCGCGCCCAGCAACCCCTGCAACACTTCAGGCGGATGCTGCAAATCGCCATCAATCACACCAACAATGTCGCCCTGTGCGGCCTGCCACCCCCGAATCACTGCTGTCGAAAGCCCCCGCTCAGTCTGACGACGCATCACGCGCAAGTGGGGATAGTGAGCCGTTAACCGTTCTGCGATCTGCCAGGTGTCATCAGGACTATCATCGTCCACCACAATAATTTCATAGCGATGGGGCAACACTGCATCTAACTGGTCACTCAACAGCGCCACAATCCGCTCAATATTGCGGCTTTCGTTGTAGGTCGGCACCACCAGAGAGAAGCGTACAGGTGCGATCGCCCCTGCTACAGCTTCTGGTGGCTTGTTGAGTGCCTGTCGTGCGATTGTTGCTTGCGACGGCACCTGTAAAAGTCCTGAAAGCTCAGGCAGAAGCTGAGTATAGCCAGTTGTCACCATAGACGTTTTAGGTTGAGACGAACAAGCAGGCATCGATCGTGCTGCTGGGAAAGGCAAACAGAAAAACAGCTCTAAACGGCTGTGCAAAGGATGAAACAGACCCAGATGATGGTTGCTTCGTAAGCAAGGCTTTCAAAGAGGCCGTGCTCCAAGAGACTTACGGCTCTCGACCACACACGGTTCTCTCTAACGACGTGATCCCCGTCTGCCTCTCATAAGGTTTGCTCTCATAAGGTTTGCATAGAGCGACCATTGTGTAAATCTTTCATCAAGCTAACCCTGCTTGCTGTAGACGTAGAACGGTAAAAAATGTGTCCACTGTCACCTATCCACCCTCGGCCATTGATGCCACTCCTGCTATCGCAAAGCAAACGACTGGGATCGGTTAGAACAGCCTTTCAGCATGGCTTTCAGCGGTAGAATCAGGGGCAAAACGCCCAAGCGTTTGTGCTAGCGTTGACATACAAACCCGTTTCCGCTTCACCCTTCAACCCTGTGGCAATGGATACCGTAACTTCTGATGCTGCCGTCATCGCCTTAGAGACTCGCATAGCGGCTATCACCGTCTATACCAATCAAGCCCTGGTGACTCGACGCGGTACCGTCACGTTGACGGGGAACGAGCAGACGTTGATGCTGGAGTCGCTGCCGATCACACTGCAACCAGAATCGGTACGGGCCTCTGGTCGTGGCACAGTTGCTGTCAGGCTGCTGGGTGTGCAAACAGAGCGGGTGTTTACGACGGAACCTGTGGCCGATCGCGTGGCTCAGCTTACCGCCCAAATCGAGCAGTTAATGAGCGAGCAGAAGACCGTCCAGGACAAGCAGGCAGCCGCTCTCCTCCAGCGAACGTTTGTTCAAACCTTGGGAGAAAAGGCTGCCGATCGCTTTTCGCGCAGTCTCGCCCAGCAGCAGGTCAGCCTCGCTGAAACGCGCAACCTGCTGAACTTTTTGGGACAGCGCTATGACGATGCTTCTGAGACGATCGCGCAGCACGCTCGCGAATACGCCCAATTGCAGAAGCAGATTCTAGCGCTCCAGCAGCAAATGCAGCAAATGCAAACGCCGCGTCCCCAGGAAAGCTATTGCTTGGCGGTGAACATTGAATCCGCAGGTGCTGGAGAGTTTGAGCTGGAGGTCACTTATGTATGCGATCGCGCCAGTTGGAACCCGCTCTATGACGTGCGAGTTAATAGTGCTGATGCTCGTGTTCACTTAACCTATCTTGCCGAAGTCAAGCAGACCACTGGCGAAGATTGGAGCAATGTCGCCCTCACGCTGTCAACGGCAAAGCCAGGGTTGGGTACCCTGCCGCCCAAACTCATGCCCTGGTATTTAGATGTCTTTCACCCCCTGCCAACCGCCGCCGCCGCACCCATGATGTCCGTTCGCAGGCGTGATGCTGCCAGGTCTACACCGGATGGAGACGATGACTTTGAGAGCTTGCTGGCTGCGAGTGATGAGGCTGGCTCGATGTTCCAGTCGATCGCGGCTGAAACAACTACCGCACACCTCTCCAACGATGGTGGCGTGGTGACGTTTGCGATCGACGGCAACAGCAACATTCCTGGCGATGGTCGCTTCCACAAAATCACAATCTTCAACGATGATTACCCCTCCCAGTTACAGCATATTGCGATGCCCAAACTAGTGAGCTTTGCCTACTTACAGGCTGTAGTGACTAATCCACCTGACGGGGCCACCTTGTTACCAGGGCAAGTCAATCTCTTTCGAGACAATTGCTTTGTGGGCACAACCACGCTAGAACACGTGGCACCTGGTCAGGAGTTTCGCCTGCATTTGGGCATTGATGAAGGGCTGAAAATTACGCGCGACCTTATCGAACGCAAAGTGGATAAGCAGATCATCGGTGGTCAGCGCCGCATTACCTATGCCTATCGGCTGCTAGTCATCAACCTGCGCGATCGACCAGCAATTCTTAACCTGTCAGAACAGCTTCCCGTGAGTCGGAGTGAGCAAATTAAAGTGCGCCTTAACCGCACCAGTCCGCAGATCCAGCTTGGCGAAATGGGTGTTTTAGCCTGGTCGCTGCCTCTAGAACCCAAGGACAAGCAGGAACTTTCTTATCAATTCACCGTCGAACATTCACCAGCACTAACGGTGGCAGGTTTGGATGCATAATCATTGGCGTTTCGCTTACAGCGCTTAAATTGAAGTTCAACAGGACTTACGCAAAAGCGGTCATCTTTCGCCCCCTTAGCCTCCAATTCACAAACCTTTGGGCATACCCTTCGGGAAGCAAGCTACAAGAAAGGGGGAACCGAGACAATTAAAGCCCTCAAAATTGGGGGCTTGCGGGCAATTGCGTAAGTCCTATTCAATAGATGGCTGCTTCATAGAGATCTGCTACATCTAGCGGCATCTCTAAATAGTGATGGCCCTTCAGCATGAAAGTTCATCCGGCCTGGGGGTCGGTTTTACGCTCCTTCCTGTAGAATGGCGTCAACATTCGCCTACTCTACATTTGTTGGGTATTGGCAAAGGCAAGGGGCACTCGATTATCATCACTGGCGAACAAGTCAGTAGCAAACAAGTCGGTAGTGAACAAGTCAGTAGCAAAAAGTCAGCAGCGAACAAAAGTAGGCAATGGATCTATGCAAGCACAGCGGCAGTGGCACGTTGAGGAATTTGTACGGTGGATGGGGACAAGTGGTGGTTTGGTCGGCTTGATGATTCTCAGTAGTAGTGTGTTACCCGTAACACCAGGGATGACGCTGCCAGCGACTTCGATCGCGCAGTCAGCTCAAACCGCAGAAGGCGCAGTCAATCAGGGAATCCAGTACATTCAGCAAGGAAAGCTGAGTGACGCGATCGCCGCCTTTCGTCGTGCCACCCAGCTTGATCCCCGGATGTCTGCGGCTCACTACAACCTGGGTCTCGCCCTGCGCCAACAAGGACAACTTCAGCCAGCCGCAACTGCATTCTACCAGGCAACACAAGCCGATCCGACCTTTGCCCTCGCCTATGCCAACTTAGGGGCAGCACTGTTAGAAGGCAACAACCTGCCCCAGGCCAAAGACTATTTGCAACGCTCTGTCGAACTTAACCCCAAGTTAGGTCTGGCTCATTACAACTTAGGGTTGGTACTGGAGCGTCAGGGCGCTTTAGAGTCGGCAATCAATTCGTATCGGCAAGCGATCGCGCTTAGCCCCACAGCGCCTGAACCCGCCTATCACCTGGGCATGGTTTACACGCAGCAACGCAAAGTCAAGGAAGCCCGCGCGGCTTTTGAGCAAGCCATCAAAATTGATCCCAGCTATGCCGAAGCTCACTACAACCTGGGTTCCCTGCTCTTTACCCAGGGCGATTTAGACGGCGCACTCAACGCCTTTCGGCGATCGGCCCAGGCTAACTCCAACTATGCCAACGCTTACTATGCGGCGGGATTGGTCTTTATGCGCCAAAGCAAATTTAGCGACGCGCAAAAAGTGCTGACCTACGCCAAAGATTTATACGCCAAACAAGGCAACACCGCTTGGTCTACCAAAGCAGAGCAGCAGTTGCAAAGGGCAAAGAGTGGTCGATCGTAGGAGCAAGGAGTGAGGAGTCGGAAAAAGTTTGAGTTCTGAGTTGGAAGAAAGGCTCAAAGATGAACGATGAAGGATAAAAAGTTTGGCACTGACATACTTGACGCATCACGGGGTTTTGCTCTGGTCGCGATCAATAAAAAGCTTGCTTAGTTTAGAATTACTTGCTGTCTGCTGATAGGTGATAAAAATGGCTAAGCAAAAGAAAAAACGAGCATGCTATATCCAACCCGACGACATTATTTATCTGCCCAAAGAACGCAAAAGAGTAACTATTACAGAGGTTGTTCCTGATTTGATTCATGGCAACCCATTCATCAAATGGGGGAGCGAAGGTACCGTAATTAATGCCTACGAAGAGGTGATCTACTACTGAAGTTTAGCTCAGGCAGCATCTGGGCACAGTTTCAAAGACTTACTTACGCTCACAAATTAAAACCTCGGTGTGTCAAGTATATTAATGCCAAAAGTTTAGCCTTTAGCCTTCCCAATCAATACTGCCGCGCATGAGGACTTGGCTCTGGTGTCACGGCAAAAGTTAGCACTGTCTCATCGACGCCTTTGAGTCGCAGGGGACTGAATTTAGTGATTTCGTCTTGCTCCAGGTAGTCGGCGACAGCAGCAGATACCAGAATGGAGTCGGGTTCCGCTGCGGCCTGAATGCGAGAGGCGATGTTGACGCTAGGCCCGATCGCCGTGTAGTCCGATCGCTCTGCGCCGCCAAACATACCCACCACAGCGGTACCTTGATGGATGCCGCAGCGGAACTGTACCTGGCTGATGCCCTGTGCTTGCCAGCGTTCATTCAGCGCATGGAGCGATCGCTGCATCTGGCGGGCAGCCGCGATCGCCCGTCGCACTTGCTCGTTGGGCGACATTTCTTCGGGTGAGCCAAAAAGCGCCAGGATGGCATCGCCCATGAACTTATCCACTGTGCCACCGTTATCGAAGACAGCGCGGGTCATTTCTGCAAGATACTCATTCAGGAGTTCTGCCACACGGCGCGATCGCAGCGTGTTAGACAGTTGGGTAAAGCCAATGATGTCGCTAAACAACACCGTGACCATACGCGGTTCGGGACGCAGATCCAGCACCAGTTCGCCTCGTGCTGCCCGTTGCACCAGTGAGGGTGGCAAAAACCGTTTCAAGACGGATTCTGTCAAGTAGGTGTTGAGTTCGGCGACACGCTGTTCATTCGCTTTGAGCGCTAGCAAATTGCGGGCTTCTGCCAAGAGTTCGCGATCGCTAAAGGGTTTGGACAAGTAGGCATCTGCACCCCGTTCTACCCCTTCAATGCGCGTATCTTCATCAGCTTTAGCCGTCAGGAGAATAATGGGAATGCCCTTCAGCTCCTCATCTTCTCGAATCAGCCGAATCATGTCCAACCCGGACACCATCGGCATCATCAAATCACTCACAATCAGTTGTGGGCGGTGAGTTTGGGCACTATGAAACCCTTCCGACCCGTTGCGCGCAGTCCAAACCCGATACCCCTGCTCGCGCAAAATCGTTGACACATAGGTACGCAAATCTGGGTTGTCATCCACGATTAAGATCCGTGAAGCATCCGCCTTGGGATGTGTCGTGTCGAGCCGCTCTTCTTCCGCACTGGGATGGTCATACTGTTCCATCTCTACATCCGCCAGTTCGACAGAGGCACGGTTTGGTTGGGACTCTGCCTGCACCTCAATCAACTGTTCGAGCGGCAAGTGGGCCATGCCAGTTTGGAGCCAAATTGTAAAGGTTGTGCCTGAACCATAGGCTGACTCAACCGAAATCTGCCCACCATGTAGATCAACCAACTCCTTCACAAGCGCCAGCCCTAAGCCGCTACCTTCATAGCTGCGGTTTGCCGAGCCTTCTGCCTGCCGGAAGCGCTCAAACAGATGGGGTATTTGGTCAGGGCGAATGCCAATGCCCGTGTCAGTCACCTTAAGCAAGCAATGATCTCCAGCAGGCTGAAGCGTGACGGTAATGGTGCCGCCCTCTGGCGTAAACTTCATCGCGTTGGATAAGAGGTTATACAGCACCTTGTCAAACTTTTCGAGGTCAAGATACACCTGTGGGCACGAAGCCAGCCGTGTCATCACAGCGATACCTTTTTTCTCGCAGTAAGGGCGGAAGGAATCCACCGTTTGACTCACAAAATCGACCAAATCACAGGGACGAAAACTGGGCTGCATCCGTCCCGCATCAAGCCGCTGCAGATCGAGCAGTTGATTGACGAGCCGCAGCAAGCGGCGTGAATTTCGCAACGCGACGGCTGACTGTTCATGGGATAGACCCTGCTGTTGCGCGATCGCCGACTCCAGTGGCCCAATCATCAGCGTCAACGGGGTACGAAACTCGTGAGAAATATTTTGAAAGAACTCCGTTTTTTGCTGGTCGAGTTCTAGCAACTGCTCGGCTTGCTGACGCGTCTTCTGATACAGGCGAGATTGATGCACCGCGATCGCCGCCTGCACAGCCACTGCTTGCGCCAGCTCAATTTCTGATGGCTGCCAGCGACGGGGTTGGCGATTTTGCCGCAGTGAAATGCTACCAATAATCTGACCATCCAGAATCAACGGCACCACCAATAGCGCTCGTGCTGGATTGCGGAAGGGCTGTTCAGATACCGTCATCATTGGATCGTGTTCTAAATCATTGATGACAACGGGTTGTTGGGTTAGCAAGAGTTGCTTCAGAACAGGGTTCCCCTCGATCGGCACGGTCGATTGAGGTAACGGACGCGGGGTCTCTGTATGGGGCGATGGCAGTTTAGTGAGCGCAGTGTCGTGCGTTGGCCCGCTGGTGGGCACCTGCCCGTTGGTGACAGACCCATTGGTGACAATTGTAGCCCAGCCGCTATGGGCTGCATCATGTAATCCCACCAGCTGCACAAACTCATCCTCCTCTGTCCATAACGACAACGCGCACCCATCGGCATGGAGAGCTTGCCCAAGCTGCTGGGTAATCGCCGCAAAAATTTCTTGCGGATCAAGACTAGAACGAATGGCAGTCGTAATCGTATTGATTAACGCCTCTCGTTTTGCCAGTGCCCGTACTTGCTCATACGTCCGCGCCTGAAACAGTGCCAGTGCGGCCTGATCTGACACCAATCGCAGGAGATGCACTTCATCCTCTTGCCAAAGACGTGGTTCACCACATTGATGCAGCGCTAAGAGAGCCATCAATTCTTGCTGACAGACCAGCGGCACCAGTAGACTGGAGCGAATCCCAGTCTTTGCATAAATCTCCCGTCGCTTCTGACTTTCGGTGTCATTGCCTTGCACGCGATCGTCCGTATCGACATCCTGAATCACTTCAATATCGTAGGTTTCCCATACGGTATCGGCCAGTGCTGCTTTCAGAGCCGCCAGATTGGAAGGATGAGCTACAGCCGTTTGCTCTAGGGTTGGCTCCACATAGACAAACCAGTCGTCCTCCAGCCGCCCATCTTGCCAGGGCCGTACCACGCAACTGCTGGCTTCTAGGATGTGGCCGACGGTTTCCCCGATCGTGTGCAAAATTTGACGGTAGCTAAGATCACTCCGAATGGTGCTGGTCACTGCATTGAGCAGTGATTCTTGCCGGAGCGATCGGCGCAACTCCCGCGTCCGAGTTTTCAGCAAACTGTGAGTATCGGCGGCCTGACGTACCACGCCCTTCAGTTCCTCATCGTCCCAGGGTTTGGTGACGTACTTAAACACCTTGCCAGAGTTAATGGCTTCGACCAGATCTTCAACATCGGTATAGCCAGTCAAGATGATCCGCATGATGTCGGGGTACTGCGTGGCGGTCAGGCTCAAAAATTCCGTCCCGCTCATCAACGGCATCCGCTGATCAGAAATAATGACGGCGATATCGCCCTCGTTTGCCAGCAGATCAAGGGCGATCGGCCCATTCTCAGCTCTGAGAACCTTATACTCGCGGTGAAAGGTTCGATACAGCAGATCTAAGTTGTCTGGCTCGTCATCGACCACCAGTAGTTTTGGCTTGTTGAGTTGGGGCGTTTTCATGCACCACTCTCCCAGCGTAGAAGGGGTTGGGCAACGTTGCAGCGACGGACGCAGCGTTGGTGCGGCGTGAGCTTTGAGCAGATCTGCTCGACGCGATCGTTCTGGTGTCCTACCTGTCGCTTTTTGGTTGCCTGCATGCTGTTACTACGTTCAAACGGTTGCACGTGAGGAGATCTACGTACATCATTTACAAGCTTGATAAGTTGGGCGCTAACTTGGCGCAGTAAACGGTTCAATGTTGTAAAAATACACAGAGATATAATAGGGAATGAGGCAGAAGGCACCCACGTTAGCCTTATAAAAGTAGCAGTCGTAAGAAGGCAAGCAACAAATAGTGCTGCTTAAACTCCCAGTCGAGCTTTGTCCACTGACACACCCTCACTCAGGTTGCCCTCAGTTCCCTGCTCTCTAACGGAAATCCTCGCCAACTTCGCAAAAGCACCCCTGTAATAGGCAAACGATCGACCGTAGAACCCCGATGAGTAGTAAGCGGCCGCAGCACTTTCCACAGTGCGATCGCAATCCTGTTTTAGCTTAATACCCCTGTTCGCAGGACGACCTAAACCCTTTGGCTACGTATGTTGTTGCAGTCTCGCAAACGAAACGAAACGACGAAGAACGGAAAGATGGCCGACGGATGCTAACAATAAATGCACTCCTACACATGCTAGTTTCTTCAGCGGAATTTTTGTGTGCCCTACAGCAATTTTCGTTGGAGTTGTGCCGCCGCTTTTTATCCCTTACCTGCGTTTCCTCGTGGCTCAGTCCAGATCATTACAGTTCTTAATGAATAGCCGCATGGTCGTCAGGGTATCAGTAGCGTTGCTACTCTGTCGCCTCCGTGCAAAGAAGCAAACCGAATACAGTTCTGTCCCTTTAGCGATCATGTTTAAAGTGAGTGGCATCTTCGATCAAAGCGGCATAAACGTTTCTGTCGGTAAGCACCTGCCACCTCTAAGCAATAGCTTCAGCAGAAACTTAAGGAGACAAATCGGGCATAATCTAATGTAAGTGGAGAGCGTGACTTTAGATGTCTGTAGCTCTCATGCAACGCGCGTTCGCTTCATGCAACCTTCTCACGCAACTTTGGAAGATTGATTGATAAATTTGTGTCATCTTGACGGTTGGCGTTTATAACGGTATCGCCTACGCTCGCCGTAGATCTTGTTCTTTCTGCTTGGAGTCGCCTTTAGTCATGCGGTGCCCCTTCTGCCAATACACTGATAACCGTGTTCTCGAATCGCGCTCAGCAGAAGCGGGGCAGAGCGTGCGGCGGCGGCGGGAATGTCTACGCTGTGAGCGTCGTTTTACGACGTATGAGCGTATTGAGTACGTTCCCATTACGGTGATTAAGCGTGATGGCGATCGAGAGTCATTCGATCGGTTCAAATTGTTAAGGGGCATCGTGCGCGCTTGCGAAAAAACAGGAATTTCGTCTGTACAGCTCGAAAATTTGGTGGATGAAATTGAGGCTGAGCTTCAGCAGCGGGCCGTCCGCGAAGTCAACAGCCAGGAAATCGGCGAATTGGTGCTGCAAAATTTGCGTCACCTGAGCGAAGTCGCTTACATTCGGTTCGCTTCGGTGTACCGCAAGTTTCAAGGCATTCGTGACTTTGTAGATACGCTGAATCACCTTCGTAGTGAAACCAATTCGAGCCAAGACGATTTTGACAATCAACGTGAAGCTGACGATGCATCCATACTGGCATCGCCCTAGCAAGTAGTTGAGCCTATTTAAGCTCGACCACCTACTTGTAAATAATTGTAAAGATTGCACGAGGGACGGGGGCTTGGTAGTGCGTCAATCTGATGTGGGCTTGATAGAGTAGAGAGGCTCATTCACTAGAAATTAGGTAATGGAATGCCCGTTGTGTAGTCATAGTAAAGCCCATAAGCATGGCAAGATGCCCAATGGTC
>JAHHIE010000063.1 GCA_019358945.1 Stenomitos rutilans HA7619-LM2 | reverse complement strand
AGGAAAAGTTGCCCCTATACTTGGGTTTCTTTGAGTTTGTTCACAATGCCAAAAAACGAGGCAAAGCCCTGCTCAGTGCTTTGTTAGAAACTCTTCTCCCTTAACTCCCTGAATTACCTATAGAGCCAAACGCGAAAGCACCAGATCAACCGTGAATCTCAAATCTACAAGCTTGGCAGATGGCTTTGGTATCGCCTCACTCAAAAGTTGATGAAATGCCTCTAATTGCTCCAAGGTCAAGCTTTCTCGAATGGGTAAGGCCAGTTTGTCTAAGTAGTAATCAGGTGTGCGAGAGGTGTAATGAGACGTGTTTGTGTGATTGAAAGCGTTCACAATCTTTTCTATAGATAGGAGGGAGAAGGCAACAAGATTCTTATGAACTGCACCAGGTTTAAACCGAGACTCGTGACGATCGCCAGCAGGTAAAATGCTTTGGTTCTACGCCAACCTTTTGTTTGCAACCATTGATTGGTCAGAGCAATTTTAACGATCAAAACCATTGCGAACAGCCAATTTAGCAGCAGTTCAACGGCCCAATGCTGTGCTGGTGTGAAGGGTAGCCCTAACCACACCAAAAACTCGGCTTTGCCATGAAAGAGCGTGGCACTCCAGACCAATCCCAGCACCCCGACCACAGAAAGCGCGATCGCGCCCGTGCCAGCCCAGGTTAGATAGAGCAGCAACGCTTCCGTCAGGAACCAAACAGCGCGAGAGGCTTGATAGCATACGAGCAGCCAGCCCACAGCCCCGCAACCCAAAAATAGCGTCAGTAATCGAATGCGAGCTTTCTGCATTGCCTTGAACCACCTTAAAGCGGTTTTACTCAGCGGTAACGATGTTTTAGTGTTCCCATAGACGGGCAACCAGCGATAGTGATAGACATAATGGATAGCATTGTCACGTCGTTTCTTCACGCTTAATGACTGAGTTTCTTTATCAATACCCGACGCTTTACCCTGGTATTCTCCTCAAGCGGTACAAGCGGTTTTTTGCAGACATTGAGCTGGCGACGAGCGAAGTCATTACAGCGCATTGCCCTAATACTGGCCCCATGGCGGGCGTTTACCTCCCTGGCAACAAGGTCTATGTGTCTGCCAGCGATAACCCAAACCGCAAGTTGCCCTACACCTGGGAATTGATTGAGGTGTGTGATACACAGCCAACCTGGGTGGGCGTGAATACGAGCTTGCCGAATCGGGTTGTAAATTTGGCGTTGCTGGCAAAGGCAATTCCTGAACTGGGTGCTTACAGCGAGATTCGGCTTGAAGTGCCCTATGGTCAGGACAAGAAAAGTCGGGTCGATTTTTTGCTGGCGGGGAGCGATCGCCCCATTTACATCGAAGTCAAAAACACGACCTGGGTACAGGGCAACGTGGCGCTGTTTCCCGATACAGTGACGACCCGTGGACAAAAGCATCTGCGTGAATTGACGGCACTGCTACCTGAAGCAACGGCAGTCATGCTCTACTTTATCAATCGAAATGACTGCCCCTTTTTTGCACCGGGAGACAGTGCCGATCCAGTGTATGGAACCTTGCTGCGAAAGGCGATCGCCCTTGGGTTACACGTTTTGCCCTGCCGCTTTGACATCTCACCGCTGGGGATTCGCTATCTCGGTCTGGCGGAACTGAAGATGTAGTACCAGTTTTGAGTTTTGAGTTACAGAAGCTTTGTTTCATCACTCTTTGAGGTTCTGTGGCTTATTGCGATCGCGCCTTCTACCGCTTTTTCCCAAACTTTGCTTTCAAATCCTCCAAGGTGGCAGGCTTTGTCTCTGTAGCCGCTTTGGGCTGAGTGGAATTGACCCTTGGTTGAGATGGATTGGCTTTAGGTTGAGATGAGTTGCTTTGGAGTGGTGATGGATTCACTTTCGGTGGGTTGCGCTCCTGCCCACTAGCATCGGCACGCATGGAAAGGCTGATGCGCTTGAGTTTTTCGTTCACTTCCAGCACGCGCACATTCACGACTTGACCGACTTTCACAATTTGCTTGGGGTCGCTGACGAAGCGATCGGCAAGCTGCGAGACATGCACCAATCCATCTTGATGCACGCCAATATCTACAAAGGCACCAAAGTTTGCCACGTTGGTGACAATGCCTTCTAGCTGCATACCCACCGTGAGATTAGACATTTCCTTCACGCCCTCTTTGAAGGTGGCGTATTTGAACTCCGCACGAGGGTCACGTCCTGGCTTTTCCAGTTCTGCCAGAATGTCACGCAGGGTCGGCTCCCCGATTGCGTCCGTCACGTACTTTTTCAAATCGGTCTTTTTCAACCGCTCTGCCACTTGCGTGATTTGGGTCAGGGGAACGCTCAAATCGGTGGCAATGGATTCCACAACCCTGTAGCTTTCGGGGTGAACGGCTGTGTTGTCGAGCGGATTTTTACCGTTGCGAATGCGTAGAAAGCCCGCTGCCTGCTCAAAGGCTTTGGGGCCGAGTTTGGGGACTTTCAATAGTTGACGACGATCGCCAAACGCGCCGTTCTCAGTGCGATACGCGACGATATTATTGGCAATGGTGGGCGAAATGCCGGAAACAAAGGTGAGCAGCTCTTTGGATGCCATGTTGAGATCGATACCGACATAATTCACGCAGCTTTCCACCGTTTCATCCAGTTTTTTCTTCAGCAATTTCTGATCCACATCGTGCTGGTATTGACCCACCCCAATCGACTTCGGATCGATTTTCACCAGTTCCGCTAGGGGATCTTGCAGACGACGACCAATGCTGATGGCACCGCGCACGGTGATGTCTTGATCAGGAAATTCGGCGATCGCGACTAGGCTAGCAGAATAAATGGATGCACCCGATTCATTGACCATCACTTTAATGGGTTTACGTTCCAGCGCTTGCAACACTTCGGTGACAAATTCATCGGTTTCGCGTCCAGCCGTGCCGTTGCCAATGGCAATCAATTCCACCTGATAGCGTTCAATCAGCGTCGTAAGTGTCTTGCCTGCCTGCACTCGTTGCGCAGCAGCTTGATGGGGAAAGATGGTTTGGTATTCCAGAAACTTCCCTGTTTGATCAAGTACCGCTACTTTGCAGCCTGTGCGGAAACCGGGGTCGATCGCTAGTGTGGGCTTCATACCAGCCGGAGCCGACAGCAGTAGTTCCCGCAAATTTGCCTCAAAGGTGCTGATGGATTCCACATCGGCTTCCACCTTCTTTGCCGATCGCACTTCGGTGATGAGCGAGTTTTTCATCAGGCGATGGAAGGCATCTTTGAGCAGGTCACGGTAGAACGCGCGAACCTCACGCTGTTTGGCTTTTAGTTCCTGCGATTCTAAATAGGACAAAACGTTGTCTTCATCGAAGGTCAATTCGACATCCAAAATGTCTTCGTCTTCACCGCGATAGAGCGCCAGCAGGTTGTGAGATGCGATCGCCTTTACCTTTGCCTGATAGCTGCGATACATCTCAAACTTTGTCGAGCCTTCGAGATGGTCGCCTTTCACTTTGGAGGTTAAAACGCCCTCCGCCATGAGGTATTCGCGCAGGTAGGCCCGGAGGTTTGCCTTTTCTGCCACTTCCTCTGCCAGAATGTCAGATGCACCTTTCAAGGCATCTTCAGCCGTTGCCACGCCTTTTTCAGCGGAAACGTACTTGGCGGCTTCGGTTGCTAGGTCGGCAGATGCAGCGGTGGGGTTGTTGAGCGCTTTGATGAACGCGGCTAGTGGTTCCAACCCTCTCTCACGCGCGATCGTGGCACGAGTGCGGCGCTTGGGACGGTACGGCAGGTAGAGATCTTCGAGTTCGTTTTTCTGCAAACACGCCGTAATCTTGGCTTCCAGTTCAGGCGTGAGTTTGTCTTGCTGAGCGGTCGACTCTAAAATCGCTTTCTTGCGCTCTTCCAGCTCGGTCAGGTAGGTGTGGCGATCGGACAGATCCCGCAACTGGGTTTCATCCATTTCGCCCGTGCGCTCTTTGCGGTAGCGCGCAATAAACGGCACGGTTGACCCTTCGGCAAAGAGTTCGAGCGCATTGCTCACCTGAAACGGTTTGAGATTAAGCTCGTCTGCCAGCAGTTGAGAAATGTTCAGCATCACAGTTCATCACATCAGCTTTTCTAGGATAGTCTGAGAATGAGGTGGGTATAGCCCTTTGAGCAAGACGAATCATGGAAAGCACGTTTACGGGCGTTTTTGAACAAGTTCAGGGTTGGTACCTTGGTTATGTACAAGAATTACCGGGTGCAAATGTTCAAGAACGGACGCTAGAGGAAGCCCGCTAGAGCCTGCGAGAAGCCATTCAACTCATCCTGCTATCGAAGCGTCAACTGTAAAACGACTACAAATCTCCTGGCTTTAGCCCAGTACGTTTCGCAATCCGTGCCAACATCTTGGGTCCAATCTCTTCGCCATCATGGAACGCAAACACAACGTCTTCCCAGCCAGGGCGCGACAAAACTTTATGTGAGCCACCAGTCTCTCGCTTCACACTCCAGCCAATGAGTAATAAAGTTGACAGCACCCGCCTCGCTTTGGTTGCTTTCCACTGACTCATGCAGCAAGAAAGGCAACATGTTCGAGCTTAGATGCCTCCTCGCCATTCTCGATTTGCTCAGCTAAAACGCGAAAGGCTAGCGCCTTAACTCTTGCCACAGCGTCTTCTTGAGTATGCCCATAAGCAAGAACACCGGGCAGGTTAAGAATCTCCGCAATCCAGCGTCCGTCCTCTTCTTGCTCAAGCTCGATCGTGAGATCCATTGAAACCGTCTCCACTATGGCTAGTTCAATTCTACTGACTCGATGCCGTCTCCCTCGACATCCAATTCAACTTCGGCGTAGAAAGCAGAATATTCTCTAGGATCAGGCGAAACGTCATTATTACCCTGCTCCAGTCGAATCGATGTGGCTTTGCCTTGATTGGTGCTAACCAGGTATTCTTCGATCGCACGTTTGATGTCTTTCTCGGTCAAAATAAGCTTAGTTTTCATGCACTTCACACTCTTAGCTACAACATTGGGCGCGATCGCCTGAACAAAACCACTGCCTAAATTTTTACAGATCGACATCCAACCACTGTCTCACTGATAACCAAAAGGATGTCTGAGATGTTGTCATGACTTTTCCCGTGATGCCAACCATCGCTCAAAGGAGTGAGGACTTTCTCCGCTGTGTCTTCCTGCCAGCAGACCTTCAAGGCTAGTATGTTCATCCAAATCGACCCATTCGATCGCGTAACCATCACCTAAAAGTTGCCAATTTTGCCGTTCCTCCTGCGAAGCATGGAGTAAGCGAGGATACCAGGCTAAAGGAACCGTTAAACTTCGTCCATCCACCAAAGCCACCATTAGCTTTTCGTCTGTGACGTTAACTTGTGCTGCAAACGGTTCGATCTCAAGCGTCAAAGTAGTCATGCTAAGCCTTCAACAGTGTTTTCATATTTAATCAGTTCACACTTCAGACTGTGTTCTGTAAACAGATGATTGCTATTGTCTTAAAAGAGACGCGCATTTGAACTATTTAGAACGGCATGGGTATTGCGATCGACTTTGGCACTAGTAATACGGTGATTGCTCGTTGGAATCGGGCAACACAGCAACCAGAAACCCTTTCTCTCCCTGGCATGAGCGATCGCTCCGGCCAGAATCCGCCGCTGATACCGAGCCTGCTTTATGTGGAAGATGCCAGCCACGACAAGGTGGTGCTTGGTCAGGCTGTACGCGATCGTGCCCTGGATTTAACCACTGACCCTCGCTTCTTTCGCAACTTCAAGCGCGGCATTGGCTCTAGCGTGCAGGGCTTTTTACCTGTATTAGATGGATGCACCCTTCAGTTTGAGCAGGTGGGACAGTGGTTTCTCACACAGTTGGTGCAGCAGCTTAAAACCGTTGAACCGGATGCGGGACAGTCGATCGTCTTCACGGTGCCCGTTGATAGCTTTGAGGCGTACCGTCTCTGGTTAGGAAAGGTGTGCGAGTCGCTACAGGTTGAGCAGGTGCGCATGGTGGATGAACCCACAGCCGCCGCATTGGGATATGGTTTGACCGATCGAGAAACGCTGCTGGTCATTGACTTTGGCGGCGGTACATTGGATCTCTCTCTGGTGCGGTTGGATGCGGCTCAGGCACAGACAAAGCCGCTGGGGTTCATCCTCAAGTGGGGGCAAAAATCCTTTGCAGAACAGTCGGGACAGAAGCCCAAGACCGCGAGAGTGCTAGCAAAAGCAGGGCAAAACCTGGGCGGATCGGATATTGACCACTGGCTAGTCGATTATTTTGCCGAAACGCAGGGCTTAGCAGTTACGTCCCTCACCACGCGATTGGCAGAGCGATTGAAAATTCAGCTTTCGCTGCAACCGCAGGCACAGGAAGTCTACTTTGACGACGAAACCTTTGAGAGTTATGACCTGCAACTCAGCCGCGATCGCTTTGAGGACATTCTGCAACAGCACCAATTTTTTGCCCAACTGGATGAGTGTTTAGCTCAGGTCTTACAGCAAGCGCGACGGCAGGGGTTAGAGTTGGGAGACATTGACGCAGTATTGCTGGTAGGGGGCACGACGCAAATTCCAGCGGTACAAACCTGGGTCAAGCAAGCGTTTGACGAACGTAAAGTGCGATGTGAAAAACCATTTGAGGCGATCGCGCATGGTGCTTTGCAACTCAGCCAGGGCGTAGAGATCAAAGACTTTCTCTATCACGGCTACGGCATTCGCTATTGGGATCGTCGCCACAGCCGCCATAGCTGGCATCCTTTGATCAAAGCGGGGCAGTCCTACCCCATGAGCGATTCGGTGCAATTGCTGCTGGGAGCTTCGTTGGACAACCAACCCAGCATCGAGCTCGTCATTGGCGAATTGGGCGCAGACACCAATCAAACGGAGGTCTATTTTGATGGCGATCGCCTGCTAACTCGACGGGTTGACAGTAGCCATCAAGTTCAACCGCTGAACGATCGTGACGGTGCTCGCAGTATTGCCAGGCTTGAGCCGCTGGGACATCCAGGGAGCGATCGCATCAAGGTGCTGTTTCGCGTCGATGAACAGCGCTTTCTCCGCATCACGGTCGAAGATCTGCTGGCCTTACAAACGCTGATCGATGATCAACCGGTTGTGCAACTAAGTTGAGCAACCATCCTTGATTTGTCCGCTCATTTAATCGCTAAGCTGCGTCAGTGCAAAATAGAGATTGATTGCCAAAACGGCTGGTAGCAGCGACGCGAGTTCCAGGTTGAAATTGAGTAGTTGGACTAGAGGAAAGTAGAAGCTAGCCCAAAGACCAACTGCTAACCCAACAGGTGTGACTAAAAACTCAATAAACTCTAAAAGAGTCAGCAACACTCTCATTGCCTGTGCCCCTTGATATTCATCCATAAAGCCTAAACCTTGCCTATCCGCAAAGCAGCTAAGTTTGCAACGAAAGCGGGTTCATTCTTACGGTGAGTAGGGAATGAACCTGGCTTTTTGGGTGCTACAGCGCAATCACCGTTGTTCCCGGAAGGAGCAATACTTCCTTTGGGTGAAGCAAAAGATCGAGTCGGGGCATGGAGCGATCGGGTGCCCGCTAAAGCGTAAAGGGGTCGATCGCATAATCATCCCATTGCTTGTGGAACCGCTCTGCCACATAAGGACGCACTACAAATTTCGGTGGCGTTCCCGGCTGCACATCAATCCGAATAAACGAGTACGGTCGTCGTCGGTGTAACCCCTGCCCGCTGCGCCCGATAAAGAGCTTTGACCGAGCCACTAGGCGTTCTTCTCCTCCCGGCTGACCAAACACTTCGGTTACGTCTGGGCCTTCTTCGCGCTGTCGTCGCAAGCTAAAGCCACTGCCGCCACACACAATCCAGTTTGTATGGGCATCAGCATGTCCAGTTTCAAGCGTGTGCAGATATTCCAAGCAGTGAGCATGTCCACATAGCACCAGATCCACGATCGCGCGCCCTTGGGAACATTCGCCGATCGTTGCCGCAACTGCATCCAATACCTGCCGCAAACGATAGCGCACCGCCAGCGTTTGAGCCTGATGCCATTTAGTTGCCTCTGTAACGTAAGGTGGATGGTGGAAAAAGAGAACGCGTCCTCGCACGGCCTCGTTTTGCCACGATTCGACGAGCTTTTGCTGGAGCCAATCGAGTTGATGCAAATCGGTTTCAGTCGTCTCGTTTGAATCCAGTTGTTTGGTAATGTCTTTTTTGACCTCGTTGAGTTGCTCTAGCTTGGCTTGCAGGTCATCAATGCGCTCGGCATCGTCTGCATCGTTCGCGTTTAGCTTAGCGAGCGTGATCAAAATCTCCTGCATTTGATTGTCTACATCTGTGCGCTGCTGCTCTAGATGGCGACGATATTTTTCTCCAACAGGCGTATCTGGTAAAGGAATGGGAGCATTGATGGTATTGGAATCTAGTGCAAAAAAATCAATACCACCCGATCGAAAGGTGTAATACCGATTTGGAAGACGGGTAAACTGTCCCGGTTGGTAGCTCAAACAGCGCCCTGTATCCGTTTTTGCGGTGTAATGGGTGTCTAGATGCCGTTCTAAATCGACACCAGGCTTAAGCGCTTTCAGATAGTCCATAAAAGCGCGGGCGTAAGCGTTACCCTGCACCGAGCCTCGCCAGCTCACATCCAGGTCGAGCTGCGACTGAAGCAGTTGACGGAGCGGTACCGTAAGCTGTGACAGCACGCCATAGAGCAATGGCATGTCATAGTAATCGTGGTTGCCGGGGACAGGTAAAAAGGGCCGCTTGAAGACCATGCGATCGTACGCAATGTGCTTAAACTGCTCCCCTCCAATCAAAAATTCTCGATATGGCTCAATAAAGTTGGCAGGATAGTAGGCGCTCGATCCGGTCAGGTAAATGACATCGCCCGTGTGCAGCACAAAGCGACATTCGTCCTGATGCTGTAGCATTTGTTCGGCAATGCGGCGCTGCGGGTTGTGACCGCGATGAGGCCCAGAACCACTATCACCCAGCACCAGAAAGGAAAACTCTGGACTGTCTTCCCGTCCGTCGTCTAGTGCCAGACGCGTTTGATCGATGCCCCGTTGCTTGATTGCAGAATGGTGCCAGCGCACCCGCTGCTCCATCTTGCGGATTTTGGTCGCGATCGGTGGGTCGATTACAAATTCCATGACAGCTTCGCTCCCCGTTTCAGCCTTTCACGCCGTTTTAGCATCGCTCGGCCAGCGATCGCTCGTGCTGATTGTAGCGACCAAGTTCGTCTGACTTCAATCTTGCTACGGGTCAATCAAGGCCGCTTTAGCTTCAGTTTCAGCATTCCTCCGTCTTTAGACAGAGTAAAAGCCTCGCGATTTCCCTTACCTTCATAAGTGCAAAGAGCTGATGACTCCAAAACCCCAGGGCAACCTGGGGCTTTCATTTTTGAAGGAGGGATGTGTTCTAGCTCGGCATTTTCACGGCTTGTGCTCATAGGTGATGTGGTCTGATATGTATGACGGTGGCTCAACGTGAATCAAAATGCGAGCGGGACTAAAGCGTTCTTCTAGTCGATCTTCGACAGCTTCGGTAATTTGATGCGCAGTCTCAACATCTGGTGCACTCACAATAAGGTGCATTTCAATGAAAATCTGACGCCCCACAATACCTCTAGAAGCGATGTCGTGGCAGTTGAGTACCCCTGGTACCTGCATAGCGATCGCATGAATGGCTTCGGGCGCGATCGCCATCTCATCCACAAGTGACGGCAGGTTGTCTTTCAGCACAGACCAACCGCTGTAAAACACTAAAATGGCAACCGGAAAGGCTAGTACGACATCCAGCCATTGCAGCCCCCATGCCCAAACGCCAATCAAACCTCCAAGGACGCTAATTGTCACCCAGATATCGCTCATGGTGTGTTTCGCGTCAGCAATCAAAATGGCACTGCCAACGCGCATCCCTTCCCGACGCTCGTAAAACGCCACAAAGATGTTTACTCCCAGCACAATCAGCAGCAACCACAGCTCTTGAGGCGAAATTTTCACCGGGTCATGATTCGGTTTGATCAGATGCTCGATCGCGCCCTGCAAAATCTCGAAACAGGCAATACCCAAAAAGGCCGCAATCCCAAGCGCACCGACGGCTTCAAACTTCTGATGCCCATAGGGATGATCGCGATCGGGTTCGGGTGACGAAAATCGACTGGCAATTAATCCCAAAATATTGTTGGCGCTGTCAGTCACGCTATGTAGAGCATCAGCCAGCAAGCTGAGTGACCCAGTCAACCAGCCCACACCAGCCTTCAGCAGCATGACAAACAGGTTGAGCAGCAGTGTGATAAGCAGAACTTTGCGCACCTGCGATCGATGATCGATAACCACAGCTTTAATCAAACTCATTTCCCCTTACTTTAGGACAGCAGTTGTGCCTTCACCACTGGTGGTTTGCCCTTAGCAGCAAAGTTTTGCAGTAGTTGACCATTGCTGCGATCGTGCAGTAGCAGCAGCCAGTCAGCAGCGCGACGCCTAGCAAGGAGCTAAAGCATTTTGCAAGCTGAATCAGTTAATTCCTAAAGAAAAGATCTTTTCAGTTGCGATCGCCAGTACGATTTAGAGTGCCGATCGTAGGATTCAACCACGCATGTCTGCATCTCGGTTCACCATTAATCTCGTTGAAGGGTCTGTGGCGATCAGCTTTACCCCCCAGGCTGCGAAGGATTTACAGTTAGCCCTCTCCCAGTTGATGGCAAGCCTCAAAGCGATCGCCGCCAAAACAGCTCCGGTTGGTCGAGCGACGCCACAGAAACCGATGGAATACCAGTACACAGGCGACGTGTTTCTCGAAATTTTTTGCAATCCCAACATTTGGCCAACGCCGTTCGCTGCCAAAGTTCTCATTACGCTACGGGACGATCGCATTCGCCTCACGACTGAAGCTGAACTCAGCCGTTTGGTAGAAGACGTCAACCAGTATTTAGAACAAGCTAGCTAGGGTCACTATCCACACCATGCGCTGCCTGTGCGTCTTGGAGAAACTTGCAAGTTGAAACATTCCCATGCAGCAAAGCTGTAGGAAAGTCTGCCGCTTGCCTGTTTGTTCCCTATGACAGCATTTGTCAACCCCGCGTCTGTAGAATAGGCTTAAATTGTCCGCTGACTATAAGAGGAAACGGTTGCGATGAATTCTGACAAATTTGTACAACTCTTCCAGCAAGGGTTCCGCATTACACTCGGTGCGACGGCTTCCTTGGTAGAAGCACTACAAGATCCTGCCAAGCGTGATGAGAATCTTACAAAGTTGAACCAGGATTGGAGCATTTTATCGGCTGAGTGGGCGCAGAAGGGAGAAATTACAGAGCAAGAGGCTCGTAATTTTGTAGATACACTGTTGACCCAGCGCAGTGCAAGTTCCCCAACAGGAGGGACATCGAGTACCACCGTGACGACGCCCTCTGCACCACCAGATGTTCAATTGGAGCTACAGGAATTGACAGCGCAAATTGTGGCGATGCGGGCTGAATTAGAGCGGTTGAGAAACGAGAACACCGCCTCTTGAAGTTAGCACTCCAGCGTTAGTCGTTTTCCCACTCTTCACGACCAACTAAGTCCCCAATTCGATCGCGCAATAAAAAATTGCAGCGTTCCAACTCGCATTCAACGAACGCCCACTCGCGTGCTGGAATGTACTGGCAAAGAATATAGATAGGCTGTTGCCGACTGACTTTGCCTCTGCGAACGAGTTCGCGAGCTTCGTCCTGGATCATGTTGAGAGAATACTGTGCAGATTGAAGCATAATCACCCTTTTGGCTGGCTAATGGAGTGTTGTCAAGACTGAGGGCTTGTTTAGCTCGACTCGAAGTTGCAGTAAGAGTAGGAATAGATAGAAACTGAGGCTTAAATTTAGTAGAGGTAGGATTGTAATCCTCTATACTGAACAGATTTCATTTTCGCGCTAAACCCTCTTCGATTGTATTAAGAACCGTTGAAAAAGTCATCAAATCCTAACTAGATTCCCTGTAACTTTGACATTAGAGGCTCCAGCAGTCCGTGAATTCAGGGGATATTTTAAGGTTTTGTTGCAATACATTAAAAAATGCTATGAGGCCTATAAGCGTAGCACACAGCCTTTTGGGGTTAAGTGATCTCTATCGCTTCTCGTGATGAAGCGTTGGTATCACGCTCGATCGTGGGCTAAGGGCTTGACGATTCCCGCTTTTTCTTGTAAAGAACAACGCTTGCGACATAGTTCCGCTGCAAGGTCAAGAGCCGCTCTCATGCTAGATGCATCTGCCGTTCCCTGCCCTGCAATGTCGAAAGCGGTGCCGTGATCTGGTGATGTTCGCACAAAGGGCAACCCGATCGACGTATTCACAGCACAATCAAACGCCATCAATTTCACTGGAATCAACCCCTGATCGTGATACAACGCCAGATAAGCGTCAGCAGGGTTAAAAGCAGTTTGCAAAGCCCCCACCGCCTCCTGCCCCCTGACCTCTGCCTCCTGCATCTGACCAAACCACGCTTGCCCTGGCTTAACCCATAGCGTATCGGGCGGCACAGGGCCGTCTAGTTTGAGGTTGGGGAACCTCAAGCGCATTGATTGCAGCCAGGGAATCAGCCAGACTTGCTCTTCATGCCCTAGTTTGCCCTGTTCGCCGCTGTGAGGGTTCAGACCCGCGATCGCAACGTGCGGGGCTTCAATCCCAAAATCACATCGCAGGCATTCGATTAACAGATCGAGCTTGCGGGTGAGGAGTTCTGGCGTGAGAGTATCTGCTACCTGGCGCAGGGGAATATGAGTGGTAGCCAGCAGCGTGCGCAAAACCCAACCCGTATTGGGCGATCGCGCCACAAACATCATTCCAAAGCGGTCAACGCCTGCCTGTTCTGCCAAAAGTTCCGTTTGCCCAGGGTAGGCGTGTCCGGCTGCACTCCAAGCTGCTTTAGAAATGGGGCCTGTGACGATGCCCTGAAAGGTACCTGCCAGTGCCTGAGCGATCGCAGTTTCAAGATAGTGAAAGCTAGCAGCACCACTAGCAGCACTTTCTTGTCCCAGGACAATGGTTTGCTCAACAGAAGAAAGTGGTACATCGAACACGTTCAGCCTGTCAGGATGCGCGAGGGTAAGTTCTGGGTGCCGCGATTGCACCTGCTGGTAAGTTGCTGAGAGGAGCGATCGACTTCCAACGATCGTGATGTCACAATCCTTTGGTGGATACGCCAGAGCTTTAAGCGCGACCTCGGGACCAATGCCTGCTGGGTCACCCAATGTAACGGCTAATTGAGGGCGAAAGGAGGTTGGGTTAGACATGATTTGCATTCCGTTCTTACAGCACCTTAGACCACTGTAGTGATGTGTGTACGGCACCATTTGTCGATGCGATCGCGTAGCAAATCCAGGTGCTAGCATTCTATGTTTTATCAATCACATCGTCTAATTCGGCATAGTCGGGTAGGGTTGTGTTGATCGCGCGACCAGACCGCAGCACTACGCGATCGTGCTGAGAACGAGACAACAACTCACTGTAGCGACGGGCCTTAAACAAAACCAGATCGGCTGGTAGCCCGACCTCAATACGTCCTACTGTAGGCAAACCCATCAAGTCTGCTGGATTGGATGTAATGGCACGGCACCACGCTCCATAGGGTCGATCCAGGTGAGCGATCTTGACCGAGAGGCTAAAGACCTGCAACCCATCGTGATCACCAAAGCCGTGAAAGGGGTCGCGGCAGTTATCGCTGGCGATCGCAACGGGTACGCCTGCTTGCTTGAGTTCGTGTAGCAGCGTCACACCTCGCCAACGTGGTGTGCGTCCCGTTTGTCGATCTTGCAAGTACAGATTGCACATGGGTAGGCTGACAATACCAATGCCAGCATCCTTCACCAACGCGATCGTCCTCTGTGCCGTTTCGGGATCTTGCACCGCTAAGCTACAGCAGTGACCACACACAATTTGACCCTGAAATTGATGTCGCATGGCTGCCTCAGCAATGATCCGTAGGGTTGTGGAATTTGGATCATTGGTTTCATCCGCGTGAAAGTCTAGATCGAGGTTGCGGGCTTTTGCCAGCGTAAACGTGCGATCGACCTGTGCCTCAATCTCTGGGTTCATGTAGGCAACGCCCCCCAAAATGCCATTGAGTTCAGCAACCCGATCAGCAAGCGGTTCGCCTTTAGGCGTGAGGTAGTAATCCAGCGATACCAGAGAAGCGGCCTGTAAGATCAGTCGATCGACCCATGCCGTTTGGAGGGCTTTAAAGACACCAAAGCTGAGGGTTCCCTGTTCGCCTGCGGCATCAAGGTGCGTGCGCAAAGCTCTGGTGCCGTGAGCATAGCTGCATTGCAGCCCAAATTCCATCCGACGATACACATCTTCTGCATCCCAGTATTTCTGGGCATCTGCCTGGGTTGTCGCAATCGCGCGATTAAAGGTACAGTCAGGATTTGGAGTGCGCTCCCACACATGGCCTTTGTCCAAATGCGTGTGCAAATCGACAAAGCAAGGCAACACAATGCCGCTGCAAAGGTCAACAGAGGGGTGGCCTTCAGGTGCTTTTCCGGCTGAGGCGATCGTGGCAATGACACCATTCACAATCTCAATGTCAACCAGTTGAAAGTCGTCACATAAAGGCTGCTGAGTCTCAGGTGGGAGAATGGGACTGCTTGCACCATGCGCTAGCAGCGGCAGTGGCAGGTGAGCATTTTTGAGCCAATAGCGATCGCAAGCCGGAATCATGAACACTGTCTCGATAGATGAGGAATCGGAAAGGGCTGCCTGGTTCAACCATTGAGTTTAAGCATTCCCCATAAAAGGGTAGGGTGAGCAAAAGCCCACCCCACCATTAACGTTAATGATTGAACGCGAATAAACGTCAGTCAAAAGCTAGACAGCCGCAAAGTATTCCTTCGACTTCTTCGGATCAGGATTCATCGTGGCATCACCAGGCTTCCAACCTGCGGGGCAAACTTCATCGGGGTGAGACTGCACATACTGAATGGCTTGCAAGGTTCGCAGAGTTTCATCAACACTCCGACCAAAAGACAGGTTGTTGATGGTGGAATGCTGAATAATACCGTCTCTATCAATGATGAATAGACCGCGCAGAGCGATACCTGCATCAGGGTCAAGCACGTTGTAAGCGCTGCTCACTTCTTTCTTGATGTCGGCAACGAGGGGATAGTTGAGGTCGCCTACACCACCACTCTTGCGATCGGTTTGAATCCAGGCGAGGTGGGAGAACTCGCTATCAACGGAGACGCCCAACACTTCGGTACCTACTTGCTTGAACTCATCATAGCGATCGCTGAACGCTGTGATTTCGGTGGGGCAAACAAAGGTAAAGTCAAGCGGGTAGAAGAACAGTACAACATACTTGCCACGGTATTCGGACAGCTTAATCGTCTTAAACTCTTGATCTACCACAGCCGTTGCTGTGAAGTCGGGAGCCGATTGCCCAACGCGCAAGCATCCTTCTTGAGTCATGAGATAGTAGTCTCCTAATAGTGGGTGCGTCTTAATCGTGCAGCACACGTGATTGATATAGTATTTGCAGCGTCAGTCGTACACAGATTTTCTGCTGACAACGACTCACTGCTTACAAACTGTTACAAATATATCATAGTCATAACGATTTTGAGTAAGGGTTTGCGAAGGCGCGTGGAGTGACGATCGCGCCCTACTCGCGATCGTCCAGCACAGTCCCTAAAGCGTACACAACCGTTGTGGAAACTGAACAGTCTCTTGTCAGCCGTTGCATGAGCGCGACTTAAAAATTATGGTGTGATGCGGCTCGCGATCGGCATTCGCCAACCCGTTCCAAATGCGCGATCGGTCACTTTGAGCACGGGTGGAGCCTGCCTCCGTTTGAACTCAGCGCGTGTCACCAGCTTCACGACTTTATGCACAATTTGAGGGTCATACCCGGCTGCCACAATTTCATCCAAGGTTTGATGGTTATGGATCAAGCGCGACAGAATGGCATCCAGGGTATCGTAGTCGGGAAGTGAGTCCTGATCAACTTGTCCGGGTTTGAGTTCGGCGCTGGGAGGTTTGGTGAGGACGTTGGGAGGAATGACTTCAGTTTTGAGTTTTGAGTTTTGAGTTTTGAGCTCTAAGTGCTGATGGCTGATGGCTGACGGCTGATGGCTATTCAACCATTGACACAACGAGTAGACGCGGGTTTTGGGCACATCGGCGATCGCGGCTAACCCACCATTCATGTCGCCATACAGGGTACAGTAACCAACTGCCATTTCGGATTTGTTGCCTGTAGACAGCAGCAGATGCCCGAATTTATTGGAGATTGCCATCAATAAATTGCCGCGAATCCGTGATTGAATGTTTTCTTCTGCCAGCCCAAATTCGGTGCCTGCAAAGAGATGGGCAAACGTCTGGTCATACGCCTGCATCAAGTTACCGATGGGTAAGGTTTCTGTATGAATGTCCAGGTTTTTTGCTAGTGCCAGGGCATCTTTTACTGAATGATCCGAACTGTAGGTTGAGGGCATGAGAACGCCCAAAACGTTGTCGGAACCGAGTGCTTCTACGGCGATCGCGGCAACCAGCGCTGAGTCAATGCCCCCGCTTAAGCCAATGACGACCTTCGAGAAGCCACACTTCTGAGCATAGTCCCGCACACCCAGAACCAATGCTGCCCAAATCTCAGCGTCCGCACTCTCTGGTAGCGCGTGTGTTGTAGTGGGCTGCAAATCGCCGTCACGAAATTCCAGCGTTACCAAATCCGTTGCAAAGGCACGAGCGCGACACACCAGTTCGCCCTGTCGGTTAAAGGCCACACTACAACCATCAAAAATCAGGTCATCATTCCCACCGACCTGATTGGTATAGATGACGGGTTGAGCAAATCGCACGGCACTATGTTGCAACATGGCTTCGCGCAAATGCTGTTTGCCAACCGTGTAGGGAGACGCAGATAAATTGATGGTGAGGTCAACGCCCTGCTGCGCTAAATCCGCGATCGGGTTCACGGTATAGCTGCGTTTGCCCCAAAACTCTTCATCGTTCCACAAGTCTTCGCAGATGGTCACGCCGATCCGGAGGGAGGAGGGCGTGGGATGTGGGGTATGGGGAGTAGGGTGTGGAGTAGAAGCAGGGGAAGCAGGGGAAGAGAGTTTTGAGCTTTGAATTAATTCTGATTTCTGACTGCTAATTTCTGATTTCTGATTTCTGATTTCTGACTCCTGACTCCCAATTTTCAACACAAAATGATTCGCTTCCCGCCCTGGCTCAAAGTAGCGGTCTTCATCAAACACGTCGTAGGTGGGCAGAAGACGCTTGTGGAAGATTTGCTGGATTTTGCCGTCTTCGAGAAGCGCCATGCTGTTGAAGAGGGGTTTCCCACCTTTTGCGAGAGCGTGTGGATTGATTTCGACAGTTCCTACTAAGGCAATGAGCGATCGCGGCAAGTCGTTAGCTAATTGCTCTAACACCTCTGCCATTGAGGCTATAAAACCAGGGTTCATCAGCAAATCGCGGGGCGGATAGCCACACAGCGAAAGTTCTGGGGTTAACAAGAGACGTGCGCTCTGCTTGGCTGCCTGTTGTGCGGCTGCCAAAATTTTTTGCGCGTTGCCTGTTAGATCGCCAATGGTGGGATTAAGCTGTGCGATCGCAATCTTCATAATTAGTCAGGATTCTGGTGATCATCAATTTGAGAAGTAATATCTTCAACTCAATCAAGACTTCGCCTTGATATGCGTACCTTTAGGCGTTTTCTTGACCTCAAAGCGACCTGTGGCTTGAATCAAATCACTCAACTTTTTATAGCCGTGATTTCTTGGATCAAACGATGGTGATAACTTAGTAAGCTGTCCTCCAATCGCTCCTAAATTTGCCCATCCATTTTCTTCATCAACGGCCTCATACGCATCCTTAAGAAGGTTCATTATTTTTTTATTACTTTTCAGCTTTTGACTGGCTACCGCTGTGGTGTCTGAAGTAGCGCTAGGTGTATTGTTAGTTTTTTCTTGCACCTTGTCGCTTGCAAATTCAACCGGACTGGCATCTTCTGATTGCGCTAGAATTTCAGTATAAATAAATTTGTCGCAAGCACTGATGAAGGCTTCGGGTGTCTTTTTCTCACCAAAGCCGTACACGACCAGCCCAGATTCGCGAATACGACTGGCAAGTCTGGTAAAATCACTATCGCTCGAAACGATGCAGAAACCGTCAAAGCTACGTGTATACAGCAAATCCATTGCGTCAATAATTAAGGCGCTATCGGTTGCATTCTTGCCTGTTGTATAGCGAAACTGCTGCATCGGCTGAATCGCAAATTTATTGAGTTTATCTTTCCACTTACCAAGCTGCGTATTCGTCCAATCACCATAAATACGTTTCACATGAGAGGTGCCATATTTCGCCACTTCTTTCAGCAAAGCTTCGATCAACTCTGCATTGGCGTTATCGGCATCAATTAACACAGCTAAGCGATCGGACTTAAATTGCACTTCTCTACTCATAATCATAATTTTTAGAAATTATTTTACTCCACTATCGATTTGACGTTCAGAAATAAAGTTATTTCTGAAATTTGTCCAAAAATTAATCATTAGCGTTCTTGATTGGCGGTCGCCGAGAATCTTGCGATACAGCGAGTAGCTTCTGTCAATATGCTGGATCAATCTTGTAATAACGCATAGCTTAATTTATCAACAATCATCTTGGTCTAATTCAAGAACGCTACGTCGTCTTTGTTCATTTATCAACCTCTTGAATTCCATGTGTGTTGCAGATAGTTCAGGATCTCTTTCTTGATATAAAGACGCATAGTCTTTGGATTTCCTTTTTATTTTTATGAACGAAGGCATCTTTTTTAACTTAGCTTGTCGTGTGAAAACAAAATGTGTAGATCTTATTTTTCCCTCGCTCTCCTTTTTAGTCGATAGGATGCTACTTTCATACTGATGGAGCATGATGTTTTTATATCTTTCATATAAATGTTTTACATTGATCTCATCTTTTCTTGAATGAAATCCTATTATTGAATCTGAGTTAATAGCTTGAAATGAATTAAAAATCTCAATATCTTTTTCATCCAAAGCGTGAGTTACTAAACTTCTTTGCCCATATTTGTACACCTTTGGGTCATATAGGCAAAGTGTTATTTGGGGTGACAACGGGAGAAAAATTTGTAAACCAAGCGCAGTGATGCTTGTAACTCCGGGGTGTTCTAAATTGCGATAAAGCCAGTTGTATATAAATACAGGATGATCAGATATATAGAATTCTAAAGAAGTTTCATTTTTGACGACATGGTATTTCATATCCCTCAGAATTACGGCATCAAGCACTCCTTGAACAGTCATTAGAGAAGCCAGACGATCTTGATAAAAATTAAAGCGCCCATCGCCCGCCGACTCTGGATCAAATCCGTTTAGGCTTAGAAGCTCACCCACTATTGACTCAAGCTGTGAATTTACAAATCCACCTGCTCTTTCAATAGCTTCAGGTGTTCTATAAAAGAGAGATAAAATAAATCTGTGCAGACTTAAGATATCTTCACTAACTATATTGAAATCTCCATCAATAATTTTATCTACTATTCTCGAAGCTGGTGCTTCTACTTCTTCAGCCATGAAGGCTTCAACTTTATTGTCCTTTCCATAGAAGTAATTCTGCGAAAAAACCTCTTTAACTGATTGGTTGTATCTTACAACAGTTCTTTCTATATCAAATATGTTGATTCTTTTCCCTTTCTTTGCATCACAACCAAAATGCTTAAGCAAGCATTGAGGAACATAGTGCTGGTTCTTAGTTATCTGCTTATTCATGGACAATTATTAGATAATAGTCACTAAATTTGTGTCCAACAAATACTTTGGTATACATCCTAACCAGAGACTTAGCAGCATAACAACTAAATAAACACTAGAGGCTTATCTTTCAACGGTGCAAAGGCTTCGGCATTAAAGCGGTAAAGGCTTGCAGGTCTACCCGCACCTCTGGAAGCTTTCACGCCTGTGTCGGAGAGAAAGCCCATTTTGAGAAGGCGCGATCGAAAGTTGGAATAATCGGAAAAGTTTTCGCCTAAAACGGTTGTATAGAGTTGATATAAATCGCTGAGGGTAAACAATTCGGGTAGCACTTCAAAGGCAACGGGGCTATATTCCAGCTTGTTTCGCAGGCGGCGATGACCGTATTCCAGCACTTCGTTATGGTCAAAGGCAAGTCGGGGCACTTGCTCTAAGGGATACCAGGCAATGCCGCTCACACCATCAGCAATGAGTTCGGCTTCGGCAAAGCGCACGAGGGCAAAGTAGCTGACCGACAAATAGCGAACACCGTAACTATCCATCGATTCGCGGGGGTCGCGGTTGGGGCCACCAAAGGTGTACAACTGCTCCAGGTAAAGGTTTCGGGCACGTATTTTTTCTGCCAGGATGCGATAAGCGGCATCTTCGAGCGATTCGCCACGTCGTACCAGGGTGCCAGGGAAACTCCATTGCCCTAAAAAGGGTTCTTCTTGCCGCATGACCAGCAGCACCAGCAGCCGATTTTGCGCGGTATCAACGGAAAAAATCACGTTGTCAACACCGACCTTAAAATCTGCAAGGGCAAAGTCTGTAGGGGTGCGATCGCTCAGAGGATGAGCTAGTGAATGGGCTGTCTTTCTTTGGAGGCGTTCTGGCATGGGTATAGTTGCTCCCGGTGGATGTAGGCTTCGATGGGAGGTGTCAAGGCATCGGTATCTCCATGCTCACGATACGCGGTGGAAGATGTATCGGGACCCGTCAAATCGGCGATCGCCAGCCTCGCGCCCCTTTGCCTTAATTCTGCCAGAGCCATTTCGTTTGGTACGAACCCTGGGCGTGGAATGATGAGTAAATGCACGCGTTCTAATAGTGTGTCACTTTGATACCAGTTGGGCAGTTGATAGATCAAGTCAGACCCAATGACCAGGGTGAAGCTGGCATCGACCCAAAGGGCTTCAGCTACTTCAAGCGTATGAATGGTGCGGGATTTGCTGAGATCTGCATAAAGATGCAGGTTGTGACGCGGCGGGTTGATGTCGTCGATCAACAGTTGCAGCATGGTCATGCGATGGATCAACGGCGTTTGATGCGACTTAAACGGATTGTCAGCGGCCCACACAGCGACACGATCGAAGCGCCGTGACAACCAAACTAAGATTGCCTGATGTCCGGCGGTCGGTGGATCGGCGCTGGTGCCAAAAAGAGCAATGGTGAGCATGGGTAGCTAGTTGTTGGTTGGTTGTTGTTCGTTGTTAGACAAGAGAGACCTTAGAGATGTAACTTTGACCCTTTATTTCTGCTGCCGACGCTGGGTGGTTTTAACCAGGTCGAGTAGAGCGGTAGATGGTTCGACTGGAATAAAGACGGGAGCGTGGATTTGACGGGCTGGGGCAGGAAGGCTGGTGACGGAATGGGCGGTGCGTTGGGCGATCGTCTCTAATGATTCCGACGGATGCAGGCGCTGACCGTTTTGCATGACGAGTTGCATCAAGGGCTGCACTTGCAGGGGGCGGTGGGGTGTGGGGTATGGGGTGTGGGGTGTAACTTCTCCTGACTCCTGACTCCTGGCTTCTGACTCCTGACTTCCGTCTTCCTCCATCAACCCCAAGCGATCGCCCACCGCCTGCCCCTGCTCATAGCGACGAAAAATTTGCTTGCGTCCCGGATAGGTTGCTTTGTTTGTCGATTCCTTCATGACAGGGATGCCATCAATTTCTACCAGTTTGTAGACACCGTTTACGGGCGTACCTGTTACCAATTGGGTGCCAAACCCGTAGCCATCGATGCAGGCTCCCGCCGCCTTAAGCTGTGTAATTTTGGCCTCATCCAAATCACCGCTAGCGAAAATGGGAACATCCGGCAAGAGTTGGCGCACTTCTTTAGACAAGGCAACTAGATCACCAGAATCTAGCCGAATGCCTGCCAATTCTATTTCGTGCTGTTGCAGTTGAGTAGCGAGATGCTTGGCAGCGGCGATCGTGTCATAGGTGTCAATGAGAAGCGGCGCACCAGGAAAGTAACGGTGAAAGGCGGTAAAGGCTTCTGCTTCGCTGCCTTCGGTTGCCGCTAACGCCATCACGAGGGAATGGGCCATTGTGCCCACAGGCTTGCGTCCCAGTTTTAGCGCTGCCAGAACGTTAGATGTCGCATCTAGCCCTCCTGCTAAGGCTGCGCGGGCTGCCCAGAGAGAGGCTTGAGGGCTAAAGGCTCGTCGTGTCCCAAATTCAAACAGCGTTGCGTTTGCGCCTGCCACATCCCGCAAACGGGCAGCACGAGTGGCAATCAAGGATTGATAGTTGAGCGTGTTGAGCAAGTACGTTTCGACAATTTGTGCCTGCCAGAGGGTCGCTTCAACCCGCAAGAGGGGTTCGTTTGCAAAGACGATCGTGCCTTCGGGAACTGCCCACACATCGCCAGTAAACCGATGCTCCATGAGCAGCGACCAGAAGCGATCGGGCGCATGTGTAAAAATCCCGCTAGCTTGTAGCGCCTCAATCTGTGTGGAATCAAAGGAAAACGTTTCGAGGTATGCCAACGCCTGCTCTAGGCCCATCGCAACCAGGTAGCCAAAGTTCTGTGGTAGACGACGTGCAAAGAGTTCAAAACTAGCTCGTCGCTGATCCAACCTTTCGCCTACATAACAGGCCGTCATGGTGAGCTGGTAAAGATCGGTGAGCAGGCTGTAATCCTTCGGTGACAGGGTTAGTAACCGATCATCGGTTAGCGAGTTGGAAGGCGATCGCAATTGAGTCATGAGACGTGCGGGTGTATGGGGCGCGATCAACGACAGTGCGCCAAGCGGTGATGACGCTGGCATAGAAGCACCACACTTAACCAGTGGCTGCAATGCGCTTGAGTAACGACCTCGTTGATCGACTTGACAAGCATGTCTCGTATTATAGTTAAAAAAACCAAAACTGGCAATGTATCAGGAAAGGTAAAGGTCTAATTTTCTCCTTGGAATCGTTGAAATCGCCTTAAAAATCAGCAATTGAACGCCTTTTACACCATTTAAGCATTCTAAGCTTATGGTGATTGTTAATAAAACTGAATTAGATTTTCTCATGTCTTCACCACGTCTTGTCGTCTCTACAGGCAAACCCTCTTAGAAACGGCACACCAGTATGTGCGCTATGCCAAGCAAAAGCGATGCGCCTGCCCTCTACCTTCTAAGTAGAAGGCTCCGATTAAACTGACGCTTCTCAAAACAGTACTGATCAGCAGTCAGCTCATGTAGCATGTTCAGCTCAACTACGTCCGCTTATTTGCTTTTGCCTTTTACCCCGCTTGACTGAAAAATCTTTTGCAGGTTGGATTCCAAGCGCTTTGTTAGTCAAACAGAGCTCTTACTATCGCGTCACTATCGCGTAGCATACAGAAGATTTTTAAACAGTTGAATCAGACTATAAACAATTAATGCAAAATGAGATTAGCACTCTTTCTCTCGGCATAATCAAAGTGTTGAGATGGATATTTCCACAGACATCTAACGCTACAGTTCAACAAAGATGGCTTGGGTTCGGTTCTAAATGAAATGATGTTTCCTTGAGGGATTTTTATGTCTATCTTGAAGCAGCTTGACCGTGTCGTCCAGTATTTTTCTGGCGCTTTTGTACGCATTTTTGGTCCTAGTGACGATGCCTATCCGGCAACGGGTTTACAGCCTTTTGACGGCACGCCGATGAAGAAGGGCAAATCTTTATTTGACTAAGCGATCAGACTCATCAATTGGCAAACAGCGATCGTGCTTTGACGTATAGATTGGTTCTAGTCAAAGCACGATCGCTTAACAGTTTAATAAGGTTTTATTGCTTGAATCTGCCTGTGCTGGTGAAGTGTTCCACCTTAAATTTCACCATGTTTTTTCCTGTCTATAGAGAACTTCCTTCTCTTCGTTCGCACTTTTAGTGCAGAGCGAGGCAGGCGATCGCGGAAAGATTTGTCAGCCAATCAGGAATGGACAGGCGATGTGTTGGCGGGGATGATCGCCTACTTACTCATCTACCCATTGAGCTCTCAACTCAAAGTTGACACTCTACTAGACGCTAGACTCTATTTTCCTGACTCATTTCGCGGCTAATTCATTTCGCGGCTAATAATGCCAGACCATTGCGCCTTCTTTTCACGACTACGGCGATAGGAAAAAAAGCGATCGGAGGTCTTGTATGTGCAGTAGGGTGCGATCGCCAGTTGTTCTGCACTCAAGCCCAGCCGCTCTAGCTGTAAAGCATTGATGCGCCGCACGTCTAATCGTGTCCGACCTGGTTCTGGGTCGTCTAGCAGTGGAGAGTTGGGTATCTGGCGCAACGCCCTGAGCAGCATAGCGGTGTCTGTGGGGTCAATGGCAACCACAGTCGCCCCCACTTCAGCCGCTACGTGTTCCGAAACCTGATACACATCACCCTCGATCGCAGGTCCCATTGCAACCCGCAAATCTTGTAGCTGGCTACCCTGCTGACATAAACGAGCGATCGCTTGAGGAACAATTTTTAGTGACGTGCCTCGCCAGCCTGCATGCACCGCCGCCACTTGCCCGGTCACACGATCGACAATCAACACAGGCGTACAATCGGCGCTACAGGCCCACACCGCCTGATTGGCCTGCTCAGTGATCAAGCCATCGGCGGACGGAGGGTCTGTGTCCACGGTGAGTGCTTCAATGTCAGATGGTGCTAAAACCGTGTTGCCGTGTACTTGCTTGACCCGATACGCCTGTGCGTTGGGATACAAGACTCTAGTGAGTTCGGCGGGCGATCGCGGCCAAAACTGCTGGGTAAAAAAGCCGTGTAACCACGGTTCTAGTAGGCTACAAGTCAAGTAGGGCAAGTCGTTCCAGGTCTGCCAATGCCATGTATGCATAAGAGAAAAAGGCGATGTTGGAGGGGAACAAGCATTCTCAACATATTTTTGTTGAGGAAGATTTTTAAAGGCGAGTACAATGGTCGGGGCTGTTAGGTTACGCGTCAGGCAGTAAGCCTTAGAGCACAATTTGGCTGCTCAAACGGTGTACTAAGCCGTAGCTTACGTCCTACAGCTTCCAGTCTAAAGTCCTTCGTTGATTCCGTACGAAACATCGGCTTTGATGGAACTAATTAGCCCGTTTGAACGACCAGGTCGCTAGTGCTTTAACGATCGCCCCTCAGGAACTGCAAATGACTCCAAACGCTCACCCAATGCTGCTCCCTTCTCGCTGTAGTGCTCTTTTGCTCCGTGGGCTTGGTTTGCTTGGCGGGTTTGGTCTACTCAGTAGTGGCATGGCGTTAGCCCAAGACGCGGCAAAGGGCGCGATCGCTCCAACGGTTCCGGAACCAGCGACAGCAGTGAATTCGGCGTCGATCGCCCCTTCGGTAACGCCACAGACGTTAGAGGTTGCGCCTTCTGTAGAGGTTCCCGTAGCGCCAGAACGGGTGATTGTGCAGCCCAGCGGTGTGAACCCCACCATCGCGCAACCGAAACCAGCCATTGCGCGCCCCGAAAGCAGCTATGACGCGCCAACCTCGATCGTGTTGACAGAGCGCTCTACTGGGTGCCGCGCGGTCTTACGAGGCGGACAACTGTTGGATGGTAGCCCCTGTACGTTAGATAGTCGCTGGCAAGCTGCTAATGCGCCCGCATCCCGTAGCCTACCCGCTGTGAGTGTGCGTTCTTTAAATTTGGGGACGACAAGCCTTGGCACCAGCACCACACCCACCTGGCAAGCCTATTACAACCGCACTGCGCGACCACCAGGACGGTTGGGCAATGGCAATATTAGCCTGATTTTTCCGCTCTCGATTCCGGCTCCCATTTCGTCAATCTTTGGTTGGCGCACCCATCCAATCACAGGTGAGCAGCGGCTTCATGCTGGTACCGACTTAGCAGCGCCCTTGGGAACGCCTGTGCTGGCAGCGTATGCGGGTAAGGTGGCGATCGCCGATTTTCTGGGTGGTTATGGACTCGCCGTTGCGATCGACCACAACAAGGGAACGCAAGAAACGGTTTATGCCCATCTGTCTGAAATCTTTGTGAAGCCCGGAGAATTAGTGAAGCAAGGCATGGTGATTGGGCGTGTGGGTAGCACAGGGTTATCTACTGGGCCGCACCTTCACTTTGAATTTCGCCAACTCACGCCGGATGGTTGGGTTGCGATGGATGCCGGAGCACAGTTGGAGTACGCTTTGGCACAGTTAGTCAGAGCGGTGCAGGTTGCTCAAGCTAAGGCTGCCACGCCAAAGGGATAGTACTAGGAACGAGAATATCAATTAACGTGTGATCCTGATGTACAGGCGCACGGCTGTGCGCCCCCTACAGAACATCTCACTTGTCGAAGTGATCTAATCCGCTATCCTCAACGTGCGATCGCGTTTCTAAAGCCCCAAGCTTCTACTTGCCCTTAGCTCATGTGCCGATGAAAGGGGAGGTCAGGGTGGAACCTGCGGCCTTAGGACGGTTGAAGTAGCGAGGATGGCAACGTGAGATGACGCGTGATCGCGGCTGAAAGCGTTTCAATTTCGTAGGGCTTGCAAACGTAGTCGTCACAGCCTGCTGCCGTTGCCAACTCCTGATCGAGCGATCGAGCCATCGCTGTGACTGCAATAATCGGAATGGCCTGCGTTTGGGGATTTTGCTTCAACGCGCTTGCTACTTCAAGACCATCCATCGTCGGCAGCATAATATCCAGCAGAATTAAATCTGGCAGGTAAGTTTGAGCCATCGAGATAGCTGCCTGCCCATCCTGTGCGCTAATGACCGTACAATCGAGTAGCTGTAGCAGCTGGTAATTAACAAGCAAAAGATTATCCTGGTCATCGTCAACAACCAGTATTCTCACTGGAGCGCCAGGTGTTGGAAAGCGTGGAATGTCCATACTCTGTTCAGCCATACCTTTTCAGTAAGGGTTCAGACCCGTAAGGGGTCTCTGAAGGAGATCGGACGAAGCTCCTCAAGCGGCTAGTCGGCGCTTTTGGCTGCTCATCTTGATTCATAGCCCAGGTTGCGCTTCTCTGTGTCAACCCGATGGACGGCAACAGGGCAGCAAGCTAATGACGCGAATGCATATCTCTAGATTTACACAATTAGACCACGATCGTACCGGAAGTGGCATTAAAGAATAAATATTCCTCAAATATTAATATGGTGAGATTCAACCTGGGAGGGTATCTAAGGCGTTCGCTACACCCGACACCCTAACCCCCAATAGCGTCTCGATAGGACTGTGGCTGCTTGCGTTGAGAACCGTTACAAGACCTCCTCTGAATATTGTTCAAAAACCAAGGAATAATGATTGCTGTGCGACACTAGCAGATATAAAATACTTAAAATCCCTCTTGGGATAGATAGCTGGAATAATCCAGATTCGTCTACTTGTCTAATAGAGATTATTTGTTGCTGCTGGTTATAATGGACACATTGCCAACCAAGGGTCAAATCGAGCGATCACTCTCACAACGCATCCAAGCGCTTTATCGCAATCAGCTTGGACATCGCCTCAGCCAGGTTGACTGCGAGCTTTTAGAGACGAAGATTGCGATTGTCCTGGAGCAGTCTGTCACTCAGCCAGAGCAGCTTTTAGCGGATCAAGGCAAGAATGAACTGGTTGAAACACTCCACTCTGAATTGGGTGATGCCATTCAACCACAGCTCAAAACGTTGATTGAAGAAGTCGTTGGGGTTGCCGTGGTTGACCTCTTGAGCGATTCTACCCTTGAGACCGCGCGAACTGGCATGATTGTGATTCTTGCAGAGGCTCCCAAACTGCGTGATGCCGCCAGTAAACCAGCGCCACAAGCTCCGACGCCTGTGAAGTAAGCGTAATCGCAGTAAGGTTGCCAATGTCGGTTAGACTGTCCTTTTAGTACATGACTGCATAGTACATGACTGAAGGCTCGAACCTGCCTGTGCTGCCCCTGGATGCTTCTGCCCCCGCTACAACAGCGAGACAAGCACGCTACCGCAGTGAAATCAATCAGCTTTTTGCTGAAGACCACGCGGCCCATAACTGGTACCGCTTTGTGCTGTCGTTTCCGCCCCATCTGGTGCGTGACTACCTGCAACGGTTTGGTATTACGTCTGCACAGCGGGTACTAGACCCCTTTTGTGGCACGGGCACAACGGTTGTGGAATGCAAAAAGCTGGGGATTTCCAGTGTTGGCGTTGAAGCCAACCCAATGGCGCATTTGGCGGGACGGGTTAAAACCGATTGGTGCCCTGACCCCGATCGCCTGCTAGACCACGCCAAACAAACTGCGGACAAAACGCTTGCCGAACTCGCCCTTTTAGGGAAAACTGATTCACTCGTCTCGGCCTCCTGGCGATCGCTCAACGATGAGCAAGCGAAGCTGATTCTCAAGAACTCGATCAGTCCGCTTCCGCTGCATAAAACGTTGGTGCTGCTGGAGCACCTGACGCAGCAAGCCGAAGCCCCTTACTACGACCATGAGCGGTTGGCCTTAGCCAAAGCCATTGTGAATTCGATTAGCAATTTGCACTTTGGCCCTGAAGTGGGTGTAGGACGGGCCAAGGTTGATGCACCCGTGGTTGAGCATTGGTTGGAGGCGATCGAGACTATGGCGAAGGATTTACGGGAATTGCAGCAGTATCCTTCCGTCGAGGCGATCGTCCATCATGCCGATTCGCGCCAATTAGTGAACGTGCTGGAGCCTCATTCTATTGATGCGGTCATCACCTCGCCCCCCTACCCCAACGAAAAGGACTACACCCGCACCACGCGCTTAGAATCCGTTTTGCTGGGTTTTATCAATACCAAAGCTGACCTCCGTGCCCTCAAGCAAGGACTCGTGCGCTCAAACACCAGAAATGTCTATGCGGCTGATGAAGACGATCGCTGGGTGGCCGATCAGGTCGAAGTCCAGCGTATTGCCAACGAGATTGAGGCTCGACGACTGGCGTTGGGTAAGACCAGCGGGTTTGAACGACTCTACGCTCGCGCGACCCAGCTCTATTTTGGTGGCATGGCACGACATCTGGCAGAACTGCGACAAATCCTGCGTCCCGGTGCCCAACTGGCTTATGTGGTGGGCGATCAGGCTTCTTACCTGCGCGTCATGATTCGGACTGGTCAGATTTTGGCTGATATCGCCCGATCGCTCGGTTACGAAGTACTGGCGATCGACCTCTTTCGCACCCGCATCGCTACGGCTACTAATGAACAAATGCGTGAAGAAGTGGTCGTTTTACGATGGAATGGATGAAGTCACACTTCATGTAGACCTCGGAGGTCTGGAAGACCTCCGAGGTCTGGATACAAAAGATGATTCTTTAGCCCCTGGCTCTCTTATGACCGACACCCTCACACCACCGATCCCACGCGCTGGCACAAAAACGGAACATACCCTGGCATTGCCTCAAGGCGACCTGCGCTACACCGTCTCAGCCGAGTGGCAGATTTTGTACGAGCAAGAGAAGCCCGTTGCCGAAATGTTTCATGTGGCGTACATCGCTGCTGTAGAGACAACTGCACCCCGATCGCTCACCTTTGTCTTCAATGGTGGCCCCGGTGCGGCCTCTGCCTACCTGCACATGGGCGCATTGGGACCTACGCGGATTGCGTTTGGTGAGAATGGTAGCCTGCCCAAGCCACCCGTACAGTTGGCAGACAATCTAGAAAGTTGGCTGAGCTTTACCGATCTGGTGTTTATCGATCCGATCGGCACGGGCTTTAGCCGCAGCTTACCGTCTGACAAAGCGACCGACGAGAAGGAGGGTTCGACCGACTCGAAAACGCCTAAAGAAACCGAATTTTGGGAAGTCGAGCGCGATCTAAAGTCACTGGGTGAGTTTATTCAGCGGTTTCTGTCTCGTCAAAAGCGCTGGCTGTCGCCCATTTTTATTGCAGGTGAAAGCTACGGTGGGTTTCGGGTCGCTCGTCTGGCGCGTAAATTGCAGCAAGACTTTGGCATTGGGCTGTCCGGTGCCATTCTCATTTCACCCGCGCTGGAATTTAGCCTGCTGGGTGGTAGCGATTATGACCTGACTTCCTGGGCAACGCTGCTGCCCTCTCTAGCGGCTTCTGCTGCACATCACGATCGCGCTCAGTGGGCAGGCAATCCAGGCGATCTGCAAGCCCACACAGCGGCGGCTGAACGGTTTGCGCTTAAAACCCTCATCCCCTTACTGGCGGCAGGGGATCTGAGTACATCTGATGAACGGCAGGTAGCGTATCAACAGCTTGCTGGGTTAATTGGCTTGCCGCTAGCGCTGGTAGAACGGCAAAGCGGACGGGTTGATATCGAAGTCTTTGCCCGCGAATTACTCCGCGACCAGCAGCGGATTGTGGGACTGTATGATGCGTCTCTAACGGCGATCGATCCCTTTCCCGATCGCATCCATTATGAGGGCATCGATCCCACCCTGGATGGCATCGATCGCTTATTCACCGGTGCCATCAACAGTCACCTGCGCGATACGTTGGCGATCGAAACCGATCTGTCGTATCACTTGCTCAACTACGAAGTTTTTAAAGCCTGGAAGTTTGATCTTAAGGGCGAGTTAAGGCAGGGCTTCATTGGTGCAGTGGATGACCTACGTATTGGGATGACCCTCAATCCTTACATGCAGGTATACATCACGCACGGCTTTTTTGATTTGGTTACGCCCTATTTTGCGTCTAATCATCTGGCAGCATTGATGAAACTTGACCCAGAACTGCGGCCGAATCTCACCTTGCAGCACTACGAAGGGGGACACATGTTTTACACCTGGGAGCGATCGCGTCAGCAATGGTTCGCTGCCATGCAAGCCTTTTATCAACACGCAACGGCATAGCGGCAACTCGTCCAGTACGATTTTCAGGACTTTAGTCATCAACCATTTTGGGACATCTGATTCATGCGATCGGTCAGGCTCAACTCCTACGCTGTAAGAACATTGCGAAACCAATTGCTTCACTCGCTCATTTCTACCAGCCAAGGAGTTGTGATGACCAAGATTGATTTGAATGCGCTCAAACAACTCTCAAACATTGAACTGTTCTTACTCCTGTGTGGAGCGATCGCGCCTCCAAAGCGCCATGAGTTGTGTGAACGGCTCATTAGCGAAGCTCTAACATACAACGACAAGTATTAGAGACTCGCTGACAAGGTTCAAAGACTCGGTCACGAGTGTTAGAGACTCACTGACGGGGTTCAAAGACTCGCTAATGAGTGTCAAAGACTCAACAACGAGTATCAAAGACTCGACCACGAGTATCAAAGACTCGACCACGAGTGTTAGAGACTCATTGACGAGGTTCAAAGACTCATTGACGAGGTTCAAAGACTCGCTGACGAGTGTCAAAGACTCAACGACCTCGTTTACCTGCTGCTAGTAAACGCTCGGATTCACCAACCACTTGATTTGATCGGTGTACAGGGATTGCTGTGCTGCGATCGTGCACTAACAAACTCATCGAATAGATTGCCACTCTGCGGCTCTAACAAACCGTGATAATTGAGGCCCTTTGGCAACAGATTTGGCAACAGATGAAGCGGATAGGTGATCCGTTAGCAGTGAAGAATCATCTGTTTCATCCGTTCCTATTCGCTGCCAAAGGGAATGAAAGAGCCTTGTAATACCAATTTGAATTGAAAATGCGACGCATCCTGTAGGGGCAAGGCAATGCCTTGCCCCTACCCACCGATTGATCTGTAGTCGTCATTCTTTAAATCGGTATAACTTAACCACTGAGCGTATGATTTGAGTACAACGCTCTTACTCCTGATGTAGCCCAGGTATGCATGCTGAAACGCCTGACCCGTCGTATGCTGCTGCTAGCCGCAGTAGTGGTCATAATCGGTTTGTTGTACTCCACTCTCACGCCTGCAATGTCTGCCAAACCAACCCTTCTCACAGAGCCATTCTTGCAATTGCCCTCAGACTCTTCTGTGCGCGTGGTGTGGTTTACTGACTTTGCAGGCACGAAGCATACGGTGGCGTATGGGGATAGATTCACTCAAACCGTAACGGCAAACACCACTCAGTTAAGCCGCACTCGCGAGGATGCTGACTCCCATTTGACGAAGCAATACGATCGCGTGACAGTACGCCCCATCTGGCGGCATGAGGCAGAAGTCACAGGGTTGAAACCCGATCGGCGGGTGCCCTATCGCGTGACCAGCATGCGCGAAGATGGTGCAACGGTGGTTAGCGAGACGTATACTCTAACGGCGAAACCGTCCCCCGGAAAGCCCCTCAAAATTCTGCTGACCTCCGACCATCAGATCAAGCCGATGGTGGCAGCAAACTTGCAAAAAGTAGTGGAAACGATCGGGCAGGTCGATCTCGTCCTCTTTGCCGGAGATTTGATCAACGTCGCCGATCGTGCCTCGGAATGGTTTGATGATGCCTGCGGCGGTTCGCTCTTTCCCGGTCTGCAAGGCCGCGCCTGCTATGAGCTAGAAAAAAATGGCGTGAAGACTTGCTACAAAGGGGGAGCCATCATTCAACATGCGCCGATGTATACCGCGATCGGCAACCACGAAGTCATGGGACGCTTCTCCACCGAAGAACCTCTCAACGAGCAGTTTTACAACACGGTGCCGCTTCAGGCTGGAGAGACATCCTTCTACGATGCCGTTCTCAACACGGTTCGTGCCAACCCCGCCGCCGGGAAGGAACTGGTTGCCAAACGCAAGGAGTTTGTGAAAGACCATTCATTTAACACAGACACTTACGAAGAGATTTTCACGCTGCCCCAGAGTCCTCAAGGTGGCAAGCGCTACTACGCAGAGACCTTTGGTGATCTACGTCTGGTCGTTCTATACATCACCAACGTCTGGCGTACCCCCAGCCTTGCAGCAGATGCAAAGGGAAAATACCGAGAGCGGGATCAAGACATTAACAGCTTCAGGGAAAAGGGCTATGGGCAGCATTTGTTTGAACCGATCGCCAAAGGCAGCCCTCAATACAATTGGCTCGAACAGGAACTCAATAGCCCAGAGTTCAAGAACGCCAAATATAAGCTGGTCATGTTCCACCATCCACCCCATTCATTAGGTGAGAACATCGTTCCTGCTTACACCGATCCAGTGGAAGTCAAAGAGACAGAAGAGATTGAAGTGCGACACGGGGACTCAGGTTTACAGCAAGCACGAGCCGGGCTACAACCATCACCACAAGACTCGCCTCCCCCTCCGCTCAAGTATCAGGTTACTAAAGCCATTCGTTACGAATATCCTAAGCAGGACGATTACATCATTCGCGATGTGGTGCCGCTATTGGAGAAGGCGAATGTGCAACTGGTGTTTTATGGGCATTCACACCTGTGGAATCGCTTTATCAGTCCCAGTGGGATGCACTTTTTGGAAACGTCCAATGTGGGAAATTCCTATGGTGCGTTTGTGGGCGATCGCAAACGGGTTGTACCCACAAACTACAAGGAAGAGTACGCTGCATCGGGGAATCCTAATGGCTTGGAGTCGATCGTACCCACGATCGCCCCGCTCCTTAATGACAAGAAGCAGCCCATGCCCTACATCGCCAGTAATGACATCACCGCTTTCAGCATCTTCGATACAGGCACAGGCACCATCAGCAGCTATCGCTTTGATACCCGCGAGCCAAAATCTAACGTCATCAAGTTTGATGAATTTAAGCTAAGGCAATAGAGGCTTTTGGGCTACTTCCATTACTGATACCGATTTAAAGAATGACGGCTACAGATCAATCGTTGGGTAGGGGCAAGGCAATGCCTTGCCCCTACAGGATGTGTCGCATTTTCAATTCAAATTGGTATGAGGAACCACAGTTATTTGTGCGATCGCGGCATCAAGGCGAGTGAAGTGTCTAGGATTGAGTGTCAAAATTTGGTCTGCGGCTACCTTGAGGGCAGCTTGGGCAATTAAAGCGTCAAAAATTCCCCCACCAGGAAGATTAAGAGCCGTCATTTGGGCGATCGCGGCTTGATAATTTGCCGTTTCTAATGGGATCGCTTCTAAATACTGGAGGTGGTTCTCAATCAAAGTCTTGGCCTCCTGAGGCGACATCCGAGGTTGGCTTGGCATTCGAGTTATCACTGAATAAAATTCTGCCAAGCTGTGAACCGAAGACCAGAATGCCATTCTCATCTCTCAGTCCAGTCTGTGATGTTGAGGATGGAGACGGTTTGTGAAAGCTACTGACCTTCTCTGTCAGAGTTTGGATGATAAACTCATCTGTTGAAATGCCTTGACTGGAAGCAATCTGTTCGATCGCGCGTTGCAGCGCAGGAGAGAGATTCATACACAAACCTCGGAGCGTCATACCCCAGCTTAGCGTTTGACCGCATGGTTGAAAGCCAACTAGGATGAAGGGTGTCATGCAAGGAAGGCAAAACCTGTGACAGAGCCTCACAGCAACCAGCAAGCAATGTCAGCAGCAGATGTGCCCCTCCCGTTGGCGCGGACTCCGCTGTTTGATTTAGGGATGAGCCTCAAAGCGCGGATGACTGGTTTTTCCGGTTGGGAGATGCCAGTCCAGTACAGCGGCATTACCCGTGAACATCAGGCTGTGCGATCGACGGCTGGGATGTTTGACATATCGCACATGGGTAAGTTTGTGCTGACGGGCGATCGGCTGGTGGAACAACTGCAAACCTTGGTGCCGTCGGATTTGAGCCGCTTGCAGCCCGGACAGGCTCAATACACCGTGCTACTCAATCCTCAAGGCGGCATTGTGGATGACCTGATCTTTTACTATCAAGGATTGAATGAAGCAGGGCAACAGCGCTGGTTTGCGATCGTCAACGCGGGCACCACATTGAAAGACAAAACCTGGATGCTGGAGCAACTTGATCACAGTCGGTTGACGTTTCAGGATGTTTCCACCACAAACGTCTTGCTAGCGGTGCAGGGGCCAGAAGCGGTAAAGCGCTTACAGCCGTTTGTGCAGGAGGATCTCGCTCCCGTGCTAGCGTTTGGGCATTTAGAAGGCACCGTGCTGGGACAACCGGGCTTTTTGGCACGCACAGGCTACACGGGCGAAGATGGCTTTGAAGTGATGGTCGATCCGGCAGTCGGTGTAGAGTTGTGGCGATCGCTCCTGGATGCAGGGGTTACTCCCTGTGGTTTAGGTGCCCGCGATACCTTGCGCCTGGAAGCAGCAATGGCGCTCTACGGGCAGGATATCGATGATACGACTACACCGTTTGAGGCGGGACTTGGTTGGCTGATGCATCTAGACAGCAAAGGGGACTTCATCGGGCGATCGGTGCTGGAACAGCAAAAGCAATCAGGTGTCCAGCGACGGCTCGTGGGGTTGCAAATGCAGGGACGCAACATTGCTCGTCATGGCTATCGAGTGTTTCACAATGGGCAGACTGTGGGCGAAGTGACCAGCGGTACTCAGTCTCCAACATTAGGGGATGCGATCGCGCTGGCTTACATCCCCACAGCCTTGTCGAAACCTGGACAAGCCATTGAGGTAGAAATTCGCGGTAAGCTTTATCCGGCAACGGTGGTCAAGAAGCCATTTTATCGACGAGCTAGTTAGCGGTCAGCGGTCAGCTTTAGTTGTTAGTTGTTGGTTGTTAGCGATGATCGATTGGGTTGATTCAAGACTCAAAAGGCCAACAAGCCGCTTAGATTTTTCAAGCTAATCGATTGAAGCTGAATCGATCGACAGAATTCAAGTAGGATCGCTATAGCTGACCGCTAATAGCTAATCTGAATCCAAGGAGACAACATGGCTTTTGATTATCCTGGTGATTTTAAATTCCTGGACTCGCACGAATACGCCCGTTTGGAAGGAGAAATTGCCACGATCGGCATTAGCGCCTTTGCGGTGGATCAACTGGGTGACATTGTGTTCTTAGAACTGCCGGAACTGGGCGATGCGCTGGAAAAAGGCGAAAAGTTTGGCACCGTCGAATCGGTCAAAGCAGTAGAAGACCTTAACTCTCCCGTGACGGGCACGGTTATCGAAGTCAACTCGCCCCTCATCGACGCACCAGAGCAGTTAGCTGAAGATCCCTATGGTGAAGGGTGGCTGCTTAAGGTAAGGGTGAATGATCCGGGCGAGTTGGATGATGCACTTTCGGCAGATGAGTATCGTGAGCAGGTCGAAGGGGAGTAAGGGGGAATTTTTTTGCTCAGATATTGCAGAATATGAAGGTGGTCTGTCGTAGCGTGTGTAGATGATGCTACACATCACGATCGAGCACCACGCTTTTTGCTTAGAAACCACAGCCAGAGTCGTCTATGCTAGAACCGTCCCAAGCCAGCGTGAGTAAGAATCCTGATCAAAATGGCATTGAGTTCAAACGGCTAGACACGTCTGTGTTCTCCCCTACTCCCCACTCCCCACTCTCTACTCCCCACTCCCCACTCGCCTACACCGATACGTTTGCCGATCGCCACATTGGGCCGCGAGACGCTGACATTGACCAGATGCTAGCCGCGATCGGCTTTGATAGTCTGGAGGCTTTGATGGATGCCGCCATACCGCGTGGCATTCGCCTACGGAAGCCGCTGCGGCTGGAATCTGGCAAAGCCGAATACGAACTGCTGGCATCACTGAAGGAAATGGCGCAGGAGAATCACGTCTTCCGCTCCTTCATCGGGATGGGCTACTCCAACTGCATCACGCCACCCGTCATTCAGCGCAACATTCTCGAAAACCCAGGCTGGTATACCCAGTACACCCCTTACCAACCCGAAATCGCTCAGGGACGCTTGGAAGCGCTGCTCAACTTCCAGACAATGGTGACCGATTTGACAGGATTGGAAATTGCGAATGCGTCTCTGCTAGACGAAGCAACCGCTGCCGCTGAAGCAATGGCGATGAGCTATGGCGTGAGCAAGACAAAAGCCAATGCCTTTTGGGTGTCTGAAGCGTGCCATCCTCAAACGATCGCCGTTGTCCAAACTCGCGCCAAACCGTTAGGCATTGATGTGATTGTGAGCGATCACCGCACCTTTCAGTTTGACCAACCCGTGTTTGGTGTGCTGCTGCAATATCCGGCTACTGATGGAGCGATTTACGACTATCGAGAGTTTTGCGATCGCGCCCATGCCGCTGGCGCTCTAGTCACCGTTGCTGCCGATTTGCTCAGCCTAACGTTGCTGATGCCACCAGGAGAATTTGGCGCGGATATTGCGATCGGCAACACGCAACGGTTTGGCGTACCGCTTGGCTACGGTGGCCCTCATGCGGCTTACTTTGCCACTAAGGATGCCTTCAAACGCCAGTTGCCCGGTCGATTGGTTGGAGTTTCTAAAGATGTGCATGGCACACCTGCGTTGCGGTTGGCGCTGCAAACCCGTGAACAGCATATTCGGCGCGACAAAGCCACCAGCAATATTTGTACGGCTCAGGTGCTACTGGCGATCGTGGCGAGTATGTATGCGGTGTATCACGGGCCTCACGGGTTACGACGGATTGGCGATCGGGTGCATCATCTCACGGTGATTCTGGCAGAGGGCTTGCGGCGGTTGGGGTATGCGCCCAGTCCCGAACCCTGCTTCGACACACTGCGAGTAACGGTTCCAGACGGCAAAGCGCCCGAAGTAATCCGACGCGCCCATTCTCACCAGATCAACCTGCGGCAACTGGATGCCCACACCTTCACGATCGCGCTGGATGAAACCGTTTCGTCCGATGATCTGCTGGCACTTTTTCAAGTGTTTGCAGGCGCAGAAGTGACCCACTTTACCCCAGAAGATTTGCTGACAGCATCATCTCGTTCCCTGCTTCCAGCCTCCCTCCTGCGTTCTACGTCCTACCTGACACACCCCGTCTTCAATACCTACCATTCCGAGACGGAACTGTTGCGCTACCTGCATCGGTTGGAGTCCAAAGATCTATCGCTGACAACCGCGATGATTCCCCTTGGCTCCTGCACCATGAAACTCAATGGCACAACCGAAATGTTGCCAATCACCTGGGCAGAGTTTGGGCAAATCCATCCCTTTGCACCGCTGGATCAAACCCACGGCTACCAGGCACTCTTTGAGCAGCTAGAACACTGGCTAGCAGAAATCACGGGCTTTGCGGGCATCTCACTGCAACCGAATGCAGGCTCTCAGGGCGAATACACCGGGCTGCTGGTGATCCGTCAATATCACGAACAACGGGGCGAAGGGCATCGTACCATTTGCCTAATTCCCCAGTCGGCGCATGGAACTAATCCTGCAAGCGCTGTGATGGCTGGGCTGAAGGTTGTGGCTGTGGCATGCGATCGCGACGGCAATATCGATGTTGCAGACCTGAAGGCCAAAGCCGAACAGCATCGGGACAATCTTGCCGCGCTGATGGTCACCTATCCCTCCACGCATGGGGTTTTTGAGGAAAGCATTCAGGTGATCTGCGAGTGCATTCATGCCAACGGTGGACAGGTGTATATGGATGGTGCCAACCTGAACGCGCAAGTGGGGTTGTGTCGTCCCGGTGACTTTGGCGCAGATGTGTGTCATTTGAACTTGCACAAAACCTTTTGCATTCCTCACGGTGGCGGTGGCCCTGGCATGGGGCCGATCGGCGTGGCAGCTCATCTGGCGCCCTTTTTGCCTAAGCATCCGATCGTGCAGGTGGGTGGCAAACAGGGCGTTGGTGCCGTATCAGCAGCTCCCTGGGGTAGCCCCAGCATTCTCCCCATTTCCTGGGCGTATATCGCGTTGATGGGTGTCGAAGGGCTGACCAAAGCCACGCAGATTGCCATTTTGAATGCAAACTACATCGCTAAACGGCTGGAGGGGCACTACCCAGTGCTGTACAAAGGTAAACATGGCCTGGTTGCCCACGAATGTATTCTGGACTTGAGGCAGTTTAAAAAGACGGCTGAGATTGAAGTGGATGATATTGCCAAACGGCTGATTGACTACGGCTTCCATCCGCCTACAGTATCGTGGCCTGTGGCAGGTACCATCATGGTAGAACCGACCGAAAGCGAATCGAAGCAGGAACTCGATCGCTTCTGTGATGCCATGATCGCTATCCGAGTAGAGATCCGCGCGATCGAAGAGGGCACGGTCGATCGTCAGAATAATCTCCTCAAACACGCACCCCATACCGCTGCTGCGCTGATGGTAGACGAATGGGATCGTCCCTACACTCGTGAACAAGCGGCTTATCCAACCACCTGGACGCGAGACAACAAATTCTGGGCGGCGGTGGGACGCATTGATCAGGCCTATGGCGATCGCAACCTTGTCTGCACCTGCCCACCAATGGACGCTTACGAACATTAAGTTACGTTTAGAGCACGATTCATTTGCAAGCAAGCCAATCGTTGCGTGCAAAACGCTTTCACGGCAGGTGCCTTTTCGTCGATGGTTTATTGTTCAACCGCTAGCGAAACGCGATCGCCACCCACTAATTGCACAGCACTAAAAACCTGCACCACTTTTTCATACGTCAATTGTTTGTCGGCTCGCAGCACAATGGCACCTTTTGGGTGCTTTTCCAAATATGCCACAACTTGTTGAGCCAATTCTTTTTCACTCACTGTCTGATTTTTGAGTAGAATCTGTCCCTGCTTATTCAAGCCCACCAGCATTGGATCAGGCGACTTTTCTTTGCTGGCATTGTCCGTTCTGGGTAGCGGCACACTCACAGATTGAAAAATCGCTCAACGTCATGGAAATGATGATGAAAAAAGTGAGGATGACCATAATGACATCCATCATCGACACCAAATTCACCTCAGGCATTAGAGCTGTCGGGAAATAAGAACGAAGTTAGCCAACATGACCTTTCAAGTTCTTCTTCCTATGCTGCAATCAGGTAGAAGTTCCATAACCCTGCTGCTGTCAGCATCAAATGGTCATCAAACC